>NYXF01000037.1 GCA_002685455.1 Porticoccus sp. | reverse complement strand
TCACTCATCTGGAGAATATGTGTTTGACCATTCTTGGGTAAATGCATATCACCAGCATGGTATCCAATATTATCCTAAGCTAGTTACTGCAATACCGTTCACACCAGTAACTGGACCTCGCATAGGTATTGCTAGTGGAATAAATCCGGATTTAATTGAACAAGTACTCTTAAAAAATATAAAGGCTCTTGCAAAAAAATGGGGAGCTTCCAGCTGGCATATACTATTTCCGCGATATGAGCTCCTGTATAGTATTTTTTCGCAGTCGTTGATGAAGCGTGTTGGGGTGCAATACCACTGGAAGAACCACAATTATAGTAATTTCGATGATTTTATCGGCACGTTCGCATCAAGAAAAAGAAAAAATCTTTTGAAAGAACGGCGAAAGTCTACTGAAAATATTAATGTTACCCGTCTGGTAGGAGAAGAGATTACAGCGGATTGGTGGGAATTTATGTGCTCCGTGTATCATCAGACATACTTAAAAAGAAACGGTACACATGGATACCTCACACAAAAATTTTTTGAGAATATTGGAGATGTTCTTGGATCGCAAATAATGCTATCTGTAGCAGAAGCAAAAGATAATAGTGGTGGGAAAAAAATCGCTTCAGCATTATTCTTTTTTGATGATAATGCTCTTTATGGCCGTTACTGGGGATGTAATGCAGAATATGAATTTCTTCATTTCGAACTTTGTTATCATCAAGGCATAGAGTTTTCGATCGAAAAAAAATTATCTTATTTTGATGCGGGTGCTCAAGGTGAACATAAAATTTCAAGGGGGTTTGTACCGATAGAAGTTTATTCTTCTCATTGGATTGAACATCCAGATTTTTCGGATGCAATACAAAAATTTTTAAATCAAGAAGAAATTCACGTCAAAGAATACATAAATCTTGCTTCTAAAAAACTTCCTTATAAGTAATTAATTTTGTCACTCACGCTTCCAAGCTAAAAGCTGGTTATTTGCAGGCATGGGACAATCCTCTATTAATTTTAATCCTGCACCAGCTGCTAGTTCATCCAGCGCCTCAAAATCTCTTATGCCCTGATGAGAGCAATTATTTTTAAGGATAAGATCAAATTCCTGATTGCTTTGACTTGTAAATTTTCCACCATACTTAAAAGGCCCATAGATAACAAAAATTCCACCGGGGGCTAGTATAGTATGGAGGCGCCTAAAGAAATTAGCTAAAGTTGACCAAGTCATAATGTGACAAGTGTTTGCTGTAAATAATCCATCAACTAAGCTATTTGTCCATTGCGTAGAATTAGCATCAAACACTAATGGGCTCCGCACGTTTGAGGCTGAACTGCTTTTAATCCAAGCATTAATAGTGTCATGGTTACATGGAAGATCTGACGTATGCCAAACAAGACGTGGAAGATGTAAGGAAAAAAAAACTGCGTGTTGCCCAGTGCCACTACCTATTTCTAATACATTATGCGTATTAGAAAAGATTTTAATAAGTCGATTTAATATCGGTTGACGGTTGTTATCGCAGGCTTGGGAGAATGTTTTTTTTAACGCCATGTAATGTTTATTCCATCATTTTTCTTGTAAAAATCCATTCGTTTTTTGTTGATTCAGAACTATCGAACTTATATCCACCCGTGTCGAACGATTTTATTTCCTCAGGATCTTGAATTTTACGCTGTATAATATATCGGCTCATCATACCTCTAGCTTTTTTCGCAAAAAAACTAATAATTTTATATTTATCGTTTTTCCAATCTTTGAATATAGGAGTCACAATCCTTGCATCAAGGGAATCAGGTTTGATAGCTTTGAAATATTCTTTGGAAGCCAAATTAATAACCACGCCGTAATTATCTTCATCGAGGGTTTGGTTGAGTTTACTCGTGATCTTATTCCCCCAAAATTCATATAAATCTTTACCTCGAGTCGTTTTGAAATTTGTTCCCATTTCTAATCGATAAGGTTGCATTAAATCCAAAGGACGCAACAAGCCATATAGGCCTGATAATATTCTTACATGATTTTGTGCCCAATTAAGTTCTTTTAACGAGAGACTTTCAACATCAAGGCCAGTATAAACGTCGCCCTTGAAGGCTAAAACTGCTTGTTTAGCATTATCAAAACTAGGCTCTGAATCCCAACTTAAATACCGAGAGAAGTTAATATTTCCTAATTTTTCACTAATTTTCATTAAATTAGAGATTTCTTGTGGGTTAAGTTGCTTTAGCTGATCGATGAGCTCGGCCGAGTCACCAATAAACATAGGTATACTATAATCAGTGATTGCCGAAGGTGTAATATAATCTAAAGTTTTTGCGGGGGAAATGATAACCAGCATAAAAAAACCTATGTCACCTAATCAAGTTAAATTACTCATTCTCCGGACTGAGCTTGAAGCGATCGTTGATTCTGTCAATTGCCTGTGTATACTGAATCTTAAGATCTTCAGCACTAGAAACATTTATGTCAAGATCACTGAGTAATCCGTTTGTCATGCTATAAATCCATCCATGTATCGTAACTTTTTGACCTTGTGACCAAGCATCTGAGACGATACTAGTTTTTGATACGTTGGCTACCTGTTCAATAACATTTAATTCACATAGCTGATCAATAATTCTTTCTTGGGTATTATTTTTTTCTATGCTGGCACGATGCAAGTTTTGTACATTATCTACATTGAGCAACCAGTTATCAACTAGCGTTCCGAGCTTTTGATTTTTTACAGACGCAGTTATGCCTCCACAACCATAATGACCACAGACAATTACATGCTTAACCTTCAAATCTGTAATAGCATATTGAATTACAGACAAACAATTAAGGTCATCATGAACTACTAGATTGGCAACATTTCTATGAACGAAGAGCTCGCCTGGCATCAAGCCAATGATTTCGTTAGCCGGAACTCTGCTATCTGAGCACCCGATCCATAAATATTCTGGCGCATGTTGCAAAGAGAGTCTTTGAAAAAAAGCAGGGTCGTCTTTTTTTACCTTTTGTGCCCATGCTATATTGTTAATAAATAACTCTTTCACTGACAAAACTCCAAGTTTTAAACGGCAATATCATAACTCAAATCTACAGAAAACTAACATAAGATAATTGTAACTTTACGAGTTCGATAAAGAACTTTTTAATGAAACACTAAAAATGTAGTTAAAAAACTATTTCATATATAGCGAAAATATTCCGATTATCTTATATCTGTACCTTGAACAAGATACACTACTTGTTCACAAATATTCTTGGCGTGGTCGCCAACACGCTCAAGTGACTTAAGAACCCAAAGAACGTTCATTGAGCGAGATATGCTTCGTGGATCTTCCATCATAAAAGTAATTGTTTCACGTATAGCAGTCCTGTAGTCTTTATCCACCTGCTCATCTTGAAGCATAGTTGATATTGCCGAGTCAGCATCAAATCTTGAAAATGCATCTAGACAATCTCTAAGCATTTTACGAACACAGCTCCCGATATGTCTTACTTCTTGATAGCCCCGTGGATGGCCTTCCTCAGTCAGTTTAATAGCCATTTTTGCAATTTTTTGAGCTTCATCTCCAATACGCTCTAGGTCTCTTATTGTTTTACTAACTGCCATTACTAGACGTAAGTCTGTAGCAGCAGGTTGTCGGCGGGCAATGAGGGTTATGCATGTCTCATCGATATCTTTTTCCATCTCATCAATTTTGTTTTCGATTGAAATAATATGTTCAGCAAGCTTACTATCTGCATTTATGACTGATGCGATAGAATCTTCAAGCTGTTTCTCTACTAAACCACCCATAGCAAGCATCGCTGTTTTGATGTCCTCGAGATCTTCGTTAAATTTTTTTGAAATATGTTTATCCAGCTTTAAATTATCCATAACTATTTTAGGACTCATCATTATTACCCTCCAAATTAAAGAGTCTACCCATCAACCAATACGCCCGGTTATATATGATTCTGTTAACTGATGTGTTGGCGCGGTAAATATTTTTTCTGTATCGTTAACTTCCACCAAGCGCCCCAAGTGAAAGTATGCCGTTCGATTCGAAACTCGAGCTGCCTGTTGCATGGAATGAGTTACTATAGCTATAGTGTAATTTTCTGATAACTCGGCGATCAATTCCTCTATTTTTGCAGAAGCAATCGGATCCAGTGCAGAGCATGGTTCATCCATCAAAATAACCTCTGGACTTATTGCAATTGCTCTTGCTATGCATAGTCTTTGTTGTTGACCACCTGAAAAACCTGTACCAGGTTGGTCAAGGCGATCCTTCACCTCCCCCCACAAACCGGCTCTAGTAAGGCTTTGCTCAACAATTTCATCTATTTCAGCGCGACTGTTAACCAGTCCATGCAATCTTGGTCCATATGCGACATTATCATAAATTGATTTAGGAAAAGGATTAGGTTTTTGAAAAACAATGCCCACTTGTGCTCTCAATGCAACAGGATCCATTAAATCTGAATATATATTTTGGTCGTCTAAAGTAATCGTTCCAGCAACCTTACAACTCTCAATAGTATCATTCATTCTATTCAAACACCTTAGGAATGTAGATTTACCGCAGCCTGAAGGCCCAATCATTGCGATTACTTCGTGTTTTCCAATGTCCAAGGATAAATCATATATGGCCTGTTTATTATTATAAGAAACATTAAGATTTCTAACAGACATTTTTGGATTCTCTATGAATGGCACACCAACTGTTTCTTCTGGATAATCAGCTTTTTTTTCGTGGTCTTTAATTGTACTCATAATAATTTTTTATCCCTACATCCATCGACGCTCAAGGCGTTTGCGCAAAACTACAGCTACTGTATTCATTATTATCAAAAATGCCAGCAATACCATGATTGCAGCTGATGTTTTTTCCACAAAAGCTCTTTCTGGGCTGTCTGCCCAAAGAAAAATCTGAACAGGTAATGCTGTAGCAGGATCATTAAATCCCGATGGAACGTCTACAATGAACGCCACCATGCCAATCATCAACAAAGGAGCTGTTTCACCCAAAGCTCTTGCCATTCCGATTATTGCTCCTGTTAGCATTCCTGGCATTGCTAGGGGTAACACATGGTGCAAGACAACTTGCATAGGAGAAGCGCCCACTCCGATAGCAGCCTCGCGTATTGACGGCGGAACAGACTTGATAGCTGCTCTGCTTGAAATGATTATTGTTGGTAAAGTCATCAGTGTTAGGACTAAACCACCCACTAGTGGTACTGAACGAGGTACATCAAAAAAATTGATGAAAACTGCTAAGCCTAATAATCCAAAAATTATAGATGGAACAGCTGCAAGATTATTAATATTGACCTCTATAAAATTAGTCCATCTATTGCGAAGTGCAAATTCTTCTAGATAGACTGCAGCGGCAACACCCAACGGAAAAGCAAGAATTATCGTAATAAGTAGTGTATAAAAAGAACCCATCGCAGCTCCATGTATTCCTGCTAACTCTGGCTCTCGAGAATCTCCCTTGGAAAAGAAATTTGAGTTAAAGCGTGTCTCTACTTCGCCAGATTCAATTAAGCTTTGCAGCCAAGTCTCCTTATTCTTTGTCATCCTTCCTCTGAAAGGGCCATCTTTATTTTTAAGACTCTTGAAATAAGTATCTACATCGTCATCGGCTATCAGCCACATGTTGGCTGAAGTGTTTAATAGGTTCGGATTTTCTTTCAATTGGTCACGTAGAGTATAGCCAGCTCCGTTGCTTAATATGCTATAAAGCTCTCGTTTATTTTTGCGACCAGTAACATCAGTAAATCTGTCTCTTAAGGCAGACTTCAAAGCGCCATGGAAATCACCCAAGGCCATTTGAGAAAGGTTGCTTACGTCACTTACACCCAAAACATCTTCATCATAAGTTACGTTAAGATTAATATAAGTTAACTGAAAAGCTTTGTACCCTTTGCTGGTAATATCAAAAAATAAAAAGAGAACACACATCAATCCAAATGTAATAGCAGTTGCACCGTATAATCGAAAACGAGTTTCTGCACGGTGGCGTTTTTTTAGGCCTAACCGAATTTTTTCNTNANGGGNTGCTGTNGATAGGCTAGTCATATTGCTCCCTATATTTATTCACAATACGCAGTGCTAGAAAATTCANTNCCAAAGTTACAACNAATANCATTAANCCCAAGGCAAAAGCTGCAAGTGTTTTAGGGCTATCGAACTCTTGATCTCCTACTAGCAAGGTAACAATTTGTACTGTCACTGTGGTTACAGTTTCAAGTGGGTTTATGGTCATTTTTGCCGCTAAACCTGCCGCCATCACTACAATCATTGTTTCTCCGATAGCACGAGAAACTGCAAGCAAAACTCCTCCAACTATTCCAGGCAATGCAGCTGGAAAAATGACTTTTTTAATTGTCTCAGATTTAGTTGCCCCCAAGCCTAAGGAGCCATCTCGGAGACTTTGTGGAACTGCAGTTATGACATCATCTGCTAGAGAAGAGACAAATGGTATTATCATTACCCCCATTACAAGCCCGGCAGACAGAGCGCTTTCTGACGATATTTCTAATCCAATGGTTTCACCATACTCTCGTAAGAAGGGAGTGACAGTTAAGGCTGCGAAAAATCCATATACTACTGTTGGAATTCCTGCCAAAATTTCAAGCACTGGCTTAGCAAAATTTCTCACTACAGGTTTAGCGTATTCTGCTAAATAAATCGCAGACATTAGACCAGCGGGAACTGCTATACACATTGCAATAAAAGAAATTAAGAGGGTGCCCACAAATAGTGGTATGGCACCAAAACTTCCAGTTGATCCAACTTGATCTGAGCGAATAGCCATTTGTGGGCTCCACTCAGTGCCTAATAAAAAGTCACTTGCCGGTACTNGCTGAAAAAACCTTATTGCTTCAAATAATACTGAAAGAACAATACCTAGCGTAGCAAGAATAGCTAAACAAGCGGCGATCAGGAGTGTCCATTTAAACATTTTTTCAACCATCTGCCTGGCATGCAATTTAGGTGAAACTTTTATCCAAGCAAAAGACATAAAAAAAATAGAAACGGATAATATTAATATAGTTAGTAATTTTTGGGCTGTGTTATTCAGCTGATCTAGTATTTTTGAAGCAGACACAAGATTTGGGTCAGCAAGTTGTGGATCTAGGGCACCGCTTGATATATTTTCTATACTGTTTATTAACAGATTATATTGATCGGTATTAGTTGGCTTGACGCTATCTGGCAGATTGCTAATAACTATTGTGCTAATTATGTGATTATCAAATAAAGACCACATGATTAACAATGCTAATGGGGGTAAGGCGCACCATATTGCTGCACGCATACCATAAAAAAAGGGTAGTGAAGCCAGCTGCTGAATACCGCCGAGAGGTTTTGCCATACTTAAAGCTTTTACGCGTGATGCATAAAATGCTATCAAGCTAAGTCCAAGCACAGCTANAATTAAAGAACCAAATCCCATTACATAAATTCCTTCATATTTCGAAATTNAAAAAACGGCTCATGAGTATACTCACAAGCCGGATATTATCATAATAATAAGCAAATTTTTTTTGCAATCTCTCTGGGAAATACCAAAGCAGACTATAACAAAGGGGTGGGCAAGAGACTCCAATTATTCCAGACTTTTCATTATTGTCATGTTTCTTATGTCGTCTGAAAACTTAGATCGTAAATCTTTATTCATAGGAATCATACCCTTATCAGCTAAATATCCCTCTGGACCCCATGCTTTTTCACTACTAAATTCTACAGCATAGTCAGCAATTCGAGGTACAACGTTTATATGTGCTTTTTTAATATAAAAGTATAAGGGACGTGCTATCGAATAACTTTTGTCAGCTATACTTTCAAATGTAGGTTCTATTAACTCAACTGTTGAGCCTTGAACTTTGTCACTATTTTGATCTAAAAAAGAATATCCAAATATACCTAATGCATCTGGATTAGCTTCTAATTTCTGAATAATCAAGTTATCGTTTTCACCAGCCTCTATATAGGCGCCATCCTCGCGAATAGCATGAGTGATTGCCTTAAAAACTTTCTTACCCTTCTCGTTAAAAGCACTCGCAGGTATATCGAGATCTCTCATCATCTCTATAATTTTATTGCTATCCTTGCTTTCTCTTAAAGCTTTGAGAGCTTTGAAGCTTTTAGCTCCGCCTTCCATTGCAAGCTCTACAAAAGCATCACGAGTTCCAGACGTGGGTGGAGGACCGATCACGACAATTGCTTTGTCCGGTAATGAAGGATTAACATCCTGCCAGGTTTTATTTGGATTTTTTACCAATTTGCCGTTTGAATTTGGAATTTTGTCTGCCAAAGCTAAATAAATATCTTTACGTGTTAAATTCATTTTTTTTGATTGAATAGAATTTGACAATACAATGCCGTCGTAACCGATAAGAACTTCGACGATTTCCGTTACACCGTTATCTTGGCATTTCTTAAACTCAGATTCTTTTATTCGTCTTGATGAATTTGTAATATCTGGGTATTTTGTACCAATGCCAGAACAAAATAGCTTCATTCCACCACCTGAACCAGTAGATTCTATTTTAGGTGTCAGACTACCAGTATTTTTTCCAAAGCGCTCTGCCACCACTGTGGCAAAAGGGTATACTGTTGAAGATCCTACAACACTGATATAGTCACGAGATGCGGCGCACAGAGTAGAGCTAAAAAAAAGTAGGCAAACAACGATAATATAATTTTTGATACTATTAATTCCCATATTGGATCTCCTATGATGTTTTATTTTATAAAAACAATTTTAATCTACACATATGACAGTAATATGACAAAATCAATAAATGATAATTGACTGGTAAAATATACGCATATCATGAGTATTAAAAATCTAATCAACTGTAAATTTAACTCCTATGTTCGAAAGCTACCAACGAGTATTGATAATTTTACTGAGTGGACAGGTTGTATAATTTCATGGGCAACCCTCTTAATGATTTTTTTAACGGGGTTAATAGTTTTCATGCGTTATTTTTTTGAAGTCGGGTCAATCGCTTTACAAGAATCTTTAACCTACTTGCATGCGCTGGTTTTTTTGATGGGAGCAGCTTTTACATTAAAGAGAAAAGGGCATGTTAGTATCGATATTTTTTACCAGAAGTTCAGTCCCCATACTCAGGCGATAATTCAAATATTAGGTACATTAGTGTTCTTGATGCCCGTTTGCATTGTAATTTTAACTCTCAGCTGGGATTACGTAATAAGCAGTTGGTTTATACGAGAAGTTTCAAGGGAGGCAGGTGGCCTACCATATATATATCTATTGAAAACATTATTAATAACTATGCCTGCATGTATTTTACTACAGGGGGTTTCTGAAGTTATAAAAAATTCTTTATTTCTATTTGATAAAAACAAAAGTGAAGTAGAGGGCGCGCCAGATGCTTGAATACATTCCTATAATTATGTTTGCTTCTGTTTGTATAATAATGATGGCGGGTTACTCTGTCGCTTTTTCATTGGCAGGAACTGCACTTTTATTCGCACTATATGGTAACGTAATTAACATCTTCGATATGGATTTTTTGCATGCTTTGCCAAATCGATTATACGGAATAATTGATAATGCTGTCCTAATAGCAGTTCCATTATTTATTTTTATGGGTGTAATGCTAGAAAAGTCTAGATTAGCTGAAAACCTACTGAATAGTATGTCTCAATTATTGAGAAATTTTAAAGGCGGGCTTGGTATATCGGTTGTTGTAGTCGGTATGCTGTTGGCTGCTAGCACAGGAATTGTTGGCGCAACCGTAGTAACTATGGGGCTGATTTCTTTACCTACTATGCTTAAACAGGGGTATTCTCCTTCTCTAGCATCTGGGACTATTTGTGCGACTGGGACTCTTGGACAAATCATCCCGCCATCAATCGCTTTAGTGCTACTGGGTGACATCATTGCAAATTCTTATCAGCAAGCCCAGCTTGCTCAGGGAATTTTTGCTCCAAGAGCTATATCCGTTGGTGATCTTTTCTTAGGTGCAGTTGTCCCAGGAATGCTGTTAATAATCATGTATATAGCTTATTTGATGCTTGTCGCACGTTTTGAACCACAATCTACACCAATTTTTACTGAACAAAAAATAAAAAATAGTTTTTTTCAGCTACTTAAACCTTTAATGCCGCCTGTAATACTGATTTTTTCAGTTCTAGGGTCTATCCTATTAGGTTTAGCCACTCCCACTGAAGCCGCCGGTATAGGAGCAATTGGAGCAATTTTTCTCACCTATAATGCTAATAGGCTTTCATATGCTTTGTTAAAAAAAGTAACCCAAAAAACTACCGAAATCACCTCTATGATTTTCCTAATATTAATTGGAGCATCTATATTTTCTCTTGTTTTTCGTGGCTTTGGTGGAGATGAGCTAGCAGAAGGTCTATTAAAAAATATCCCTGGGGGTCTATTTGGAGCTACATTTTTAGTTATGTTGCTGATATTTCTTCTAGGATTCATTCTTGATTTTATAGAAATAACGTATGTAGTAGTCCCAATCATAGCTCCAGCCCTCCTTGGAATGGGTCTTGATCCAATCTGGCTAGGAATTATGATAGCTATAAATTTACAGACATCTTTTTTAACACCGCCATTTGGTTTTGCATTATTTTACCTAAGAGGTGTCGCACCCAAGGCCATAAAAACAGGGGATATTTATAAGGGGGTTATGCCCTTCATAGCGATACAGATATTGCTTATGATGCTTTTATCTTTTTGGCCATCGATTGCTACATGGCTACCATCATTAAGTAACAGATGATGGCTAGTTTGATGACTATGTCTTCTTGTAACATGAGATCAACGTTCAGCAGACCCCCCAAATAGAACTTATCTTAAAAATATAGGAAGGCCCTTATTCCAGTATTGAGGTTTAATTTTTTAAATGCTTACTATTCGTGGTTTGTAGCTTTATAATTGATAATATTATATCAAAGGGGAAATCTAAGTGTTACATTCCGAAAAAGATTCTTCATTCCAGGGATTAATCTTATCCTTGCAAAAATTTTGGTCTGATCATGGATGCGTAATTTTGCAACCGCTAGATATGGAAATAGGAGCGGGTACCTTTCATCCAGCTACTTTTTTGCGTGCTATAGGGCCAGAGACTTGGAACTGCGCTTATGTCCAACCCTGCAGAAGACCAACTGATGGGAGGTATGGAAAAAATCCCAATCGACTTCAACATTACTATCAATTTCAAGTTGTTCTAAAACCATCTCCCAAAAATATACAGGAGGTTTACTTAAATTCGCTAGAAATGCTGGGTATTGATACTAAAATCCATGATATACGTTTTGTTGAGGATAATTGGGAGTCACCTTCACTTGGGGCATGGGGGCTTGGGTGGGAAGTATGGCTGAATGGTATGGAAGTAACGCAGTTTACTTATTTCCAGCAAGTTGGGGGTCTTGAATGCTTCCCAGTTGCAGGAGAGATTACATATGGTCTTGAACGAATTGCTATGCATCTTCAAGGTGTGAATAGTGTTTACGATTTGATGTGGAGTGCAGGGTCCAACGGCAAGTTGACCTATGGAGATGTATTTCACCAAAACGAAGTTGAGATGTCAGCTTATAATTATGAAGAAGCTGATGTTTGTTTTCTAAAAAAAATGTTTGATAAACTTGAATTTGATTGCAAACAACTTGTAGAAAAAGGGCTCCCACTGCCAGGATATGAAATGGTCATGAAAGCTTCACATGTATTTAATCTTCTCGATGCGAGGCATGCAATCTCAGTTACAGAAAGACAAAGATATATTTTACGCATACGAACCTTGGCAAAGGCCGTCGCAAAAGCATATTTTAATTCTAGACACAAGCTTGGCTTTCCGCTTGCATCAAAGGAAATGGCGGATAGGGCAATAAGAACTGCTGAGGAACAAAAATGATGGCAGATTTTTTAGTGGAAATAGGCACAGAGGAACTTCCACCAAAATCACTTATGATACTTGCTAACGCTTTTCATGATCATATTATTAATGGTTTTAATAGTAACTTTCTTTCATTTAACAAATCAAAAGTTTTTGCGACGCCAAGAAGAATAGCTGTTTTGCTTGAAGATTTAGAGGAACAAGCCCCCACTAAAGAAATCGTTATTTGGGGCCCTCCTAAGGAAATTGCATTTGATAAAAAAGGTAGCCCTTCTAAAGCTGGTAAGGCGTTTGCAAAAAAAAATGGTATACCATTAAATTCATTATTTGACATGATCGAGATTGAACAAGGCAAAGAGAAGCTTTGCTATAAATCAAAAATGGCTGGTGCTAAAACTGTAAAAATAGCGAAAGAGATTATTGAATCAGCACTCACTTCGCTACCTGTCCAAAAAAATATGCGCTGGGGATCTAGTGTGCTTGAGTTTGTTCGCCCTATTCAATGGATCGTAGTCCTCTTTGGCAATAAAGTTATAAATTCAAAAATTATGGGTCAAGAGTCAAGCAATATTACGTATGGTCATCGATTTCATAATGGGGAAAAAATTATATTAAATACGCCACTTGAGTATCAAAAAACCCTCCGAGAGGCTAATGTAATAGCTGATTTTTTTGAGCGAAAAGAACTTATCCGGTCATCTGTAGAAGAAACTGCTAAAAAGGTGGGCGGTACTGCCGTTATAGGCGAAGCTTTGCTAGACGAAGTAACAGCCCTTAATGAGTGGCCCATCGCACTTATGGGAAGCTTTGAAAAAAAGTTTTTAACAGTGCCAAACGAAGCTTTAATCTCTTCAATGGTAGAACATCAAAAATATTTTCACTTAGTAGATGCTGATGGCAAGCTTCTTCCACTTTTCATTACAATTGCAAATATTGAAAGCAAAGATCCCGACCAAATCATTCTCGGAAATGAGAGGGTAATTCGGCCAAGGTTATCCGACGCTGCTTTTTTTTATGAGTCAGATAAAAGAACTACACTACAGCAAAAGAGAGAGGCACTTAAGACTGTTATTTTTCAAGAAAAATTAGGCTCAGTATATGAGAAAACAGTTCGTTTAGTTTCTCTCATAAAATACATAGCGCCTCTGGTCAATGCTAATAACGCTTTTTCAATTAGAGCTGCAGAGATATGTAAATCAGATTTAGTAACAGATATGGTTAATGAATTTGAAACACTTCAAGGAGTAATGGGTAAATATTATGCTTCTTATGACGGAGAGGCAGATGAAGTAGCTGAATCTATTTTAGAGCACTACATGCCAAAATTTTCAGGCGATAGTATACCGGCAACAAATACCGGGGTTGCTTTGGCTCTCACTGATCGACTTGACACATTAACTGGTATATTTGGTATAGGAGAACAGCCAACTGGATCAAAAGATCCTTTTGCACTTCGTCGCTCTAGTCTAGGTTTATTAAGAATAATTATTGAACATAAAATAAATGTAGACCTTTTCGAAGCACTCAAAAGGGCGGCAGCCGGACATAGACAGCACATAAACAATGAAGACGAAACCTGCAAGCAAGTACTTACTTACATCATAGATCGTTTAAAATATGTATATGAAGAAAAAAATATACCAACTGTAGTCTTTTTATCTGTCGCTTCAAGAAAGCTTACTAATCTACTTGACATACATGAGCGCGTAAATGCAGTTAATACTTTTTCAGGTTTTCCGGAGTGCGCATCCCTAGCAAGTGCTAATAAAAGAGTTTCAAATATACTTAGTAAGAACTCTATAAAAAATGTACCGAAACAACTAAATGAATCGCTTTTGATTGAACCGTCAGAAATAGTATTAGCCAAATTAATAGGCGAACTGGAGAAAAAAATCAAACCATTCATTAAAGAAAGATCATACTCTTTAATATTAAAACTATTATCCAGCCTCGCAACACCTGTAGATAAATTTTTTGATGATGTTATGGTTATGGCTGATAATAAGGATATTCGAATGAATCGTCTTGTTATATTGCAGAAATTAAGGGCCCTGTTTCTCGAAGTAGCTGACATATCTTTTTTGGCTCCAATGAAATAAATGGTCGACTAGTTTTATCAAGATTTGAAATATTAGGAAGGCTTATCTTATGATCAAACTAATTATTCTTGATCGAGATGGCGTGATAAATCAAGACTCGGATGCTTATGTCAAGTCAGCAGCTGAATGGAAACCTATACCAGGAAGCATCGATGCTATTGTAAGGCTTTTTCGCTCAGGATATAAAATCGTAATTGCTACCAATCAATCTGGTATTGGTCGGGGTTTATTTAGCTACAATGCCCTCGATGCAATGCATGCTAAACTTAAAAGATTATTATTTCAGTCAAACGTTACACTGAATGGAATATTTTTTTGCCCCCATATACCGGAAGATAATTGTAATTGTAGGAAGCCGGCAAGTGGACTTTTAGACGACATAGCTACCCAACTAAAGATTAATCTTACAGGGGTGCCTATTGTTGGGGATAGTCTTCGAGATCTTCAGGCTGGGCTTACGCATAGGTGTACTCCCATTTTAGTTCGTACGGGTAAAGGTGTGTTTACCGAAATGAGATTAAAGGAGCAAAATAATATAATTTTAAAGAATGCAAAAGTTTTCGACAACTTATCTGGTGTAGCAGATTACTTTTGTAATATTAAAAAATAAATACTAGATTATGAATACATTAATTTCTTTTTCACGTTCAACCCTATTTTATGCATTTTATGTAGTAGTTATAGTCCTTTTCGGAACATTTATCAGTATATTTGGAATTATAATCCCTATAAAAAAAAGGCAAAACATCGCTACTTTTGCTAATGTAATTATTATTAAATGGTTACAAATAAGCTGTGGTGTTAAGTTCAAAGTTTATGGAATAGAAAATATTCCGAATAAACCTTGCGTTATACTTAGTAAACATCAATCTGGGTGGGAAACCTTTTATCTTCAAAGATTATTGAGGCCGGCGAGCACTATTTTGAAAAAAGAGCTTTTCTGGATACCTTTTTTTGGGTGGGCCCTTTATTTTATGCGTCCAATTGCTATCGATAGAAGCAACCCGAAAGAAGCTTTGCAACAAATTCTTTCTCAAGGTTTAAAGAGGCTATCAAATGGTCAGAATGTGCTCATATATCCAGAGGGCACAAGGGTTGAACCTGGTGAGATAGGTCGCTACGGCAGGAGTGGAGCAGCTCTGGCTATCGCTGCAGATGTTCCTATACTGCCTATATCGCATAATGCGGGTCGCTGTTGGCCGAAGCATAGTTTTTTGAAGCGATCAGGCACAATTCATGTTGTTATAGGAAATATTATACAAACAAAGAATATGAAAAGTAAGAATTTAACTGAGCATGTAAAAAATGTAATCGAAACTTCTCAGAAAAAAATTAAAAATCTAAATTAGTTACAGATAAAGCATTCTTTTCGATGAAGTCACGTCGTGGTTCAACTAAATCTCCCATCAGAGTTGTAAACATCAAATCAGCAGCAATTGCGTCCTCAACTGTAACTTTCAGCATTCGTCTAGCCTCTGGATTCATAGTCGTATCCCATAATTGAACTGGATTCATCTCCCCCAATCCTTTGTATCTTTGGATATTGTACCCACGCTTTGATTCAGCCATTAACCAGTCTATACCATCACCAAAATTGTCAATTTGTCTCTTTGTTTCACCGGACATTATAAATGCCCCTTCCTCTAGTAAATCTATCAATTTTGATCCAAGAGATGTTATTGTGGCGTACTCTGAGGATGAAAAAAAATCACTTGTAAAGTAACAATTATTAGTAATGCCGTGCTCTGTTATTGCTACTTGCAGAGAAAATCCACTTTTTTCTTCCTTGCAGACTGATATAGAATACAATTTACTACCAGAAACTTTCTCTTTTTTCATTAACTCTGACATAAGGTTAGCTATTTTTTTAATAGCGGACTCATCGTTCAGTTCTGTTAAATTTACTTTTGGAAGAAAAATAAATGCTTTTAATATTTCTATCGGATGAACGCGTGACAATCCTTCTGTCAAAGACATAACAGAACGATACTCAGAGACAAGACGCTCTAAGGAAGAGCCACTGATGCCGGGAGCTTCAGCATTTACATGTAAACTAGTGCCCTCTAATGCAGACTTAGTTAAAAAGTCGGTAAGCTCTTGATCGTCTTTTAAATATTGTTCTTGTTTGCCCTTGCTGATCTTATACAAGGGTGGCTGTGCAATAAAGATATGACCACGTTCCACTAATTCTCGCATTTGCCTGAAGAAAAAAGTTAGTAACAATGTTCGTATATGTGATCCGTCAACATCTGCGTCTGTCATTATTAAGATGGTATGATAACGTAGTTTTTCAGGATCAAATTCTGCAGCACCTATGCCGCAACCAAGCGCCGTTATAAGAGTACCGACTTCGGCACTTGATAACATTTTATCAAATCTTGCTTTCTCAACATTAAGTATTTTTCCTTTCAAGGGGAGTATAGCTTGGGTTTTGCGATCCCTGCCTTGCTTTGCCGAACCCCCAGCTGAGTCTCCCTCTACCAAATAAAGCTCAGAGAGAGCCGGGTCCTTTTCTTGACAGTCCGATAATTTACCTGGTAAACCAGCAATATCCAGAGCACCTTTTCTTCTTGTCATATCTCTTGCTTTTCTGGCAGCCTCTCGAGCCCTCGCTGCTTCAACCATCTTTGTAACAATGCTTTTTGCTTCTTGGGGGTTTTCAAGTAAATAATCCGTGAAGTGTGAACCCATCTCTTGTTCAACAGCAGACTTGACTTCAGAACTCACAAGTTTTTCTTTTGTTTGCGATGAAAATTTTGGATCGGGCACTTTTACTGAAACAATAGCTGTTAATCCCTCCCTTGCATCATCACCGGACGTGCTGACTTTGTTATTTTTTCCTATTCCTTCCTTTTCAATATATGTATTTAAGCTTCTTGTGAGGGCTGATCTAAAGCCAGCTAGATGCGTACCACCGTCCCTTTGAGGTATATTGTTTGTATAGCATAAGATATTTTCCTGATAAGAATCATTCCATTGAAGTGCTATTTCAACCGCGACCCCGTCCTCACGAAATTTTGAGAAATGAACAGCTTTATTGATAGTGGGTTTGTTGGTATTTAGATAGTCTACAAAGGCACTTAAACCGCCTTCATATTCGAAAATATCACCTTTATCGGTTCTTTCATCCTTTAAAACAATCCTTACACCAGAGTTTAGGAATGATAGCTCTCTTAATCTCTTAACAAGCACCTCATAATGGAACTCGATATTAGTAAATGTTTCATTTGAGGGAATAAAATGTATAGCTGTACCTGTTTCTTTTGTTTTACCAAGCACTCTTAAAGGCGAATCGGGAACTCCATGCTTATACGTTTGTTCGTGTATCTCCCCCCCGCGCTTAATGGTGAGCTTAACATCACGCGATAGAGCATTAACGACTGAAACACCGACACCATGCAAACCGCCTGATATTTTGTAACTGGCTTCGTCGAACTTGCCGCCCGCGTGGAGGACTGTCATAATTACTTCAGCGCCCGAAACGCCCTCATCATGAATTTCTGTAGGGATTCCACGGCCATTATCAGAAACCGTTACAGACTCATCTTTATGTATTGTTACAACGATCTCAGAACAATGGCCTTCTAATGCTTCATCTATAGAATTATCTACTATCTCAAAGACCATATGATGAAGCCCGGTTCCATCATCGGTATCTCCTATATACATTCCAGGACGTTTTCTTACAGCATCAAGGCCTTTTAAAACCTTTATACTATCTGAATCGTATGCTTGCTCTTCGCTCATAAAGAACCCTAAATAAAATATTTTACTTTAACTGTTGAGTAATCTTTCCATGTTCCACGTGGAACATTTCTATTTTACTATCATTTTTAGGCCAGCTTTCTATAAGGTCCTCTTTTAGTACCCCTGTAATAAAAGTTTGAGCACCCGAATCATATAAAAGCCTTCCCACTTTTTTTCTATGTAAAGAATCTAGCTCGGATGGCAAGTCGTCAACTAAATAGAGGCATTGCTCTTTCGTTTTTTCATAGTATAAAAATCCTTGTGCTATTTGCATTGCAATTACTAGAATTTTTGTTTGCCCTCTAGATAAAACCTCACTAGCCATTCTTTTGTTCAAGCTGATACGCAAGTCAGATCGATGCGGTCCATGAGAGGTTGCTCTCATTTTGAAATCTCTCTGTTTATCAAAATCTAATATACTTAATAAATTTTTTTCAGTATCCCAACCAGAATAATACTTAAAGTCAATATTTCTTAAATCTGAAATTTCACTCAAAACCCAATTTATTTTTTCAGCCAATCCTATTAAGTAACTCTTACGATATTTATCGACCTCCTCTGCGAGGCAAACAAATTCTGCACTCCATACTTTAAGTAAATCAATGTTTATTCTATCACACCGTAACAAGGAATTCCGCTGCTTAAGGACTCGATTAAAATTTTTTAACACATCTCTGTAAGAACGTTCCACGTGGAACACTCCCCAATCCAGATACTGCCTTCTGAATTGTGGCCCAGAATTTAACAGCTTAAATGAATCGGAATTAATGACTAAAAGGGGCATTGTATCAGCAAGCAGCGAGGAATTATTTACACTCTGTCCATTTATTTTGAACTTAAAATCATTATTACGGGTTCTGGTGACGCCAACAGACGTTGTAAAGCCGTTTTTTTCGATGGTTCCAAATACAGTACATGAATTAACAACATCATTAATTATGGGATCAAGTATGCGGGATCTAAAAGATTTACCTCGCCCAAGAACGTGAACTGCCTCTAAAAAGCTTGTTTTACCACTACCGTTTTTTCCGTAAAGAAAATTAGTTGTTCTAGATAATTGCAATTCGTTGCTAGTTAGATTTCTTAAGCCATGAACACCAATTTTTTTTAGGAACATAGTGTGAGTTAGAGGCGCATTGGCATTACAACATAAACGGAATTTGGAGCAGCTAAATCTTCGATCAGAACGCTACTTCCGGCATTGGAAAAAGTAAAACAGGTTTCTTCGCCAGTTAAAATATTAAGAATATCAATTATATAGCTAACATTAAATCCAAGTTCTAGATCATCACACTCATATTTTACGATGACTTCTTCCCTGGCTTCATCCTGCTGATTATTAGCCTCAAGGGTAAGAAGCCCTTTTTTAACTAACAACTTAACTCCACGATATTTTTCATTTGACAAAATAGCTGCTCTGCTAAAGCCACTTAGCAATTCAGATCGCATTCCAAGCATTTTTTTATCGCCATCTTTGGGTATAACCTGATCATAATCGGGATAAGCACCATCAATAAGTTTGGTAGTAAAGCGAAAGCCTGTCGATACTACCTTCATATAGTTATCGCTAATTGATATAGCTGCCTCCCCATTATCTGGTAACAATCTGGATAGTTCCATTACAGCTTTCCTAGGTATGATAGCTTGAACATTTTCGCTATCTAATTCTATCTTGGCAGAATCCATCATTGCTAGGCGGTGACCGTCTGTGGCTACTGCTCTGACCCTATTATTGTCAAGTTCTAGTAACATACCATTAAGATAATAGCGAACGTCTTGCTGTGCCATAGAGAAAGATGTCCCAGCAATTAATTTATTTATCTCTATATTATCTATAATGAACGAAGTTCCAGTACCTTGCTCGTCTATACTTGGGAATTCTTTGGCAGGAAGAGACAAAAGCATAAAACGACTGCGCCCACAGGTGATTTGAACCTTTCCGTCCTGTTCATTAAATGTTATCTCTTTGGATTCAGGCAAAGATCGACATATATCCATTAATTTTCGTGCTGGGACAGTTATTTCTCCTTCCGTTTCAGATTCTTTAAGCTTTACATGACCAACAATCTCAACCTCAAGGTCAGTTCCAGTCATTGATAAAAGATCATCTTTAACTACAATTAAAACATTAGATAATATCGGCAACGTTTGTCTTCTTTCGACAACTCCGACCACTAGTTGCAATGGCTGCAGCAAATCTTCACGTGATATCTTAAATTTCATTTACTCATAATCCAGTTTTAAAGTTGAAAGATCCAGCAAATCTATTGGTTAAGTAGTTAACGCACGTAATAAATGTTTCATATCATCTTGCATATCTAAGCTTTTTTCTTCAAGTTCTTTAATTTTTCTGCATGCATGTAAAACAGTAGTATGATCACGTCCGCCAAAAGCCTCGCCAATTTCAGGCAAGCTATGGCTAGTTAGTGTCTTTGATAATGCCATTGCGACCTGTCTTGGTCTTGCTATAGATCTACTGCGCCTTTTAGACAAAAGCTCTGACATTTTTAGCTTATAATAATCAGAAACTACCTTCTGAATGTTATCAATTGTTACTAGTCTGTCTTGTATGGCAAGTAAATCTTTCAAAGACTCTTTAATTAAGTCAACATTGATTGGACTACCTGTGAAGTGAGCGCTTGCTATCACTCTCTTAAGTGCTCCTTCTAACTCTCTCACATTTGATCGAATTCTTTGTGCTATGAAAAAGGCTTCTTCTGTAGGTAAATTAACGCGAGCCTGTGTGGCTTTTTTAATCAAAATCGCTGCCCTTGTTTCAAGTTCAGGGGGCTCAACTGCTACCGTTAATCCCCAACCAAAGCGAGACTTTAGGCGCTCCTCTAAACCATCAATTTCTTTTGGATAACGGTCACATGTCAATATCATTTGCTTGCCGCCCTCTAATAGGGCGTTAAAAGTGTGGAAAAACTCCTCTTGGGATCGCTCTTTTCCAGCAAAAAATTGCATATCATCAATTAGAAGCGCATCCACTGATCGATAGAATCTTTTAAAATCATTGATAGCATTAAGCTGAAGCGCCTTTACCATATCTGCAACAAAACGTTCGGAGTGCAAGTAAATTATTTTGGCGTTTGGTTTGTGTCGCCGCAACTCATTACCAACTGCGTGCATTAAATGTGTTTTTCCCAGTCCTACTGCCCCATATATAAATAATGGATTATAGGCACCACCAGGATTCTGAGCTATTTGCTGAGAAGCGGCTAAAGCAAGTTGGTTAGATTTGCCCTGAACAAAAGAATCGAACGTGAAAGTAGAGTTAAGGTAACTTTTGTGTTTTAAACCACCTTCAACCGGATTCATATCTGGCTGTGGGGATATTTTTACGGTAGTTGTTGATTTCAGTGGTTTACTTGCGCTAATTTGGGGTAGCACTACGTTATCTTTAGGCTCAGGGACTTCAACAAAAGGTGTGCTCGTAGCAGACTCAACTTTAACAAGACATCGTTTACCCTTTAATTGTTGAAAGATCTCAGTTATACGTGAGATGAACTTGTCGAGCACCCAATCTCTTATAAAATGATTAGGGGCCAATAATAAGATATCTTCGTCGGAATTAACTTGTTTGTTGGAAGCAATCTGAAGAGGCTTGATCCAAGTTTTATATTGTTGTGAAGGTAGCTCTTTTTCTAGCAAGAGCATACATTTATTCCATAAAACCTGAGACAAATTTTCACTCCCTAAAATTTAAAGTTAACTACTATTCATATAAATATTTTTGACGTTGTTTAGTGTAGCCATAAATAGTTGAGTTATCCACAACTTTAAAGAAAAAAATCTAAAGGCTGTACACTTAAAAAAAACATATAAAACAATACCTTATGAAATATAACGGACTGTATTTTTAGACAGGTTATTTTCATGCAAAGTTGCCCAAATTGAATATAAGCTTAGGATAAGCTGTTGATAATTTGATAGTTATTTGGGGATTTCTTGGGGAAACAAAAAAATGTTAATTATTACGCTTAAGTAAATAAATTTATGACCATTATTTTTTAACTGGTCATTTTCCCACACAAAAACTACCAAATATTTCTCCCAACAAATCGTCACTATTAAAAGCACCTGTTATCGAAGACAAAGATTGTTGTGCAAGACGGAGATCCTCTGCTAATAAATCTCCAGCAATGGCTTCCATAAGTTGTGTTTTTCCAGACAATAAAAAACGCTCTGTGTTGTTTAAGGCCTCAACATGTCGGCGTCTTGCAACAAATGCACCCTCTTCGTTAAGGGTATACCCCATGCGAGTTTTTAAATGGTCGGTTAACGCACCCATACCATCGTGATTTTTGGCGGATAAAGTTACTATGGTGTGCTTATCTGTTTTTATACCGGGTGCTAAAGAAGTAATGTCAGACTTATTAAGCACATAGATAATATTATTACGATTGGGGTGACGGTTAAAGTATTCAGGCCAATTTTCTTCTATTTTGAGAGAATACTGAGATGAGCTGTCTATGATATACAAGATGCAGTCAGCTTGATCAATTTCGCTCCACGCTCTTCTAATACCCTCTTGCTCGACTGAGCTTTTAGTTTCATGTAAACCAGCGGTATCGATTATGTGTACCGGCATACCATCAAGGTGTATATGCTCTCTGAGCACATCTCTCGTTGTGCCAGCTATATTTGAAACGATTGCACTATCCCTCCCCGAAAGTGCATTCAAGAGACTAGATTTCCCTGCGTTAGGCTTACCAGCTATAACAATCGATATACCCTCAGATATTAGGGACCCCTGATGAGCCTTTGCCTTAACATCTCGGAGTAACAAAAGGATAGATTCCAAATCGTTTAATATTTTTGGATCAGAAAGAAAATCAATTTCTTCTTCAGGAAAATCAATCGCAGCCTCAACATGCATACGTAAACTAGTAAGCTTGTCTAATAAAACAGATATTTTTTTTGAAAATTCACCCTGAAGGGACCTTATTGCACACCTAGCAGCTTGTTCTGAAGAAGCATGTATTAAATCAGAAATTGCTTCTGCTTGTATTAGATCTATTTTGTCATTTAAAAACGCCCGCTCCGAAAATTCACCAGCACGAGCTAGACGTGCCCCTAGTTGAAGGCTGCGCTTTAATAATAAATCCATCACCGCGGGACCTCCGTGACCATGAAGTTCGAGAACCTCTTCTCCAGTAAAGGAATTTGGTGCCGGGAAGTAAATAGCTATACCTTTATCTATGGCATTTTTTTTATCGTCCAAGAAACTTGTATAGGTAGCGTATCTCGGTTCGAGCTTAGTTGAAACCAAATAGGATTTAAAAACTGAGATATCTCGACCAGAAATACGCAATATTGAAACACCACCCATGCCTGGAGGGGTGGCTATAGCGGCTATATTATCTTTGTCAACAACCTCAATCATTAACAAACTCAAATATCAATGCAAAAAAATTTTTTTGTATTAAGCATTCTCTATTCTTCTGGTTATTAGCCATTGTTGTAAAATAGAAAGGCAGTTATTCACTGTCCAATAAAGAACTAATCCCGCTGGAAAGAATAAAAAGAAAAAGGTGAAAGCTATTGGCATAATCTTCATCACTTTAGCTTGAATTGGGTCAGGTGGTGTTGGGTTTAGTTGCATTTGTATAAACATGCTTGCACCCATAATTAGTGGTAACACAAAGAAGGGGTCCTTGACGGAGAGATCATTAATCCAAAGAACCCATGGAGCGTGCCTTAGCTCTACACTTTCCATTAAAACCCAGTATAGAGCTATAAAAACTGGCATTTGTACTAAAATAGGCAAACAACCACCCATGGGATTAACCTTTTCTCTCTTATATAAATTCATAGTTTCTTGTGACATTTTTTGTCTGTCGTCTCCATATAGCTCTTTAAGACGAAGCATTTCTGGTTGAAGCTTGCGCATATTTGCCATAGAAACATAGCTTTTTGCAGATAGTTGAAAAAAGGCTGCTTTAATTAAAACTGTCAGCATAATAATCGACCAACCCCAATTCCCTATAATTTGATGCAGTTGATATAGAACCCAGAAAAGTGGTTTTGCTATCATCCACAACCAACCATAATCAACTGTTAAATCAAGATATGGTGAAAGCTCCTCAAGACGATACTGGTCCTTAGGTCCAGCGTAAAAGCCTGCTGTAAGTTCAGCTTTCTCTCCAGGTTTAAGTCTAACTTGAGGCGATGTAAAGCCCATGATATAGAAATCTTGGTTATTAATTTTTCTAATGTTAAAGTTATTCTGAGTTGTTTGATCTGGCACCCACGCACTAACAAAGTAATGCTGAACCATCGCCACCCATCCACCAAGTACACTACCTTTGAAGGTTTCGTTTGCAATTTCTGAGAAACCCAACTTTTGATAATTTTTTTCAGTAGTAGTTAAAGCTGCACCAAGAAAGGGTTGCATCCCTAATGCTGTAACATTATTAGGGTTTAAGCTATCTCTTTTTATTTGCCCGTATAAACCACCTTCCCAAATGGTTTTTGCCTGATTCTTTATTTGATACTCAAGATTGATTAAGTAATCTTTTCTTTTAAAAAGATAGCGCTTAACAATACTCGTATTTTCTTGATTATATGTTAGGTCAACAATTAATGTATCCTCATTATTCTCCAGTTGGTATTGGTTAAAAGAGGCCTGAAAGGTTGGTCTGCCTGCTTTTGTGTCAGTACCATTGATGCCAATTAAACCGCTTTGTGCTATGTAGGTTGAATTAGCCGTCCTGTTCAACAAAAGGAATGGTGTTTCCTTGTTTTTCAAATCTTGCAAGTGATCCAATAGCTCAACACGAACAATATCACCCCCATATCTATCGATATGCACCCTAAGGACATCTGTAGTGACAGTTATAATCCTATCTTCTATATAATTATCATTCTTCTTGGGCGCTTCAATAAAGTTTTTTTGACTAGTGGATATCGAACTTTCAGGAATATCCTCTGTATCTTCTTTGGCTTGTTTTTTTTTGGTAGTTAAAATTTGAGGAACAATCAATTCGCTTGATGTGGTATTCGAAACGACAGGAAAGCGTTTGGTTTGGAAACCATCCCACTCCAAAAAAAGCATATACAGAACAACCAACATAGCACCAATAATAAATGAACGCTGCCAATCCATATTATTTTTTCCTTTGTTTTTTTATTGGCGGGGGCACAGGATCATATCCGCCCGACTTAAATGGGTGACACCTTACAAGCCTACAACAAGTCATATAACCCCCCTTAAAAACCCCATATGTTTGAATCGCATCCACCGCATAAGAAGAACAGGTTGGGTGGTACTTACAATTATCACCCAACCAGGGACTTAAAAAATACCGATAAAATTTTATAAGAGAGATAAATAATATTTTTGTCAGTCTATTAATCATGAGATATTCTGTAGTTTCTTATGTAGTTGATCTAGACCTTTTGTAACCAGTTCTGTTTGTTCTCTAAATGATAGTTTATTCATCCCCTTGCGAACAAGAAATATTATATCTAAAGAAGAAAGGTTTTGTTGGTTTACGCGAAAAGATGATCTTATAACCCTTTTCAATCGATTTCGGTTAACAGAAAACCGAATACTTTTTTTTGCGACAATCATTCCAAGCCTTGGGTGATTTAGCTGATTTTGATTTGCCAGCAAAAGGAAACAAGAATTCGATACTTTAAATTTTGTATTATCAAAAACACGCTGAAAAGAATGGGAATTAAGTAAGCGATTTTTTCTTCCAAAATTATAATTAGACATATAAAAATGCTAATAGAATATTTATTTTAAATTCAATGAACTATAGTTTAGGTATAGATTATAGATGGAATCAAGATGCAAGGCTTTTTCGACCTTTCGCTCTTCGGCGATTGATAACAGCTCTGCCCGCTTTTGTGGCCATGCGGGAGCGAAATCCATGGGTTCTTTTCTGCTTGAGTACGCTAGGTTGAAATGTTCTTTTCATAACAAGTTCCCGTCAACTATAAGTTGTATTTAACAAACGTCGCAAATTTTAATGAAAAAGTATATATAGATCAATGAAAAAATATTTTTAAAGTTTTTGGGTTATTTTCTGGATCAATCTGAAGTACTGTATGCATCATTGAGACATCATGTAAAACCTGTTGATATTAAGTGTAAATTTTCCTGCGTGAAAACTGCGGTTTAATGCTTGTTGATAAACCACCATTTGGTTAACAGTTTATTAACGACTGATTAACCCAGTGTGCCCATATTATTAAAAAGAAATAAATGCACCTAAGCTTATGATAAGATTAATAAAAACTTACTTTTCAACAACCCAGAAGCTACTTAATAATAACAACATATATAATATATAAGTAAATAATATATATATATGAATTCAAAATATAATGAAAGTAAGGTGACGCTATAAATTTATGGAACTATAATATTTTTTAATTAATTTCTCCCGATTAACTTGTTATGAGACAAAAAGAAAATTTCGATGTAATTATTATAGGCGGAGGGCATGCAGGGACAGAAGCATGTCTCGCTTCGGCTCGCATGGGTAGAAAAACGCTTCTCTTAACCCACAATATTGAAACCCTTGGACAAATGTCTTGTAATCCAGCAATAGGCGGAATTGGAAAAAGTCATTTAGTTAGGGAGATTGATGCTTTCGGTGGAGCAATGGCTCAAGCGACCGATAGGAGTGGAATTCAATTTAGGACTTTAAATGAAAAAAAAGGGCCAGCGGTTAGAGCCACAAGAGCACAAGCAGACAGAATTTTATACAAATCTGCTATACGAGATGTACTAGAAAACCAACCAAATCTGAAAATATTTCAACAAGCTGTTGATGATTTAATAATTAGCAATGATCGTATATCTGGCGTTATAACAGAGATGGGGCTTCGTATTTATGGAAAAACTGTAGTGCTAACTACGGGCACTTTTTTGGCTGGAAAAATTCACATTGGCATGGAAAACCACTTCGCCGGCAGGGCGGGTGACCCACCCTCAACAAAACTTGCAAAAAGACTACGTGAATTACCATTTAGGGTAGATCGATTAAAAACCGGGACTCCACCACGCATTGATGCAAGATCAATTGATTTTACAGGCCTTGAGGAACAATGGGGTGATAAACCAGAGCCAAACATGTCTTTTTTGGGTAGTGCAAGCCAACACCCCAAACAAGTTTGCTGTCACATAACACACACCAACCAGAATACTCATGAAATAATTAGAAAAAACACTTACAGGTCACCAATATATACAGGTTTGATCGAAGGAAACGGTCCGCGCTATTGCCCCTCAATAGAAGACAAAGTAATTCGTTTTGCGGATAAAAAATCACATCAAATCTTCATAGAGCCAGAGGGACTTACAACTCACGAAATTTATCCAAATGGTATATCCACTAGCCTGCCTTTTGATACACAAGTTAATCTTGTTAGGTCAATTAAGGGTTTTGAGCAAGCACACATAACGAGACCAGGTTATGCAATTGAGTATGATTTCTTCAACCCACAAGATCTGAAGCATTCACTAGAAACAAGGTTTATCGAGGGATTGTTTTTTGCTGGACAAATAAACGGAACAACCGGTTACGAAGAGGCTGGTGCCCAAGGCTTGCTGGCGGGAACTAACGCAGCTCTGAAATCTCAAGAAAAAGAAGCCTTGGTGGTTGGGCGTGATGAGGGCTACATGGGTGTTTTGGTCGACGATCTAATTACCATGGGAACAACAGAGCCCTATAGAATGTTTACAAGTCGAGCAGAGTACCGCTTGTTGTTGAGACAAGACAACGCGGATTTACGATTGACTGAAATTGGCAGAAACGTTGGTTTGATCGAAGACACCCGGTGGAGGGTGTTTTGTGAAAAAAGGGAGGCTATTGAGATAGAGACACAGCGTTTAAAAAATAATTGGGTTCAAACCGAATCAATAGTAGCCAAAANAATAAATAAAAAAATCANCTCCCCACTCTCTCANGAATACAACATGTTAGATTTGTTAAAAAGACCAGAGCTTAAATATCATGATTTGATCCAAAAAGATGANCCATCTCTAGTATCACAGCAAGTTTTAGAGCAAATTGAAATTCAAGCCAAATATTCTGGATACATTGATAGACAAAAACAAGAAATAGAGAGGCTTCACAGACAGGAAAAAACATCGATTCCAAAGAACTTCAAATTTAGTGATATTCAGGGGCTATCAAATGAGGCAAAACAAAAATTATCTGAGGTAAAACCCGAAACACTAGCACAAGCGGGTCGAATACCAGGAATTACACCTGCTGCGATTTCCATATTACTTGTTTGCTTGAAAAAAAACTCAGAAAAGAAAATCGCGTAAGAGATGTTGCAGTCTTTAAAAAATAAATTAAACACCCACGCTGAAACAATGGGCTTAAGTCTCACCCCACAACAAGTTAAAAGGCTCTTATGTTACTTGGATATTTTAGAAAAATGGAATAAAGCCTATAACTTAACTGCGGTGCGTGATAAGAACCAAATGTTATTCACTCATATTTTAGATAGTCTTAGTATATCAACGTTCATCAAAGGAAAGAGAATTCTAGATGCTGGTACTGGCGCTGGCTTGCCCGGAGTACCCTTAGCAATAATTTATCCCAACCGTAACTTTACGCTTCTTGATTCAAATGGAAAAAAAATAAGATTTTTATTTCATGTAAAAAAACAACTCGAGCTCAATAATTTAAATGAAGTGCAAAGCCGCCTAGAGACCTACATACCCAAGGCACCTTATGACTCTGTAACTAGCAGAGCATTATCCAATCTTTCTGATATAGCTCAAAAAACCGAACATCTTTTGGTTAAGGGTGGCCGTATTTACGCAATGAAAGGTAGGTTCCCACAAGAAGAGTTGAGTATATTAACAAAACATTATAAGGTCGTTAGTTCGCATAAATTATTAGTGCCAGGCATTAAAAGTGAACGGCACTTAATCGAAATAGAACCCTAGGCTAGATGATCCCGAGGATAACTTGTGGCTAAAATATTTACTGTTGCTAACCAAAAAGGCGGCGTTGGAAAAACCACGACTAGCATAAATTTGGCTGCCTCATTAGCCGATTATAAAAAAAGGGTCCTCTTAATTGATATGGATCCACAGGGTAACGCTACAATGGGTAGTGGCATAGATAAGTCAAACCTAAATTTCTCAGTGTTGGATGTTCTAGTTGATGATATTGATATACCAGAAGCCATCAGAAAAAGCGAGACTGGCTCTTATGATTTACTACCATCCAATGGGGATCTAACTGCTGCGGAAGTTGAGTTATTGCGCCTGAAAAACAAAGAAAGCCGCCTAAGACACGCGCTCATTCATGTGAAAAGCGACTATGATTATATAATAATTGACTGTCCGCCCTCACTAAGCATGTTAACAATTAATTCTTTAGTGGCATGTGATGGAGTAATTGTACCGATGCAATGCGAATATTTTGCACTTGAGGGTTTATCTGATCTAATTTGCACTATTAAAAAAATTACTAATCGTTTCAATTCAAAACTTAAGTTAGAGGGGATAGTTAGAACAATGTTTGACCCAAGAAATATACTTTCAAATGAGGTCACAGCCCAGCTAAACAGCCACTTTGGCAATACCATGTACCAAATTGCTATACCACGCAATATTCGTTTGGCTGAGGCACCAAGTCATGGATTGTCGGGATTAGCATATGACAGAAGATCAAAAGGAGCAATAGCATATCTTGGCTTAGCTGGAGAGATTCTCAGACGGGAAAAAAATCAAATTAACTAGTGATAGACAACAGGTCGAACTATGGGAAAGAGAAAAGGATTGGGCAGGGGTCTTGATGCATTACTAGCAGCGGGAAGAGAAGACAGTGATGATCAAACAATAGATGATAGTACCAAATTAAGCAGTTTGTCGGTCGAGCTTTTGGTGCGTGGCGAATATCAGCCACGTCGAGACATGTCTCCGGATGCTTTAGACGAATTAGCTGGATCAATAAAGCTTCATGGAGTTATGCAGCCGATAGTCGTAAGAAAAATTGAGAATCAAAAGTATGAAATAATTGCTGGAGAAAGACGGTGGCGTGCTGCTCAAATAGCTGGTCTTGACGTGGTGCCCGCGCTCGTAAAGAGTGTTTCTGATGATGCAGCTCTCGCCATGTCTTTAATAGAAAACGTACAACGAGAGGATCTTAACGCTATAGAGGAAGCACAGGCGCTTAGCAGGCTCCAAGAAGAGTTTGACTTAACACAACAGGAAGTCGCTAACGCAGTAAGCAAATCCCGAAGCACCGTAACTAACTTAATTCGTTTAATGTCATTAGAAGATGAGGTGCGTAAATTATTAGAGCATGGAGATTTAGAAATGGGGCATGCCAGAGCCCTGCTATCTCTCAATGGAAAAATTCAACTAGAAGCCGCGAGAACAGCTGTCACTAAAAATATGAATGTACGTCAAATAGAAACTTATGTTAGGTTTTTATTACAAGATAAAAGTAGTAGCACAGAAAATTATCAACATAATCCAGATGTTAAGATCTTAGAAGAAAAACTGTCAAGTACGCTTGGCGCTCAAGTCGCCATCCAGCATAACGCCAAAGGAAAAGGTAAAATTGTACTAAAATACAATAATTTAGAAGAATTGGATGGAATTTTAGAACATATTAAATAACCATTAAACAAATAAATTGACCTATATTTAACAATTTTACAACAAAGATATCTTGAATCTGCGGTTCGTACTCCCTATAATTGCGGGCGAAAAAAAATAAAGCATAACTTAAGAACATACTGGTAATGCATGAAAACAACCATTGAAGCACCTCCAGTATTACAAATAGCAAAGACTCAAACTTTAGTTTTGCTTATTTCGATTGTAATATTAGCGCCACTTAGTACAACAATTGCTTTTTCAGTATTAATTGGTGGAATTATACAAATAGTACCACAAGCCTATTTTTCTATACTAGCTTTTCGGTACATTGGAGCACAGCAAACTCCAAAAATAGTTCGGGCAATGCAAAAAGGGGCATCAGGAAAATTACTTATAACCGCATTTTTATTTGGGTTATCTTTTTATTTTTTTGATGTGTTGGATATAAAATTTTTATTTTTTGCTTATTGTTTGATGATAGTTATTCAGTGGTTTTGTGCAGCTAAAGCACTTAACAGAAAATAAATTTATTTAGTTGTTTTGAGAGATACCGATGGCAGGCGATACAGAACTAACCTCAACAAGTTACATTCAGCATCATTTGACTAATTTAACTTTTGGTCAAACGGAGAGTGGCTGGGGTTTTGCTCAAAGCGGTCAAGAAGCAGCTGAGATGGGTTTTATGTCTATCAATGTTGACAGTTTAGGTTGGTCTATTGCATTGGGCCTCATCTTTGCTTTAGTTTTCAAATTAGCTGCAACACGTGCCACTAGCGGCGTTCCAATCGGTTTTCAAAATTTTGTCGAAATGATGGTCGAGTTCGTCGATGGCACAGTGAAAGATAGCTTTCATGGACATAATCTATGGGTAGCCCCGATAGCATTAACCATTTTTGTTTGGGTTTTTCTAATGAATTTAATGGACTTAATTCCTGTTGATTTCATACCATATCTGTTTGAAATAAGCGGAGTTCCATTTCAAAAAATAGTTCCATCTACTGACCCAAACATCACTCTAGGAATGGCGCTAGCAGTTTTTAGTATGATCCTCTATTACAGTTTCAAGATTAAGGGTATCACCGGCTTTATGGGCGAGCTTGCATTACAACCATTCGGATCAAAAAATCCCATTATTCAGGTTATTTTCATACCAATTAACCTTGCCCTTGAGTTGGTTGGTTTGTTAGCTAAGCCTTTTTCATTGGGTTTAAGGCTTTTTGGAAACATGTATGCAGGGGAGATGATCTTTATATTAATTGCCATCATGTATATGAGTGGAAGTTTTGTATTAGGTGCCTTTGGTGGAGTATTACAACTCGGTTGGGCAATTTTTCATATTTTAATTATTACATTACAGGCGTTTATTTTTATGGTGTTAACCGTTGTATACCTTGGTATGGCACACGAGAATCACTAATTATTTCAACTAACTATAGTTACTAGGAGAACAAAATGGGACTTATCATGATCGCAGCTGCAGTTATGGTTGGCTTTGGCGCTTTAGGAGCGGCAGTAGGTATGGGCTTGTTAGGCGGCAAATTGCTAGAGGGAACTGCTCGCCAGCCCGAACTAGGGCCAATGCTTCAAGGAAAAATGTTTTTGTTAGCGGGCTTAATTGACGCGATACCAATGATTGGTGTTGGTATCGGCATGTATTTAATTTTTGCTGTTGCACCAGGTGTGGCAGGCTAATTTTGATTTATATTTTTTTTACAGACAATAAAAAAAGCGAGGTGTTGGTGTGAATATAAACCTAACCTTAATTGGACAGTCGATTTCTTTTCTTTTTTTCATTTGGTTTTGCAAGAAATATGTATGGACAGCTTTAATAAGCTCAATGGAAGAGAGGCAAAAAAAAATAGCAGATGGCTTAGATGCTGCTGATAAAGCAGCACGGGATTTAGAATACGCTAAAGAGAAAGTGTCGGAAAAGTTAAAAGACGCAAAAAAAGAGGCCTCAATAATCATAGAGCAGGCCAATAAACGAGCAAGCCAAATCGTTGATGAAGCGAAAGATCAAGCTAAAACTGAAGCTGAAAGAGTAAAGGCCGGGGCAAAAGCTGAAATCGATATGGAAGTTAATAGAGCTAAAGAAGAATTGCGCAGCAAAGTCGCAACTTTAGCCTTAGCAGGCGCAGAAAAAATACTGCAATCCAATATTGACGAGAAGAAAAACACAGACCTTGTTAACGATTTAGCATCTCAGCTCTAATAGGATCTCGATATGGCAGAATTGAGCACTTTAGCTAGACCTTACGCAAAAGCAGCATTCGAGTATGCTGTTGCTGACAAGAATCTGAAGGGTTGGTCAGACAGCTTAAAGATTTTAGCAGCTGTTTGTCAGACTGAAAGAGTAATAAATTTGCTTAGTTCACCGAGTTTCACTTCGGCACAGCAGGCAAACTTAACGATTGAAATATGTGGTAATGAAATAGATCAAAAAACGAAAGGATTCATATCAGTTCTTGCGGAAAATAAAAGACTTAAATTGTTACCACAAATTTCAAGGCAGTACGAGACGCTGAAAGATAATAGAGAGAGAACCATCGATGTAGATGTGGTCTCCGCTATTAAACTTAGCGATAAACAAAAAAATACGCTGGCAAATGCACTCAGCGCAAAGCTTGAAAGAGAAGTCAATATGCGGGTATCTATTGATACAAGCCTCATTGGTGGAGCAGTTATTCGAGCAGGAGACACGATTATCGATGGCTCCATATGCGGTAGATTGAGAACATTAGCCCAAGTATTACATTCCTAGGATCGAGGAACTGAAAAAATGCAGCAATTGAATCCATCTGAAATAAGCGAAATAATCAAACAACGCATCGATAGTCTTGAAGTTTCATCTGAAGCACGTAATGAAGGTACAATCGTCTCAGTATCAGACGGCATAATACGAATACATGGTTTAGCAGACGTAATGTATGGAGAAATGATTGAGTTTGACGGTGGCATATACGGTATGGCTCTAAATCTAGAGCGAGACTCTGTAGGCGCAATTATTCTTGGTGACTATCAGTCATTGGCAGAAGGCCAAAAGGCTAGATGCACAGGCCGAATATTAGAAGTGCCAGTGGGACCAGAATTAGAGGGACGTGTAGTCGATGCTTTGGGTAACCCCATTGATGGCAAAGGACCAATAAAAGCTAAACTCACAGATGCTCTTGAAAAAGTTGCTCCTGGAGTTATTGCACGACAATCTGTTGACCAACCGGTTCAAATTGGCCTTAAGGCTATCGATGCAATGGTTCCAATTGGTCGAGGCCAAAGAGAGTTAATCATTGGTGACAGGCAAATTGGTAAAACTGCAATAGCAGTCGATGCGATCATCAATCAAAAAAATTCTGGTATTAAATGTATTTATGTAGCTATCGGTCAAAAAGCCTCATCAATTGCTGCTGTTGTAAGAAAACTCGAAGAGCATGGTGCAATGGATCATACAATTGTGGTAGCAGCAACAGCTTCGGATCCAGCAGCGATGCAATACTTGGCTCCATTTGGTGGTTGTACAATGGGAGAATATTATCGTGACAGAGGCCAAGATGCCCTAATTATCTACGATGATCTGACAAAACAAGCAATCGCATACAGACAAATATCACTATTGTTGAGGCGACCACCAGGCAGGGAGGCATATCCCGGTGATGTATTTTATCTTCATTCTCGCTTACTTGAACGTGCTGCGCGTGTAAACAAAGAATATGTGGAAAAATTTACTAAAGGTAAGGTAAAAGGAAAAACTGGATCTTTAACTGCTTTACCAGTTATTGAAACACAAGCTGGAGATGTTTCAGCTTTTGTACCCACAAACGTCATTTCTATTACCGATGGACAGATATTTCTCGAGGCTTCAATGTTCAATGCTGGCGTGAGACCAGCAATGAATGCCGGTGTTTCTGTATCTAGAGTAGGCGGAGCTGCTCAAACAAAGATCGTGAAAAAGCTGTCCGGTGGTATTCGTACAGCTTTGGCTCAATATAGAGAGCTTGCAGCTTTTTCGCAATTTGCATCCGATCTGGATGACGCTACTAAAGCCCAATTAGACCATGGCGAGCGCGTTACTGAACTCATGAAACAAAAACAGTATGCACCACTGGGCGTTGCAGAGATGGGCTTAATGATTTATGCAGCTGACAATGACTATCTCAATGAGATACCTGTAAACAAAATCGGTGATTTTGAAGCAGCACTTTTATCCTATTTCAAGGCAGAGCACGGCGATCTTCTGGACCAGATTAATAAGTCGGGTGATTGGAATGATGACATTCAGGCGAGTTTTGATGCGGCATTAAAGAAATTTTCTACTACGCAAACTTGGTAACTTTAGCTTAGACATGAAAGAAAATTGTTATATTAGGGCGAAAAAATGGCTGTTGGTAAGGAAGTTAAAACCAAAATATCAAGCATAAAAAGCACTCAAAAAATTACAAGTGCTATGGAGATGGTTGCTGCGAGTAAAATGCGTAAAGCTCAAGACAGAAGAGCAGTTGGTAAGCCATATGCAGTCCGTATTCGTTCTGTAGTTGGTCAAATTGCCCGAGCAGTAAGTGAATATAAACATGTCTATATGCAACAACGTGAAGTAAAACGAGTGGGATATATAATTATTTCTACAGATCGTGGTTTATGCGGCGGCTTAAATACTAATTTGTTTAAACAAGTCATAAAGTCAATGAAAGATTGGTCAGACAAAGGCATTCCAAATGATTTGTGTGTAATTGGAAACAAAGCAGCTGGGTTTTTTGGTAATTTCGGCGGTAATGTTGTTGCAACTGTAAAAGATTTGGGTGATGCACCAACACAAAATGACCTAATTGGTGGGATAAAAGTTATGCTAGATGCATATGAGGCTGGTACTATTGATCAGCTTTTTCTGGTTTCTAACGAGTTCGTCAATACAATGACGCAAACACCAATTATTGAACAGCTATTGCCCCTAAAGCCAATAGAAAGTAAAGAGTTGTCCCATCATTGGGATTACCTATATGAACCAGACGCGAAAGAACTGCTTGATGAACTGTTAATTCGATACATAGAATCCCAGGTTTATCAGGGAGTTGTAGAAAACAAGGCCTGCGAGCAAGCAGCCCGAATGATAGCAATGAAAAGTGCGACTGATAACGCAGGGGAACTGGTCAAAGAATTACAGTTACTCTACAACAAGGCACGTCAGGCAGCTATAACCCAAGAGCTGTCAGAGATTGTTAGTGGCGCAGCAGCAGTTTAAAACAAATATAAGCAAGGTTTAGCTAAAGAGGAACCGGAAATGAGTAGTGGACGTATTGTTCAAATTATTGGTGCAGTTATAGATGTAGAGTTTTCTCGTGATCAAATACCTAACGTATATGATGCATTGATTGTAGAAGGCAAAGACTTGACACTTGAAGTTCAGCAGCAACTAGGTGATGGTATTGTTCGAACTATTGCTATGGGTTCCTCAGAAGGGATCAGTCGAGGTTTGAACGTTAATAATACAGATGCCCCAATTTCTGTACCTGTAGGTATAGAAACTTTAGGTCGAATTATGGATGTCCTCGGTAATCCTATTGATGAAAGGGGCCCGATTGGTGAAAAAGAAAAGTCTGCCATACACAGAAAACCTCCTGCTTATGATGAGCTAGCTGCATCAAATGAACTTTTGGAAACTGGCATTAAAGTTATTGACCTAGTTTGCCCTTTTGCTAAAGGCGGTAAGGTTGGTTTATTCGGTGGGGCGGGAGTTGGTAAGACGGTAAATATGATGGAGCTTATCAATAATATAGCCACAGAACACTCAGGCTTATCAGTATTTGCAGGCGTTGGTGAAAGAACTAGAGAAGGTAACGATTTTTATTTCGAAATGCAGGAATCTAATGTTGTAAATATAGAAACACCAAGCAAATCAAAAGTGGCTATGGTTTATGGTCAAATGAACGAGCCTCCTGGCAACAGGTTGCGAGTCGCTCTTACTGGATTAACTATGGCTGAGAAATTTCGCGAAGAAGGCAAAGACGTATTATTATTCATCGATAATATCTATCGATATACTTTAGCAGGAACAGAGGTTTCTGCTCTACTTGGTCGTATGCCCTCAGCCGTGGGATATCAGCCAACTCTAGCAGAAGAAATGGGTGTTCTTCAAGAGAGAATTACTTCTACCAAAACTGGTTCAATTACATCTGTCCAAGCAGTTTATGTGCCCGCAGATGATTTAACAGACCCATCACCTGCAACGACTTTTGCTCATTTAGATTCTACCGTTGTATTAAGTCGTGATATCGCATCTAAAGGTATTTACCCTGCAGTGGATCCACTAGATTCAACATCACGTCAGTTAGACCCTTTAATTGTTGGACAAGAACACTATGAGGTGACCCGTGGAGTTCAATTAGTTCTTCAAAGATTCAAAGAGCTAAAAGATATTATTGCTATATTGGGTATGGATGAGCTGTCTGAGGAGGACAAACAAGTTGTAGCTCGAGCTAGAAAAATAGAAAGATTCTTATCACAACCATTCCATGTAGCAGAGATATTTACCGGCTCACCTGGCAAATATGTTTCTTTAAAACAAACGATAGCAGGCTTTAAAGGAATCCTAGATGGTGATTATGATGAATTGCCAGAGCAAGCTTTTTACATGGTGGGTTCTATTGAGGAAGCTATAGAAAAAGCGGCAACGCTTAAATAAGAGAATTAATTATGCCATCAAAAGTCCAATGTGACATCGTTAGTGCTGAACAATCTTTATTTTCTGGACTGGTTGAACTTGTTATTGCCACTGGTTCACAAGGAGAACTGGGAGTAGCGCATGGGCATGCGCCCCTCTTGACTAATCTAAAGCCTGGCCCTGTCCGTGTAATTAAAGAAGGTGGGGAAGAGGAGATTTTTTATCTTTCTGGTGGATTTTTAGAAATTCAGCCAAATACTATTTCCATCTTAGCTGATACGGCTCTTCGTGGAAATGATCTCGATGAGGCAGCAGCAATATCAGCAAAAAATAAGGCTGAGGAATCGATAACAAATCAAAGTGGTGACTTCGATTATTCCAAAGCAGCTTCACAATTAGCTGTTGCAACGGCTCAACTTAGAACTATTGAGCAGTTACGTAAAAAATTAGGAAGTAAGAAATAAATAAAATTTAACTGTTAGGGTGGCCATGGCCACCCTTTTTTTTGGACTTCTATTTGTCTTGAATATACGATGATGGAGCTCATTTGTAGCAATCATGGAAAGTTCCTGATTAAATAAAGAAAATTTATAAAATGAAGAACATTATGACTGTTGATATTGTAATTCTTGCCGCAGGACAGGGTACCAGAATGAAATCGCTCCTTCCGAAGGTTTTACATCCCTTGGCTGGTACACCACTTCTCCAGCATGTAATCAATATGGCTGAAACCATACCTAACTCTAATATAACCCTTGTAACTGGTTATGCGTCTGAACAAATAAAAAACTCAGTAGTTGGGGAGGATTTAAAATACGTGCACCAAGCTGAACAACTTGGTACTGCTAACGCAGTGCAGATGGCTGCCCCTAATTTAAATCCTGATGGAATCACTTTAGTTTTGTATGGTGATGTGCCGCTCATATCTTATAAAACTGTTTTATCAACACTCAAAGTTGTTAATAATAATACAATGGGGTTATTGACCGTAGTATTGAGAAAACCCGATGGTTACGGAAGAATAGTGCGTGATAGTAAAGGCGATATTTGTGAAATTATCGAGCAAAAAGATGCGAATCCTCAAGAGTTAGAAATTAACGAAATAAATACAGGAGTTATGGCAATTAGGACAAACTTATTGCAAAAATGGTTACCGCAGATTAAAAATGATAATGCTCAAAATGAATATTATTTGACAGACCTTATTTCAATTGCCCATAAAGCGAGTATAAAGATTCAAGCTGTAAACCCTGACACTCCTGAAGAGGTAGAGGGAGTAAACACAAGGAAACAGTTAAGTAAATTAGAGCGTTTTTATCAGCAGGAGCAAGCAAACAAATTAATGGTCAATGGTGCCACATTGGCAGATCCTTCAAGAGTTGATATACGGGGAACTACCATATGTGGTATGGACACTTTTATTGATATTAATACTGTCTTTGTTGGCGAGGTGAAGTTAGGAAAGAATGTGACTATTGGTCCTAACTGCTTTATTTCAGAAAGCATCATTGGAGATAATGTAGAGATAAAGGCTCATACGATTATTGAAAATAGTACAGTATGTGATGGTGCCGAGATCGGACCGTTCGCTAGAGTGAGACCAGGAACAGTACTCAATGATAATTCCAAAATAGGAAACTTTGTAGAGGTAAAGAATACAGAAGTAGGAAAAAACAGCAAAATCAACCATTTAAGCTATGTGGGTGATTCTGAGTTAGGAAAAGATGTAAACGTTGGAGCGGGAACCATCACATGTAATTATGATGGTATTAATAAGAACAAAACAATTGTTGGTGATCATAGTTTTGTTGGTTCTAATGTCTCATTAGTCGCGCCTGTAACCATTGGAGTAAATGTTACAATTGGCGCTGGATCGACCATAACAAAGGATGTACCAGACAATGAGCTGTCGCTATCCCGAAGCCCACAACTAAACAAGTCTGGATGGATTCGAAAAAAAAAGAAAAAGTAATATCGCGAGATTTAAATCTTTTAAACTTGTTTAATTAATTATTGGAAAGCAATATGTGTGGAATTGTTGGAGCTTTGTCAAAACAGAATGTTGTTGGCATTTTAATAGAAGGACTAAAGCGCCTTGAATATCGTGGATACGATTCCGCCGGCTTATCTTTTTTTGATGAAAATAGCCAATTACATACCTGCAAAAACCTGGGCAAAGTAAAAAATCTAATCAGCAAACTAACATCTCAGCCCAATATTGGTTTTTCTGGAATAGCACACACGAGATGGGCTACTCACGGAGAACCCTCAGAAATAAACTCCCATCCTCATAGATCCTCTGACGTCACTATTGTTCATAACGGTATTATTGAAAATCACGAAGAGTTGCGTTGTGAAATGCAAAACTACGGTTACGTGTTTGCCTCAGATACTGATACCGAGGTGGTAGCCCATTTAATACATTATTATTTTTCAAGTTTAAATTCCCTTAAGAGTGCCATTCAAAAAACAATTTCACGTTTAGAGGGTGCTTACGCTTTAGGGATAATGTGTGCAAGAGAGCCCGGTGTATTATTTGGAGTGCGTAAAGGCAGCCCCTTAGTTTTAGGACTTGCTGATGACGGAAACTTTATTGCGTCAGATCAGATGGCTTTAAGACAAGTTACAAATAAGTTTATTTTCATGGAAGAAGGTGATCTAGCAGAGCTCAGGACACAAAGTTATAATCTGACAGACTCATGTGGAAAAAATGTAAAAAGAAAAATAGTCACGATTGCTGATAATGACGATATAGCGGAAAAAGGAAATTATGAGCACTTTATGCTTAAAGAAATTTTTGAACAACCTGAAATGCTTAATGCAACACTGCAAGGCAGAATCAGCAATAAACATATTTTACCCGAAGCGTTTGGTACTAAGGCCCCTGCTATTTTCGCAAAGGTTAAAGCTGTTCATATAGTAGCTTGTGGAACTAGTTATCATGCAGGTCTAATTGCAAAGTATTGGTTAGAAGAATGGACGGGAATACTATGTCAGGTAGAAGTAGCAAGCGAGTATCGCTATAGAAAATCGGTGATACTTAAAGATACATTATTTGTGACTATTTCACAGTCAGGCGAAACAGCTGATACCCTTGCAGCTCTTCAGTTAGCAAAAAACTCCGGCTATTTAGCATCCCTAGCTATTTGCAATGTTGCCAATAGTTCATTAGTGCGCGAGTCCGATTTAGTATTAATGACCCATGCTGGACCAGAAGTTGGAGTAGCCTCAACAAAGGCATTTACAACACAATTGGCAGCCCTTCAGCTATTATTCATTAGTTTAGGTAAAGATCATGGCCTTGATGGTGAAAAAGAACAGCAGCTTATAAAGGGGCTTCATCAGCTGCCCCAGCTTTGCAGAAAAACTTTAGAGTTGAGTGATATTATAGAAAAAATATTCCAGTCTTTTTCAGATAAAAACCATGCTCTGTTTCTAGGTCGTGGAGTTCAGTTCCCCGTTGCGCTCGAGGGAGCTCTAAAATTAAAAGAAATTTCTTACGTACATGCCGAAGCATACCCTGCTGGGGAACTTAAGCATGGCCCTCTAGCACTTATAGACAAAGAAATGCCAGTCATAGCGGTAGCGCCAAATAATGAATTATTAGAAAAATTAAAATCTAATTTACATGAAGTAAAAGCAAGGGGTGGTCAGCTATTTGTTTTTGCAGATCAGGATGCTGGATTCAAAAATGAACCAGATGTAACAGTAATCAATTTGCCTCACGTGCCTAAGAGCTTAGAAGCAATCATTTATACTTTACCCCTTCAGTTACTTTCGTACCATGTTGCTGTACTCAAGGGTACCGACATTGATCAGCCAAGGAATCTAGCTAAGTCTGTCACGGTGGAGTAGTTTCAACTGATGAAATACCAGAATCAAAATATTCCAATTACCTATGTTTCACAGTTTCGGTAGGGGTGTTGGCTCGTGAAATTTCACCACATAGGTATTTTCGTCGATAGTATTGAAGCAGGTATCGATGAAATGAGTAAGATTTATGAGATAAAGCATATCGGCAAATCTATTGAAGACGATTTAATTGGTGTAAAAATAGTATTTTTAAGGGATTCCTCGGGCATTAATTATGAATTAGTTGCACCATTTGGAGATGATAGTCCTGTTACTGGAGTGCTCGAACGGGGTCACGGTTTTCTAAATCACTTAGCGTACACGACTGATCAATTTGACGGTCAACTGCTTAGATTACGAAGCCAAGGAATGATTCCATTAGGACCTGCAAAAAAGGCTGTAGCCTTTCATGGTCGAAGAGTGGCTTTTTTTCTGACTAAGCTTCATTACATAATCGAAATAATAGAAGAGCCAGTTCTTTGATTGTTACTAAGATACACAATTTAGCTAAACAACTATGGCCGATAAATAGAAGTATTACTGGTAAAGGAGTCAGGGAAACACTTGCGCTACTTAAGGACATCATTCCTTCACTTAAGATTCGTTCTGTGCCTTCAGATACGGCCGTTTTTGATTGGACTGTACCAAATGAGAGGCGAACTGGAAATACTTTTGTCACAATATAGAATCTTGCAGCAGATGTAGAAAAAACATACTTTCACCACCTTAACAAATCTATAATATAAGANTGACACTTAACCGATGGAGCTGTGAGATGAAATCTTATGACGAATTGAAAGNTGAAATGGAAGNAATTCAGCAGCAGAAGTGGGTGTGTTGCTGTAGCAATCAGTTTATTTGGCCTAAGTTCCGGTGCAGCTCTTGCCACAGTCGTGGGCGTGCTGGTAGAAGTACCGGTAATGCTGTCACAAGCTGCTTTTGCCAACCGAACACCTAGTTACTTTAAGTCGTAACCATTTTCTTCACATCAAAACTTTTGAGTACAGCATTTAGTTTTTTATTAGTTGTTTGATAGTGCGTATAGACAAACCTATGAGCTTTGGTGGTAAGTTCAAAATACAAATAATGAGTATAAGTTAATCAGTATATTTTGAAGTAGCAAATTGGAGTATTATCATTTTTTATTGTTTAAATTCAATTTATTGTCGTCACTTANACAAACAGTGGATTAAACTCTAGACAANTTTTTATAAATTTTTTACGAAACTTGATAAACACAAAGATACAAATTTTCCATCAACATTTCCTGAAATTGAAAACTGTTGGAAAATTAACAAGAAAACAGAGGTAATGACATGAGAAACTTGTTTGCAATGTCAATGACAAGGTTTTTCCGTTTTATGGCAGACACTTTCTTTGCCAAACGTTATGGACATAGAGCAATAGTATTAGAAACTATAGCAGGTGTACCAGGTATGGTAGCTGGTATGTGGTTACATATGAAAAGTTTACGCAAAATGAAAACAGGATATGGTCCAGACATTAGAGAAATGTTAGCAGAAGCAGAAAACGAGCGAATGCATTTAATGTTCTTTATAGAAATAGTACAACCAAATATATTTGAAAGATTACTNGTTTTATCTGCACAATTAATTTTTATGATATTTTATACAATTCTGTATATAGCAAGTTATAAAACAGCACATAGAATGATCGGATGCTTTGAGGAAGAAGCAGTAAAGAGCTATACAGATTATTTGGATATTGTAGAACGAGGTGAAGTAGAAAATGTCCCTGCACCTAGTTTAGCAATCGAGTATTATAAAATGAAAAATAATGCAAAGTTATCCGATCTTATAAAATGTGTAAGAGCAGATGAACAACACCACAGCGAAATTAATCACAAATATGCAGATGGCGATACTTCTTATAAGAGAAAATGGACGTAGATGAGATTATTGATGTTGAAAAAAAAGAGTTATTACTTAGCAGATGCTCCATTAGTTAGATTCAGTTAGTTATCTACATCCGATAATGTGCCAAATATTTGAATCTTACGCTTCTTGGACTCCTCATTCTTGTATATTACAAGTAACTTTATAAAATCGCGAAACAACTATATCGGTCGTTGGGAAAAACTCCGATACGGTAAGGTAATTTTTAACGGACGCACAAACTAATTAATCAAAATGATGTTTGTTCAACATACGTGTGCATCATCTTGATATTTCAAGAAGAATACAATATCTTAGTATTGTTAATTATTTAATAGAGGTTTTTATAAAAATGAAGCAAATAGATTCAGAAGCCGTATGCAGAATACTAAATGAAATAATGGAATATGAACTAGCTGGAGTTGTCAGATATACTCATTCAGCTATGATGGTTAGCGGGCCCTACAGATTGCCAATTGTTACTTTTCTTAAAGATCAAGCCTCTGAGTCTTTAGCACATGCACAACAGGCTGGAGAATTAATTGTGGGATTAGACGGTCATCCCAGTCAGCGGATCGCAAAAATTAAAGAGACTCACAGGCATTCAATAAAAGATATACTCGAAGAAAGTTTAGCTCATGAGCAGGGCGCATTGAAACTCTATAAAAAATTTCTAGAGAATGTTGCAGATAGATCAATTTATTTAGAGGAATATGCACGCGGTCTGATAGGTCAGGAAGAACAACACTCATTAGAATTAAAAGCAATGTTAAAAGATTTTGGGTAAATTGTTTCTGATTTTCACGCTATTTAATTTTAAACCTGTTAATCCGAAAGATTTGGGTTTTTGATTGAAAAAATATAATATTTAAGTTAAATATTAGAAAAATAATCTTGATATCACTAAATCTGCGAGTATTTTTAATAAAATTAATTTTGTGTACATAATTCATATTTTTGAACAGTATATAGAAAGAGGCATTAAGTAATATGAAAAAACCAAATCTTTTTAAAAGGTCAATTATGCTCTTTGTCAAAACATGGAGAGTCATAATGGATGTAAAATATAATCCGCTCAAATACGTTCCCTGTCCAAAATTACAAGCTTATTTTATGCTAGTTTTATTTGTGATTTGGAGCGTATTCTTTGGATTTATTGCCTCAGTTTATTTAGGGTTTGTTAATTACAGTACCGTAACAAGCATAATTATTCATTTATCTGTGCTTGTACCCTTAGTTATAACAAATGCTATATTTATTGATGCAGAACGTGACGGTCATAAATGGCTCATAGAGTGGGAAGAAGAGCAATCAAAATATAAATTATTTACAAATCGTCTGAAAGCTAAAAATGCAGTTCTTTGGAAACCTAAAATATTTTCTGACTAGATTCAATTCTATACTTCTTAATGGCTGCTGATATTTTGTGTTAGTTTAATAATTTTATCTACCAGACAAAAAACCTTCAACCATCGTCGGACGTACGATTTGTTCGAATCCCACTTATTACATATAATGTTAAACTCAAATTGTGAGCGGCAAGGGTTATATATTAATCATGATGTTAGAATTTTGGCAGGCCAGCCTAATTGCAATGTTCAGTGTTTTGTTTGCGATAAAAATTCTTCGTCCAATTGCAATAAATATAAATCTAGTAGATACCCCAAATGACCGAAAACAACATGAGGGTAATGTGCCCCTGATTGGCGGCTTATGTATTTATTTTGGTATGTTTATTGCGATGTACATCAGCCGTCCTTTTCCAGATAATTTATTCTATCTTTTAATGACCTCTTCTCTGATACTTGTAATTGGCATGCTGGACGATCTTAAAAACCTGAGCATATGGTTACGAATTTTAGTTCAAATTATATCTTGTTTAGTAATAATAATATGCACCGACATTTGCATTGTGTCTTTCGGTAGTCCATTTGGTGCGAACGAGATTGAGTTAGGACAGTTTGCTATACCTTTTACAATTTTTGCAGTGGTTGGATTAGTTAACGCATTTAATATGAGTGATGGAATAGACGGTTTGGCGGGATCTTTGGCGCTCGTAACTGTCATCGGTATAATTTTATTTGGTGCTGTGAAAGAAAAAGCATCGATATTAGGTTTTTTGTTAATGTTTAGCGCAGCAATCTTGCCGTATTTATACATTAACCTGGTTACTTCAAAAAAAATATTTTTAGGTGACGCCGGCAGTTTACTAATTGGTTTTATTTTAGCTTGGATTTTAGTGTTTTTGAGTCAAGGTGAGCCTAGGTCGATGGTTCCGACATCTGTTTTATGGTGCGTGGCCGTACCAGTAATAGATACTTTCACGGTATGCTTGCACCGCATTTGCTCTGGAGGGTCGCCTCTAACTGCAGACAGACAGCATTTCCATCATCTACTTTTAGACACCGGCTATTCGTCAAAAAAGACTTTACTTATCATTTTAGTCTGTGCTTTTTGTTTACTAGCTCTAGGTTTACTGGTCCAGCAGGTATACCCTACTGCAAGCCTAAGTATATTTATTTTGACCACGTTAGCTTATATTGGCTGGTCATTTGTAAAAAAAAATTCTAGTAAGCATAAAAACCTATAATTCAGACTTCTTACCAATATAATTGAGAGTTTGTTTATTCTTTACATCCAAATAAGATAAAATAATAAATATAAACTTATACAAACTAAGAAGTAAAAAAATTTTCAACTTAAATTAATAAAATAATTTCTTTAGGAATATCTTTAATTCTTCAATCAGAGGCAAATATGACCGAGATCATGACAGAGAAAGTAACACATGTGCATCATTGGAATGACACTTTGTTCAGTTTTCGAACTACTCGTGATCAAAGTTTTCGTTTCAAAAACGGTCACTTCACAATGATCGGATTACCATCAGAAGGGCGCCCACTTTTAAGGGCCTATAGTTTCGCTAGTGCTAATTATGAAAACGAACTTGAGTTTTTTAGTATTAAGGTACCTGATGGAGCGCTCACCTCGAAGCTACAGAATCTTGTGGTAGGTGACGAAGTTTTAGTTGGTAAACGCTCACATGGTACCTTGATTCCGGATAATATGATTCCTGGAAAATATCTTTATCTGTTGAGTACTGGAACTGGTCTTGCACCTTTTATGAGTATCATAAAAGATCCTGAGATTTACGATCAGTTCGACCGTGTGATACTTACCCACGGCGTTCGTGAAGTATCAGAGTTAGCTTATGCTGATTATATTGAAAATGTATTGCCAAATGATGAATATTTAGGCGAAATAGTCCGTGAAAAATTAATTTACTACCCTACAGTAACTCGTGAGCCCTACAAAAATAATGGGCGTTTGACTGAACTAATGACCAGTGGGAAATTATTCTTAGACTTAAACCAACCTTATCCTAATGTAAATGACGATCGTTTTATGATTTGTGGAAGCCCAAGCATGATTAAAGATTTAGTGGCAATTCTTAAATCAAAAGATTTTACCGAGGCACGGAACATTAAGCTTGGCCATTATGTTATTGAAAGAGCATTCGTTGAATCTTAAATATAAATAACGAACGTTTAGTTTTTTTCGGTATTTTCTTTGATAAATTGCTCTGCTTTTTCAAAGATCAAAGTTTTCCGGTCAATATCCATTCTATCTAGAGATCTAACTAGTACAGAGAGCCTAGGATTTGACTCATAAAATTTCCTATTTTTTTCCATGAACCGCCAATAAAGACCATCTACTACATCACACCAAGGCCCTTTTTTATAGTTACTCATCTTTAATATGTAATTGGAGCCGCAAGTATATGGCTTTGTTGACATGAGGCCACCATCGGCAAATGTTGCCATTCCAAAAACATTTGGAGTCATGACCCAATCTGATGAATCTATATACATTTCCATAAACCATTTATAAATATTTTTAGGAGCTATTTCGCAGAGGTTCATTAAATTACTAATTACCATTAACCTCGGAATATGATGGCTATAGCCATCACTAAGAGCACTCCCAATACAGTCGTCAAGTGGTGTCAAACCAGTTGATCCATCATACCAACTATTGGACAAGCTTTTCTCGTGAGACCAATAATTTTGATTTTTTTGGTAATCACCCTTTTCTTGGTAGACACCCCTAATAAATTCCCTCCAACCCAATATTTGTCTAATTAGCCCCTCTACTGAATTTATTGGTGTTGAGTTTTGTTTTGCAAATATGAGTATTTTATTAATTACATCGGAGGGCAACAAAAGACCAATATTCATCGCAGCACTCAGACAGCTGTGGAATAAAAAATTCTTCCCTTCGAGCATAGCGTCCTCGTAGATACCAAAATTATCTAGCTTTTGATTCAAAAATGTATCGAGTTGTTGAACTGCAGATACTCTAGTTACGGGGAACCAAAAATTTTTCATTAAACCTGGATGAGCCCCGAAGTTTTTTTCTACAGCAGAAACCACTGCTTCATGATGATCGCTCCTAGAAACTTTTGGTATCTCGGGTATTATTGTATTTGATGGAATTTTCTTTCGATTTTCCTCATCAAATGACCACTTACCACCAATAGGTTTTTCATTTCCGTCCAATAGTACATCGAATTTTTTTCTACCAAGCTGATAAAATGATGACATTCTGAATTTTTTCTTATCTTTAGCAAACTCCCGAAATTCTTGTCTTGAAAACATAAACATTGGTGAGCGGTGAATTTTATAAGCTATTTCTTCCTTATCGAACTCTTCAATAATTATGGTTTCTAGCGGTTTATCCTCTATCTCAAAAAAATTTAACGTTTTTATCTGATTTTGCAAAAGGAATTCTTTTAATGAGGTTATGTAAGTAGTATTTTTTTTTCGCCGATCTAATTTCGAATAATATATTTTTATATTACTACGCTCAAGTTCGTCCTTATACTCTCTCATAGCACAAAGAAACAGGTAAATTTTGAGCTTATGATGTTTTTCATATGTACATAAACCAAAGTCCTCAGCCATATAGACAGAGTTACAGTCATATTTTTTTAGTATTTCGGGGTCAAATAATTGATTCCCAAAGATTACAAATAAATTATTTTCAATATTTGCCATAATAAGTTAAGCCCCCTTTCTAGCGAATCTTTCAACTGATATGATGAATCATTATAAATAAAGCACAATGTAAGAGCAGATTATTATGTATAAATTTATTTTTGCACTGATCGGTTTTCAGATGTTGGGTCTATTTGGTGCTTTTATAGGCTATTTTATTGGTAGTAGTATCGACAGAGCAAGAATTTACGGAATTGGTGGTGTGAATCCTCTTAGCAATGCACGTCGACAAAAGGTCTTTTTAGAGACAACATTTGTTTTAATGGGAAAATTAGCTAAAGCTGACGGCCATATTTCAAAAGATGAAATTAATCATACCGAGCAATTTATAAGTAAAATCGGAATGACTGAATCACACCGGCAGGTTGCGATACAGCAATTTAAAAGAGGGGCCGATGCCTCTAATGAGGAAATTAATAAAATATTAGATACTTTTTTAGATGCATGTGGGCAAACCTCACAGTTAAAGCAAGCGCTTCTTATGTATTTAATTGTTATGGCATTGGCTGACAATAATTTAGATATATCTGAAGAAAAGTTTTTAGAAAAAATTGCAATACGTCTTGGTTACAGTCAGTCTGAATTTAAAAATTTTGTTGAAATGATTCTCAACCAGAGTCGTTTCTCCGAAAATGTCCCTACTAGCGAGTCGAGTGTGACTGAAGCGTATAAAGCACTTGGCCTAAATAGTGGATGCACAGATCAGGAGATGAAAAAAACTTATCGCAAATTAATGAGTCAAAACCACCCAGATAAACTGATGGGCCAAGGTTTACCAGAGGATATGATTAAGGTGGCTACAGAGAGATCTCAGGAGATACAGGCAGCGTATGATTATCTCAAAATACATCGAGCTAAAATTTAATTACTACTTGATTCTCTTAGGCTTTCAAGTCCAATTTGAAGATCAAGTAAGTGCTCTTGCAAATCACCTCCTTTGTGCTTCGCAACCCCAATAGTGAGAACATCAATAACGACTAAATGAGCTATGCGTGAAGATAAAGGTGTATAAATTTCAATATCTTCTTTTGCATCTATACAAATAGGTATTGTGGCAGCCGCTGCAATCGGTGTTTCTGAGGGAGAAATAGTTATTACAATAGCACCTCTTTCTTTTACTTTTTCAATAGCATTTATTAGTGTAGTCGTTCTTCCAGATTGAGATATAGCTACTACAACGTCCCCTGGTCCCATTGATGTGGCAGACATGTTTTGAAGATGTGGATCAGCATACGCGGCAGTTGAGATCTGTAATCTAAAAAATTTATGTTGTGCATCAAAAGCAACTGCTGATGAGGCTCCAAAGCCGAAAAATTCAACTCTTTTTGCAAAACACAGAGCTTCTACTGCCAAGTTAAGTGCCTGAAGATCTATTGAATCTCTGGCTTTTAGAAGGGTATCGACAGTTGAGTCAAAAACTTTAAAAGTATATTCAGAAACGGAGTCAGCTTCTGTTACAGCGATCTTTCCTTGACTGGGGCTTGACGCAAGTTGTTGAGCAAGGGCTAACTTGAATCCCTGGAAACCTGTGAAATTTATTGCTCTACAGAATCTTACAACTGTTGGCTCACTAACTTTTGCAGCTTCTGCCAAATCGACGATTCTCATATGAATAACTTCAGTTGAATGATCTAAAATAAATTTAGCGACTTTTCGCTCAGATTTTCTCATTAGAGAAATATTTTCGCTGATAGCATTCGTCAATTCTGCTGGCTTCATAAGCAAACCCCTATTAAATAAACCCATTGTAAATAAATTACAAGAAAATGTAATTGAGGTTGTTAAAAGCTAAATATTATTTTTTACTATTTAATATCAACCTATTCGATTATGGATCTGTTAAAATTAAAACATATGGATGTAACACCTATACTTAATCCCTTAAATTCTGCTCAGAGAGAAGCAGTATCGAGCACTGACAAGCACCTGTTGGTGTTGGCTGGTGCAGGTAGTGGGAAGACCCGTGTTCTCGTTCATCGAATAGCTTGGTTGGTTCAAGTAGAAAATATTTCGATACAAAGCATTTTAGGTGTTACCTTTACAAATAAAGCAGCTAAGGAAATGAAAGGGCGTATAGAAAATATGCTTGGAACTCCTATCTCGAGCATGTGGGTTGGAACCTTCCATGGATTAGCTCATAGGCTGTTAAAGCTACATTGGAAAGATGCAGGTTTGCCAGAAAATTTCCAAATCTTAGATAGTGAAGATCAGCTCAGAACAATCAAGCGTATATATCGCTTACTTGGGATTGACGATAGTAAATGGCCATACAAACAAGCCCAGGGCTTCATAAATAAACAAAAAGATGATGGGCTTAGATCAAACAATCTGAAATCTGCAGACGATCCTTACCAGAGAATAATGACCCAAATCTATGTAGCTTATGAGGATACATGTGTCAGATCAGGTATGGTGGATTTTGGAGAATTACTTTTACGTGCATACGAACTTTGGTTAAAAAATCCAGCTTTACTTAGCCATTACCAGAATCGCTTTGGCCAAATTTTGGTTGATGAGTTTCAGGACACAAACGCTATTCAGTATGCTTGGTTGAGATTACTTGCTGGTGATAGCGTCAGAATTACCGCAGTTGGAGACGATGACCAATCTATTTATGGTTGGCGTGGAGCGAAAGTTGAAAATATTTTAAATTTTAATCGTGACTATCCAGAGACTGCTACAGTGCGACTTGAGCAGAATTATAGATCCACTAAAAATATTCTATCTGCAGCTAATGCAGTAATTTCACAAAATACTGGCCGACTTGGGAAGAATCTTTGGACAGAAGAGGTTGAGGGAGAACCGATCGCACTTTATGCCTCATTTAATGAACATGACGAAGCTCGTTTTATATCTGGAACTATTAATGATTGGGTTAAAAATGGTGGTATGCGGGCTGAGGTATCTGTTTTATATCGCTCCAACGCCCAATCCAGGNTACTTGAGGACGCGTTATTGCGTGCACAAATTCCGTATAGAATTTACGGAGGCCAAAAGTTTTATGAGAGACAGGAGGTCAAGAATGCATTAGCATATTTGCGACTCATCATTAATCGTCATGATGATGCAGCATTTGAGCGAGTAGTGAATACACCTGCACGTGGTATAGGAGACAAAACAATTGAACTTCTGAGAGGACTTGCTCGGCGTCAGAACTCATCAATGTGGAGTGCAGTGCAGGTAGCAATTAACGACGAATATTTGAAAGGAAGAGCTTTAAGTGCGCTTCATATATTCGTTGATTTAGTAGATAAATTGAATAAGAATATTTTCGACTTCAATCTCCCAGATCAAGTAGATAAAGTTATTGCTGAGTCTGGTCTTATTGATCTATACCGTCGAGAGAAAGGCGATAGAGGTCAATCTCGTATTGAAAATTTAGAGGAGCTGGTTCTTGCATGTCGAGCTTATGAGCCAGATAATATGGAGCAACCTTTGTTGCCGCAATTTTTGGATCAAGCAGCCCTTGATGCAGGAGATAAGCAAGCAGGTGAAAACGAGGACGCGGTTCAACTCATGACGCTTCATTCATCAAAAGGCTTGGAGTTCCCAGTTGTTTTCTTAGCAGGAATGGAAGAAAATCTTTTCCCACATAAAATGTCAGTAGAAGATTCAGTGAGGCTAGAGGAGGAACGACGACTCGCCTATGTAGGGATAACTCGGGCTATGAAAAAACTATATCTAACATTTGCCGAATCTCGCCAACAATACGGTACTGAGAGCTATAATAGTGTTTCTCGTTTTGTACGGGACATCCCTACTAAACATATAGAGGAGATCAGGTTAGGTGGTCAAATAGCAAGCCCTACAAGTTATGCAAAAAATTCTCTAAGCCAGTATAGTGACAAGGTCACAGACACGGGTTTGAGGCTAGGTCAAAGGGTGGCTCATAAAGTCTTTGGCGAGGGTGTCATTTTAAATTTTGAAGGCAATGGGCCTAATGCAAGAGTACAAGTTAATTTTTCTAATGTCGGCAGTAAATGGTTAGTTCAGTCCTATGCAAAGCTCAAAATTTTATAAAAAAATTGACACCGAACTTTAACTATACGAAGTGATAAAAAATGTACATTAAATATTTTTTTAAAATAGTAACAGTAATTTCATTTTCCATAGGCCTATTAACTGGATGTGAAAATTCTGAGAACAAAGAATCTTCTAATCAACTGGATAATGACATTCAGAAAAAAATTTATAAGTGGAAAATGGTAACNACGTGGCCGAAAAATCTACCTGGATTGGGGCTGGCAGCAGAAAATTTTTCAAAAATAGTAGAAGAAATGAGTGATGGACGTCTTTTAGTGAGAGTTTATGGAGCTGGGCAGCTAGTTCCAGCACTAGAAGTTTTCGATGCTGTTTCCCAGGGAACTGCTGAAATGGGCCATGGTTCAGCTTACTACTGGAAAGGTAAAACACAAGCAGCAGCGCTCTTCACCACAGTTCCATTTGGTTTAAATGCTCAAGAGATGAATAGTTGGTTACATTACGGGGGAGGAATTGAGTTATGGACAGAGCTATATGAGCCGTTTAATTTAGTGCCACTTGCAGCAGGGAACACTGGAGTACAAATGGCAGGCTGGTTTAATCGAGAAATTAATAGTCTAGGTGATTTGGATGGATTAAAAATGAGAATCCCTGGGATAGGTGGAGAAGTCATCAGTCATCTAGGCGTTGAGACAGTCAATATTCCCGGAGGCGAGCTATACACTGCAATGCAAACTGGCGTAATTGATGCCACTGAGTGGGTAGGCCCATACAATGATCTCGCACTTGGTTTTCATCAAGTGGCTAAATATTATTATTACCCCGGTTGGCAAGAGCCAGGTCCTACCTTGGAACTNATAGTCAATAAGCAATCTTATGATGGCCTTCCTAAAGATTTACAAGTCATTATTCAGGTCGCTTCGCGTGCAATAAATCAAGATATGCTCGACGAATATACAGCGAGAAACCAAAAAGCTCTCGATGTATTAGTAAATACTCATAATGTTCAGTTAAGAAGACTTCCAAATGTGGTTTTATCTGAACTGAAAATTATTACAAATGAAGTTTTAAGCAAAATGGTACAAGAGGACTCTACGTTTAAAAAGATCTACGAATCTCAGGATAAATTCAAGGACCAGATAAAAAAATACCACAAAATTTCAGAACAAGCATACTTTAAAGCACGTGAACTCAGAGACTGAAGTTAAGCAGAAAAAGAACACATTTATTTTTTCCAATACATAGGGGTCAACAATATTAAACATGCAAATATTTCTAAACGTCCTAGGATCATTCCAAAACACAATACCCACTTTGCAAAGATGCTGATGTCGTTATAATTTTCTGCAACTATTCCAAGACCAGGGCCAAGATTATTTATAGAAGCTGCAGCGGCAGACCAAGCACTCACGTAATCTATTCCAGAAGCCATTAATAACAGGACCATAAAATAAAATATTGCGAGATATACACCAAAAAAAGCCCAAACTCCTTCAGTGACTGAGCTGGGAACATTTTTGTTTTTAATTTTTACTCGAAAGACTCCATGGGGATGAATATATCTCCGAGAATGGCAAAATATCTGCTTTGAGATAATTAATAGCCTGCCTACTTTCAGCCCTCCTCCAGTTGACCCAGTGCAAGCTCCAAAAAATGAAAAAAACAATAGAAAAAAGGGCAGGAAACTTGGCCAATTAGAAAAATCTTTTGTCACAAATCCCGTTGTTGTCATTATGGATACAAACTGAAAAATACCATGATATATACTCTCGCTTTGGCCATAAATATTATGAAAATATAGATAAATTATTACCAAAACTGAGCCTATTATAAGGGAGGATAAATAAAGTTTCGCTTCCTCATTATGTAAGTAATGGCCGACTGATTTTCTTATCCATGCATAGTAATGTAATCCAAAACTAAGCCCAGAGAGAATCATAAAAATAATACAAATAGTCATAACAGCTGGAGTTTCATTAAAAAATCCCATACTGGCGTCATGAGTGGAAAATCCACCAATAGCCACTGTAGAAAAACTATGTGAAATTGCATCAAAAAAAGTCATACCCGCCATCCAGTATGCTAAGAGGCAAGATATGGTTAGTGATATATAGATAATAAATAAAACTTTTGCGGTATCTTGTATTCGTGGCGTTAGCTTGTTGTCGCTTTTTGCTTCAGCTCGATATAGCTGAATAATACCAACACCCAGCATAGGCATAACCGCAATAGCTATCACTACAATACCTATTCCACCCAACCATTGGAGTTGTTGTCTATAATAAAGTATAGATTTCGGCAGCGCATCCAGACCTGATATTACTGTAGCTCCTGTCGTGGTCAGACCTGATATTGATTCAAAAATTGCATCGGTAGTAGAGAGGTTAACAGAATCTGACAGATAAAATGGAAAAGCACCAACAATACCTAATTCTAACCAAAACATTACAGTTATTAAAAGACCATCACGAGCACGAAGTTCAGTTTTTTTGCCATTAAATGGTAGCCACATAACGAGACCCAAAGTTAAAATGACGAAAAAAGATAACAAAAAGACTTGATGCGTATTTTCATTGTATAAATAGGAAACTAAAATTGGAGGCAGTAGGGCTATACTGAATATCATCATCAGCAAACCTAGTACTTTTGAAATCATTGGAAAATTCATAATTTTCTTAATTATCTTATTTAGCTAAAATAAATACAGATTTTTCTTTAAATACAATTTTAAAACTAATTAATCAGAAGAAATTTAAACCAACAGAGAAAAGTCGTTCAACTTCACGAGTTTTCTCTTTATCCACTACAAAGATAACCACATGGTCATTAGTCCTTATCACAATGTCATGATGAGCAATTATAACTTCTTCGTCCCTGACGATAGCTGCTATAGTAACTCCTTTAGGTGCTTTTATCTCGCTTATAGTTCTGTTGACAACTTTTGACGACTTTTGGTCACCATGTACTATAATTTCCATAGCTTCAGCTGCACCTCTTCTCAACGAATTCGCACTTACAGTGTCTCCTCTTCTGACATGCGCTAGAAGTGTGCTAGTTGTGGCTTGCTGTGGTGAAATAGCGATATCAATTTCACCACCTTGAATTAAATTAGCATAAACTGGATTATTAATGAGAGTCATAACAGTCCTAACTCCAAGTCTTTTGGCGAGTAAAGAAGACATAATATTAACTTCATCATCGTTAGTTAGGGCCATAAATACGTCTGTTTTATTTATATTTTCTTGCACTAATATATCTTGATCAGTAGCTGAACCATGAAGCACTAAAGTATTGTTTAGATGTTCTGATATAAACTCACATCTTTTCTCTGAGTATTCGATAATTTTTAAGTTAAGTTTTTCTTCAAGAGATCTTGCTACTTGATAACCAATATTTCCTCCACCAGCAATGATTATTCGTCGATATGGATTATCGAGACGCCCAAGTTCCTCCATTACTTTCCTTATATTTTTTTTGGCAGCAATAAAAAAAACTTCGTCGTCCTCCTCGATAAGAGTATTACCTTCAGGAATAATAGGCCGATCTCTTCGAAAGATAGCCGCTACCCTAGCATCTGCTTTGGGCATATGTTCACGCAACACTTTCAACTCTTTACCTATAAGAGGACCGCCTTGAGCAACCTTTACAGCGACTAATTGAGCTAAACCATGAGCATAATCTACAACTTGTAGTGCGCCCGGTCTTTTGATGAGACGACAAATATAATCAGTTACAACTTTTTCAGGAGATATAATAAAATCTACTGGAAAATTTTTTTCATTAAATAGTTTATCGCGATAATTTTTTTCTGTGTAGCTAGCACTTCTAACACGTGCTATTTTAGTTTCAGTTCGAAATAAAGAATGCGCTACTTGGCAGGTAACGATATTAAGCTCATCACTTTTTGTGACAGCTACCAACATATTTGCGTCTTCTATGCCAGCTTTTATTAAAATATTAGGGTGTGACCCCATACCGCAAACTACCCTAATATCAATACGTTCTTGAAGTTTTACTAATTTTTTTTCGTTCCAATCTATAACAGAAATATCGTTTGATTCCGCTGATAGGTGTTGGGCTAAGGTAGTCCCAACTCGACCGGCACCAACAATTATTATTTTCATAATGGATAGCCTTTAGTACGCCATAATGGGGATATTTTATTTGTCATATTTCATGATTTCGTATAACTCACATCGAAGATTTCAGGTTAATGTATATTACTTATACTAATCTTTAACTATTTTTTATATTAGTTCTAGAGTTTTCGTAGTCGAGCGTAATAAAAACCGTCATGTCCATCTACTGAAGGAAGCAACTGCTTACCATGTATAGTTTGTATACCAAATCGGAGATCGATTTTTTCGGTTACCGCATCAGATCTACAGTCTAGAAATTCGGAAATTACCATATCATTTTCTTGAGGCAATGTGGAACATGTTGCATATAATAAAAGACCGTCTTTTTTCAGAGTTTTCCATAAAGTATCCAGTAGCTCTAACTGCAAAATAGAGAGTGTATCAATATCCACTGGTTTTCGTAGAAGCTTAATATCAGGATTACGTCTAATAACTCCTGTAGCTGAACAAGGAGCATCTAACAATATTCGATCGAATAATATATCATCCCACCAGTTTTCAGTCTTAAGTACGTCACAAACAATAAGCTTTGCCTTTAGTCCTAATCGGTCGATATTTTCTTGAACACGATCCAAGCGTTTCTTTGAGATATCTATGCACGTTACATAACTATTTTCCTGACAATTTTTTTGGATATATTCTAAAATATGACCAGTTTTTCCTCCTGGTGCGCAGCAAGCATCCAGAATTTTTTGCTTAGGTCCCAATTTGAGAAGGCCCACACTTAACTGCGCAGCTTCATCTTGAACACTGACAGCACCTTTCGAGAAATTAGGAAGACTGGAAACCTCTAATGGTTTTTTTAGTGTAACTCCAGTTAAGCTAATTTTCGTTGGTGATGCTCCTATATTTTTCTTATTCAGTAGGTTTATGTATTTGTCCTGATCACTTAAATTTTCATTGACCCTGAGGGTCATCGGCGGTTTTGAATTGTTTGCTTCAACTATAGAGCCTACTTGGTTTGGCCAGGCCGTTTTCAGCGCACTGATTAGCCACATAGGATGAGATGATTCAAAGATTTCACTACCTGCTAATTCTGCATCTATTGATATTTTTTCCCGCATAAATCGACGTAAAACCGCGTTCACTAGACTAGATGCCCAAGATTTTTTCAGTACTTTACACGCTTCAACAGACTCGTGCACTGCAGCATGAGTTGGTACCCGGGTTTCTGTGATTTGGTAGATTGCACATACTAGTACTGCTTCAATATCTTTATCTTTTTCTTTAAGTGGCTTTTTTAGCAAAAAATTAATATATAGTTGAAATTTTGGGTAATAACGAAGGGTTCCATAACTCAACTCTCTTACTAACGGCTGATCAAGTCGATGAACTTTGGAAATATAATATGGAAGCAGTTTACTAAGTGAACCAGAATTTTTAAGTATGCCAGTGATTATATTTATTGTAGCAATCCTGGCATCCATTTATAGCTACCCTTCGAATCCAAAAATATTTCCAGTGGAAAAAATATTAGATTTTGATCGAAGAAGTTCTGATATCTTGAGGCGGGTTCCACCTGGCAATTGTAATTCAGTTAATAAAATACAACCCATCCCTGCGCTCACTAAGATACCCTCATTACTAGTATTGATTATTGTACCAGGTAAAATATTTTTACAATTGATACCTATTGTTGAATTCCAAATTTTAATACGCACTCCATTGAGATAAGTATGTGTAGTCTGGTAAGGAATAAATGCCAGAATTTTTCTCTGCAATATTTCAGCGGGCATTGACCAATCAATCTGTAGTTCCTCTTTACCAATTTTTTCTGCATATGTGCTTTGAGAATGGTCTTGTTTAGTTTTGAATAAGGTCTGTTTTTCTATTATCGACAATGTATCAATTAATTTAGACGGCCCTATTTTAGACATTTTTTGCTCTAGAGTACCCGCGGTTTCATCAAATTCGATTTCACAATTTACAGTGCCTAAAATGTCTCCAGTATCTAATCCGCTATCCATCTGCATTATAGTGATTCCGCTCTCGCTATCCCCAGCCTCTATAGCTCTTTGTATTGGGGCCGCTCCACGCCAGCGTGGTAAAAGTGACGCGTGAACATTTATACAGCCATACTTTGGAATTTTTAGGATCTCTACAGGGAGAATTAATCCATAAGCAACCACTACCATCAAATCAGCGTTTAGGCTTGATAGAGCGCCTTGTTCTTCACTACTGTTTAAGCTTATTGGTTGGTATAATGGTATGTTAGCTTTTTGCGCCAGTATTTTAACTGAACTAGCAGTCAATTTTTTGCCGCGGCCCGCTGGCCGATCCGGTTGGGTATAAACAGCAATTACTTTATGACCAGAATCATCAGAAATAATCGCGTTTAAGTGTTTAGCGGCAAACTCAGGAGTACCAGCGAATACTATACGCAATTTAACAAACCCTCCTAACTATCCGGTTAAATTATTATACTCACAGGGCATCATAGCGAAGTTTTTTTTCTACTTTTTTCTTAAGCCGTTCTCTTTTTAAAGATGATAGATAATCTACGAACAACTTGCCATTAAGATGATCAATTTCATGTTGGACGCATACAGCAAGCAATCCGTCTGCTTCAAGCTCAAAGGACTCGCCATCTTTATTGAGTGCGCTTACATGAATATGACCAGGCCGGTGAATAACTTCAGTAAATTCTGGTACAGATAGACAGCCCTCTTCAGTTGGACATATTGAATTACCTAGTATTTTAATAATCGGGTTAATTAGAACGATTGGTTCCTTGTCATTTTTATTTAAATCAATAACTATAATACGCTGATGAACATCAACTTGTGTGGCGGCTAATCCTATTCCTTTTGCTGCATACATAGTTTCGAGCATATCGTTAATTAATTTCTTAGTAGCCCTCGTTATATTTTCAACAGGTTGAGCTACTGTTCGAAGACGTGAGTCAGGAAACTTAAGAATATTTAATAAAGACATGATATTTTCAACGCGCTTCTAGCCATTTGGTGTTAACCACTGCTAACATATACTTTTATAATTTAATGAGGAATTATACACAATGAGTAAACCATTTGTCGCAATACTTATGGGGTCAGATTCTGATTTACCAGTAATGGAGTCATCCATTGATGTTTTAAAGAAATTTAAAGTGCCCTTTGAGGTAAAAATTACTTCTGCTCACCGAACACCTGAGGCTACACATAACTTTGTTAAAGATTGTGATTACAGAGGTTGCGCAGCTTTCATTTGTGCTGCAGGCATGGCTGCACATTTGGCGGGTGCAGTTTCAGCAATTACTCTGCGACCTGTAATTGGTGTTCCAATTAACGCTTCTATGGATGGCTTAGATGCATTGCTTTCTACAGTTCAGATGCCAGGAGGTATACCAGTTGCGACTGTTGCAATTGGCAAGGCCGGAGCCAAAAATGCTGCGTATCTTGCAATACAGATCATCGCAACCTCGGATACTAATTTGCATAAAGCACTTTTAGACGAGCGTGAACAAAATGCCAAAAGTATCATTGAGAAAGATGCTTGTTTGCAAAAAAAGCTAAATGATCATTGATTATGAGATCTAACCCCATTTCTTTTGATACTAAAAAATTACTTGAAATACTTCATCGCGATGGAGTAATTGCTTACCCTACAGAGGCTGTTTGGGGCCTTGGATGCGATCCATTTTCCGAGGCAGCGGTGAAACGGGTATTATCTATGAAGCGAAGAAAAAAAGAGATGGGTCTGATTTTAATAGCTAAAGATATTGAGCAGCTGCAACCGTTTCTAACTGGCTTATTACCAAGAGAGATAATTCAGCTGAAAAAAAGTTGGCCAGGACCACAAACATGGTTAGTTCCTAATAATAATTCGGCACCCAGTTGGATCACTGGGGAAAATAAAACTTTAGCACTACGCGTTACTAATCATCCTACTGCATCAAAATTATGTGAGATCTTTGGTGGACCGTTGGTATCCACATCAGCAAATCCTCATGGCTTGCCTCCAGCAAAAAATATTTCACAAATATCTACTTATTTTGACAAGCAGATTGAATATATCATACCTGGGTCACTAGGTGAGTTATTAAATCCAACCCCAATCAAGCATTTAAAAACTGGAAAGATTTTGCGTCAAGGTTAGTATGTTTATATTTTCTTAATTAAAACAGTTACATAATTTTTAAGCATGAAAGCTGGTATTAATGGTATGAAAGAAAAAGCTTATGTAAAAAAATATTTTTTAAGTTTACAAAATAAAATTTGTGCCTCTATTGAGGCGGAAGACGGTAATTCTGTATTTCATGAAGATAACTGGATTAGAGCTGAGGGTGGTGGAGGATCAAGCCGAATTATTAAAGAGGGCAATGTATTCGAAAAAGGTGGTGTTAATTTCTCACATATTATTGGAACGGAGTTACCTTCTTCAGCGACAGAGGTGAGACCAGAATTAGAGGGTAGGTCATTTGAGGCTATGGGTATTTCAGTCGTTATGCATCCTATAAACCCCTATGTACCAACCTCGCATTTAAATGTACGTTTCTTTGTTGCCGAAAAGCCCAAAGAGGACCCTGTATGGTGGTTTGGTGGTGGTTATGATCTCACTCCATATTATGCAAATATTTCTGATTGCCAACATTGGCATAAAACTGCAAGAGAGGCTTGCCTGCCCTTCGGCGAAGATGTATATCCAAATTTAAAAAAACGCTGCGATGAGTACTTCTATTTAAAGCATCGTGATGAACCCAGGGGCATAGGCGGCCTTTTTTTTGATGATTTGAATGAACATGGGTTTAAAAAAAGTTTTGACCTCATGTCTTCTATAGGAAATAGTTTTTTGAGCGCTTACTTACCAATTGTAAAGAGAAGAAAATCAACTCTATGGGGTGATAGAGAGAGAAAATTCCAGCTTTACAGAAGAGGCCGATACGTCGAATTTAATTTAGTTTATGATAGAGGTACATTATTTGGTCTTCAAACTGGAGGTAGAGTTGAGTCTATACTTATGTCATTACCACCAACTGCAGAGTGGAGCTATGATTGGAAGCCTATCGAAAATTCGCCAGAAGCAGAACTTTATAATGAGTACTTACGACCCAAAGATTGGATATAAGCTTTAATTTTGAGAAAACTCATCTTAATAATATATTTTTTAGATCCCAAAAAAAAGGTTCATAGCTTATGTTTGATAATTATGCTGTTTTTGGAAATCCAATTGAACACTCTAAGTCTCCAGATATTCATGCTGCTTTTGCAAAGTCTACTGGTGAAAATATCATTTATAAGAAACAAAAGATCAACATTGGGTTTTTTGATAGAGCAGCGAGCGAGTTTTTCAAATCTGGTGGTAAAGGTTTAAATATTACCGTACCTTTTAAGCTTGACGCATATAATTTTTCAGAAAAGATTACTCGCCGTGCCAAAATTGCTGGCGCAGTAAACACTCTTAGTTTACGTAATGATGGAAAAATTGTGGGCGATACCACGGACGGTATTGGTATTAGCCATGATATAATTAATAATCTTGGCTGGGAAATTAATGGAAAAAAAGTCCTGATACTTGGAGCTGGGGGTGCAGTTAGAGGTATATTGCAGCCAATTCTAGAGCTTTTACCTCAGCATTTGGTTATCGCTAACCGCACCATTAAAAAAGCAGAAGCACTCTCCGAGAATTTTGCTGAAATGGGTCATATAGTCGGTTGTGATTTTGAAATGTTAAGCGGTCAGAAATTTGATGTAGTTATAAACGGTACAAGTGCAACTCTTACAAATAAAATTCTGTCCCTTCCAAACGGGCTATTTAAAAAAAATGCAGTTTGTTATGACATGGCCTATGGCACTGAGCATTCTGCATTTCTAGAATGGGCAAAAAAAAATGGAGCCCTAGAGATTTCTGACGGCCTTGGTATGTTAGTTGAACAGGCTGCTGAATCTTTTTATATATGGAGAGGCATTAGACCAGACACAACAAAAGTAATATCAATGCTTAAATAGTTAAATTAATTCCGTAGTTATTAGTTGTTCTTGAGATATTCATTTTTTAGACTTACGTAATTTGCAGGTGAATAGGTAAAGAAATCTTTTTCTTCCTTTGTCGTTTTTCTTAGTACTCGAGCTGGACTTCCAATATAGAGATTTCCACTTGTTAAAACTTTTCCAGGAGGAACTATCGTCCCAGCACCAATCAATACCTCATCTTGCACAACTGCCCCGTCATTGATAATAGCTCCATTTCCAACTAAAATTTTGTTACCCAGCTTGCAGCCATGCAATATTGCACCATGCCCTACAATTACGTCTTCTCCAATAATTAGTGGCCACCCGTTCGGATTAAAAGGACTTGGATGAGTGATATGCAAGACTGCATTATCTTGGATATTTGAGCGGCAACCGATTTTTATCTCGTGCATATCCCCACGAATTACAGCTCCTGGCCAAACAGAAACGTCATCACCAAGTACCACATTTCCAATTACAGTAGCTGCGTGGTCAACATATACTCCTTTTCCAAGCTCGGGAGTTATTTTTTTATGAGCCCTAATATTTTTTGCCATTTTCTCACCAAGGTTGCATGAAGTTTAGTTTATAATAACTTGACACAAAAAAGGCTCAAGTTTTTTTGCTGATAATATGTGAAACCCCCCCAACATTTGTTAAAATATAAATTAATAATACGTGACAGTAATATTAATTACATGAGATTTTGAAATGTTTAAATTCAAAGCAAAAAAACGTTTTATTGCTGGAGCAATTTGTCCAAAGTGTAGCGCAATGGATAAATTGATAATTTATAATGAAAATGGACAAGATTTCAGAGAGTGCATTGAATGTGGCTTTAATGACAAGATGCTATTACAAAGTAACCCAAAAGAACTAGAAACCAGAGTCAATATGAGTAGAGAAAAAAAATTAGCTGAGACCCAGATAGTAAAGTTAATTGATCCTAAAAATATACACTAATAGTTTTTTACTTAATCAATCCAAATAAAGCCAAATGCGAGTAGTTATCATTATCATTTTTATTTATGACTTAAAATTTTATATAAAGAGTATTTATACTGAATATTGTATTTTTTTATCAATTTCACAATAAGATTGACCATAAATACTAGAGGTAAATGGTTAAAGTTTGGTATTATAGTGCTTTGTAGTTTTATAGTGATAATAAATTTCAACTATTTTGTACACTAAAAAGCTTTAAATCTAAACAACAACTTTTTGGAGATAGGGTAATGTTAAGAAGAGCAAAAATGCTTTTCACGTTTTTATTCGCCCCAGTTATTACACTTGCTACTTCGGTAAGTGCTCTAGCAGAAGAAGCAGGTAATTGGGCTACAAATATGCCTAGAGGTGTGACCTCTGTAAGCAATTCGATATATGACATCCATATGTTAGTTTTTTGGATAGTTACCATCACAGGTATACTTGTTTTTGCAGTAATGTTTTATGTAATGTACGCACATCGAAAATCACGTGGTGCGGTCGCTGCAAACTTTCATGAAAATACAACTGCCGAAATAGTATGGACAGCAATACCAGCAGTCATACTTGTTCTTTTATGTATCCCAGCCACAACCTCTATTCTGGATATATATGATACTTCAGAAGCAGAGATGGATATTAAGGTCACCGGTTTACAATGGAAATGGCAGTATGAATATCTAGGAGAAGACGTAAAGTTCCTCAGTGAGTTAACTACTCCAGAATCAGAAATTTATAATACAGCTCCCAAAGGCCAATATTATCATGAAGAAGTTTCTGAACCGCTCGTGTTGCCAGCTAATACAAAAGTACGTTTCTTGATTACAGGCCAAGATGTAATACACTCTTGGTGGGTTCCAGATTTTGGAGTAAAACGAGATGCTTTGCCTGGCTTCATAAATGAAACATGGGCTAATGTTTTAGAGCCAGGAGTTTATAGAGGGCAGTGTACTGAGCTTTGCGGTAAAGGCCATGCATTTATGCCAATCGTGGTGAATGTTTTAGAAAAAGAAGAATATAAGACATGGTTAGTAGATAAGAAAGCTGAGCAAGCAGCTATACGGGAGCTAACAAACAAAACATTCACAATGGATGAGCTAATGGAAATTGGAGAAGTCGCATATAATCGCAGTTGTGCTGGTTGCCATCAAGTTAATGGTAAGGGTATACCAGGAGTCTTTCCCTCTTTAGTTGGTCAAGGGATCGCAGTTGGACCCGTGGAAGCGCATATAGATATAATTGTTAATGGTCAAGCTGGCACTGCGATGCAAGCTTTCGGAGATCAGTTATCGGAATTAGACCAGGCGGCAATAATTACATATGAACGAAATGCTTGGGGTAATAATGTCGGAGATATAACACAACCTATTGACGTCTATAATTGGAAAAAAGGTAAATAAGGAGAATTTGGTAATGGCACATGGTCCTGCTAAAGGTATTGGTAGATGGTTTTTTACAACTAACCATAAAGATATAGGAACACTTTATTTGTGGTTCAGTTTTGCTATGTTTTTGATGGGTGGTTTTTTTGCTATGGTTATTCGTGCTGAACTATTTCAGCCAGGTATGCAAATTATCAAGCCAGAATTCTTTAATCAGATGACGACCATGCACGGTTTGGTTATGGTTTTTGGCGCAATTATGCCAGCATTTGTTGGTCTCGCTAATTGGATGATACCAATGCAAATCGGTGCACCAGATATGGCTTTACCGCGCATGAATAATTTAAGTTTTTGGATCTTACCAATGGCGTTCACTTTGTTGACAGCCACTTTATTTATGGAGGGTGGAGCCCCTAATTTTGGCTGGACCTTCTATGCCCCCTTGTCAACAACCTACGCCCCACCTACAGTAAACTACTTTATCTTTGGTGTTCATCTCATGGGCGCCTCTTCTATTATGGGTTCCATTAATATAATAGCTACAGTCTTAAATATGCGGGCTCCTGGTATGACACTGATGAAAATGCCAATGTTTGTTTGGACATGGTTAATTACTGCATTCTTGTTAATTGCAGTAATGCCAGTTTTGGCTGGTGCAGTAACCATGATGCTAATGGATATAAATTTTGGTACTAGTTTCTTCAATGCTGCAGGCGGTGGTGATCCAGTATTATTTCAGCATGTATTCTGGTTTTTTGGGCACCCAGAGGTTTATATTATTATTCTTCCGGCATTCGGCGTAATATCCCATATAATACCTGCATTCAGTCGAAAGCCTCTGTTTGGTTATAGTTCTATGGTCTATGCGACGGCTTCAATTGCTTTCTTATCTTTCATTGTTTGGGCGCATCATATGTTTTTAGTAGGGATGCCTATCGGTGGCGAGCTTTACTTCATGTACGCAACAATGTTAATCGCTGTACCTACTGCTGCTAAAGTTTTTAATTGGATTTCTACTATGTTTCGTGGATCCTTGACTTTTGAAACACCAATGCTTTACGCAGTAGCTTTTGTAATTTTATTCACTATAGGTGGTTTTACAGGAATTATGCTAGCCGTCGCTCCAGCAGATATTCAATATCACGATACATATTTTGTTGTTGCTCACTTTCACTACGTGATGGTAGCAGGAGCAATTTTTTCAAGTACTGCAGCAGTTTATTATTGGTTACCAAAATGGACTGGAAAGATGTATAACGAAACAATGGGTAAAGTACAGTTTTGGATAGGGTTTATTGGATTCAATGTGACCTTCTTTCCGCAGCACTTCATAGGGCTTGCCGGAATGCCACGTCGTTATTCCGATTATGCGTTACAATTTTCTGACTGGAATATGATATCTAGTATAGGTGCCTTTACGTATGGCACTGCTCAAATATTGTTTCTTTATAACGTTGTAAGTACTATTCGTTCTGGAAAGCCAGTCAGTGAACCAAAGACCTGGGAAGGTGCTGAAGGATTAGAATGGACAGTTCCAACACCAGCTCCGTACCATACCTTCACGACACCTCCTGCGGTTAAATAATGAAAAAAAACGTCCCGAAAAGCTCTATGAAAGAAACTTTGCTTAAGCTCTCAATTGGAGCAGTCGGGATGTTTTTGTTTGCCGTTTTTATAATGCCACCATTATATTATGCTCTATGTGATTTAACTGGCATTGGAGGTAAAACAGCAGGTCGCTATGAATCTGAGGATATAACAATTGATACCTCAAGGACAGTTAAAGTACAGTTTCTAACAGTCAATAATGGATCGATGCCATGGGATTTTTCTCCCAAAGTAACCGAGGTTATTGTTCATCCAGGGGAGGCAAAAGAAGTTGCCTTCTATGCAAAGAATAGAACATCAAAAGATATGGTTGCTCAAGCTGTGCCAAATCTTACACCATTTAATGCCACCAAGTATTTCCATAAAACTGAATGTTTTTGCTTTAACGAGCAACCACTTGATGCTTGGGATGAAATTGATATGCCGTTAGTATTTATTGTTGATAAAGACATTCCGAAATCAGTCAATACTATAACACTGTCATACACACTTTTTGATATAACTAAGACTACTAATAATGCAGACTTGCCAGTTGCACAACTGAATTGATTGCTACTTAAGTCGAGCGAAAAAAAAGGGGGGGGGAACAAATAATGTCAGCTGAAGGCGAATATTACGTACCAGAATCAAGCAAGTTACCATTATTTGCAGCTATAGGACTGGGCTTGATAGCATTAGGTGCTGGTTCATGGGTCCAAGGACAAAGCTCTTTGGTATTCTGGGCAGGTGCATTTGTAATCTCTGCAACCTTATATAAGTGGTTTAGTATAGTAATAAATGAAAATATGGCCGGCATGAATAGTGATCAGCTCAAACGATCTTATGTGTGGGGCATGAGCTGGTTTATATTTTCGGAAGTTATGTTTTTTGCCGTATTTTTTGGGTCTTTGTGGTACATTCGCGCGTTAGTCTTACCTTGGTTGGGTGGTGAAACTTCAGCAACTACATCGAATGACTTGTTATGGTCAGGGTTCGAGCCAACTTGGCCATTAATGGTAACACCTGATCAAGCAGCAAACGGTGACTCCGCGCAATTTACGGGACCAGAACAAAATATGAGCTTTCCCGGTTGGAGTAAATTATTACACTGGTTACCACTCTGGAACACAGTAATTCTCTTAAGTTCTAGCGTAACCGTTCATATTGCTCATACAGGGCTCAAAAATAATGATCGTAAAAAGTTCAATCTATGGTTAGGGATTACAGTTGCACTTGGTATGATCTTTTTGGTGCTTCAGGCAGAGGAGTATATTGAGGCATACGTGCATATGGGTTTGACCCTTGAGTCTGGAATATATGGTACGATTTTCTTTATGATGACAGGTTTCCACGGTGCTCATGTGACGTTTGGTACAATTATGCTGCTGGTTCAATTCTTGAGAGGGCTTAAAGGTCACTTTAATGATAAAGATCAGTTTGGTTTTGAGGCAGCCTCTTGGTATTGGCACTTTGTTGATGTGGTGTGGGTTGGATTATTTTTATTTGTATATATTCTCGCATAACGAATTTTAATAGCAGTTTGAGGCGACTAAATAAAAAAATCTTTGAAACATTAAGAATTTGTAGCTTTTGGAATAAGACGTTCAGGGTGTAACTTTTTGTCCCATGGTGCTTTGCTGCCTAGCTGACCAGAATAAACCCCCCAAGTAATTGTCAAAAGCAACAAAACTGCAAGCGAAACCCGAATTCCCAGAGCGTAAAGCGTCCTCCTTTTAGGGTTTCCAACGTCTTTCATAAGGAAAACTAAAGCACTGCTGAGGCTCACTAAAATACCTATGAATAAAATAACTATGATAACTTTTATGAGCATAAATATTCCTTTTTTGCAGGTGAAAACCATGTACCATTGTATTGTAGCGTTTAAATATTAAAATGGGTAAATCAAATAAAAAATATGTGATTATTTTAAAAAATTAAAAGGATAATCAGTGACAAAAGAAACCAAAATTCGTTTTCAATGGCAATTAAATTGGAAAATAATCATATTTGTCTTATTTTTTTTGCCTGTAACTGTAAGTTTAGCATTTTGGCAATTAGATAGAGCAGATCAAAAAAATAATTTACTCAGCATACACAAAGATCGCGCTAATGCAGACCCAATCCTTTTCTCTGAGATAAACGATATTTATACCATGGAGGGCGATGCATTAAACTATCCAGATTATGTAAGAGTAGAATTAAATGGAAAATATGATAATCAATCAACACTATTATTGGATAACCGTGTCCGAAATAGTAGGCCTGGTTATGACGTGATCAGCTTGTTTCAAACGAATAACAGACAATGGATTTTGGTAAATCGTGGATGGGTTGCTGCTGGTTTAGACCGGAGAATACTACCTGAGTTACCATTAATATCTGGAAAAATAAAAATAAACGGTTACCTTTATCGTTCCCCTGGAAAGCAGATTATGCTTGGTGACGATCCTTGGACTAAAGGGAAAGACCGCATAGTTATACAAAGTCTCGATCCCGAACTTATTTCAGAAAAATTAGGAATTAATTTTTATAAGTTTAGTCTTAGATTAAACGAATCAGAACCAGGTGCACTTACTACAGGATGGCCCGTTGTGAATGTGCAACCAGGAAAGCATACAGGTTACGCTTTTCAGTGGACAGCACTAACCATAGCTTTGATAATTTTGGCAATTTTTGCCAATTCAAATTTAGGGCAACTTATTAGCTCTAGTCGCCGTTAATATTAAATTTAGATGGAGTAGATTTGGTGGAAAATAATAATACGAGAGCACAATGGCAGGTATGGTTTATGATAACAATGCTGGGAGGTGTTATCGCTCTGGGTTTTTTGATTTATCCCAAAAATGAGGATCAAAGAAATAATTTATTGGCTAAGTTAGGCACAACCAATCATGGAAATTTTGTTGTCCCCCCCATATCGATAAGAGATTTAAATTTAAAAAATTCGGAAAGTGAACCCTGGGATTTTTCTGACCAAAAACCAAAGTGGAGATTAGTGATAGCCGGCGATCGAGAGTGTCAGGACCAGTGCCGAAAACTACTTTATTTGACCCGTCAGGTACATATTAGTTTAGGCAAATATAGTCGAAGATTTGAGCGTTTGTATATTTCCTTGGATCAAAATTTATCAACTGAAGCGATGGATTTTCTGAAGTTAAATCATCCTTTTTTAAAGCTAATATATGGAAATGAAACAGAATTCGAAGCTATGCTTTCAAAAACGGATACACCATTTTATGAGGGAAGTTTTAAAACCAACCGAGCGTATCTCGTTGATCAAAAGGGTTTAATCATGATGTCATACGACCTGTCGCATAAAGGAACAGAAATAATAGAAGATATTGAGCATTTAATGAAGTATTCCGCTCAATAATTTTAATCTCATCTATTGGTTGTAGAATAAAATTTAAGGAAAAAAATTTAAAAATATTTTGTTAAATTTAGGTGTAAACGTATCTAGTAAAAGTCTCTGCTTAACGGCTATATCAGCAGTATTATTTTCTGTTATAAATTTAGCTCTTAGGGTATACACCCGCTTCGAGGATACTAGTTTTGATTGCCTCGGGTGGTTAAATTGTAATGGGAATTTTTATGTTACGGGAGAAAGTTTAATAAGCTCTGTCATTTACTACATAACAGTGGTTGGTTGGCCAGAGGTTATAAACAAAATTTCTTATTTCTTATTAATTTTGACAGTTACAATATTAGCTCTTAAATCGTTAGTCCTACACAAGAAAAATAATATTTCATATCTACTACCGCATATCATATTGCTTATAATGTTCTTACATGCTTTCATCGATATATGGTTTTCCGATATTTTTATCTCCCCAAAAATAGCATTTTTACACTTCGAATTAGGCGTGATCGTATCTGTATTATTATGGGTATATTTAATAAGAATTCACGCAGACTGTTGGATAGTTTCAAAAAAAAACATTTATAGATTTAATAAAATTAAGCCATGGGTCATTTTAGCGATTATAATAAGTATGATAGAAACTGCATTAGGGGGATGGACGAGTGTAAGGTTTGCCTCATTCGCTTGTAAAGAGTTTCCGTTATGCCAAAATTCGTGGTGGTCGGTTATGGATTTAAAGCAAGGGTTCAATTTAAATGCACCACTAGGTTTAGAAGTTTTAGATAGCCCAGCACGTATAGCAATAAGTGTGGTTCATAGGTTAGGAGTATTAATTGCAACGGTTTATGCACTAGGTTTGTCTATANTTTTATTAAGGACCCCTTTTTATGAATTAAATAAAGTAGCCATAATCTTTATGTGGATTTTGTTTATCCGTATAATTTTTTTAGCGTATGCAGGCCATNTAGAAGNCCCAGTGTTTTTAACAATCGTTCATATTATAGGAAGCGTGTCATTATTATTGGTGTTCGCAGGCCTTATAGTCAAAATGACCTTCATTCAAAGCGATAATTTTAATTAAGGTGTAAAGGTGACAAAAATAGCAGTATCTGATCAAAAAAAGGCAAATCTCGAAGATTATTTGGAACTGACTAAGCCGAAAGTAGTTGCACTAATGATTTTAACTTCGATCATTGGTATGTTTTTATCAGTGCCTGGTATGGTGCCTTTTCATATACTTATTTTAGGCAACATCGGTATAGCTTTATGTGCTGGTGCAGCAGCAGTTATAAATCATGTTGTAGACCGAAAAATTGATCTCAAGATGTCGAGGACACTTAATCGCCCTGTTGCAAAGGGAAGAGTAAGCCCTTACCAAGCAATATTTTTTTCCGCGGTCTTAGGTTTGCTGGGCATGACAATTTTGTTGGTTTATATTAACGCTTTAACTGCATGGCTAACACTAGCCTCTTTATTTGGTTATGCTGTCCTATATACCTCATACTTAAAACGAGCAACACCACAGAACATTGTCATTGGTGGATTAGCAGGGGCAGTTCCTCCATTGCTAGGCTGGACTGCTGTAACTGGAGAGATACACGGTCATGCACTACTTTTGGTTTTGATAATTTTTGCTTGGACACCCCCTCATTTCTGGGCCCTTGCTGTTCATCGTAAGGATGAATACGCAAAGGCTGAAATCCCCATGTTGCCAGTTACACACGGCGAAAAATATACAAAGATAAGTATTCTCTTATATACCGTATTGATGATACTTGTTACTTTGCTCCCTTTTGCAGCAGGTATGAGTGGTTGGTTATATTTCTTGGGTGCTTTGACTTTAGGAGCAGGTTTTTTATACTGGGCAATTATGATGATGGTTGGGCGCAAGCCAAACGCAGGTATGGATACATTTAAGTATTCTATAGTTTACTTAATGGCGTTATTTGTGATTATGTTAGTGGACCATTATTTTATTTAAGGCACCCGCCTGGTTATCAACTAGAGCTCCNCCAGCGAATGCAAGGTTTAATTATGAGTGAAAAACTTGGTAAAAAAGGAATTCGTAATACTCTTTTAGGGGTCTTAGTGTTTATATCTTTAGTTATGCTCGCTTTTGTTAATAAAATTAATACTGATCATATACTCACCCACCAAGAGTTAATGGACAATGGTGCAATCATACTTGATACGCCTAGAAAATTTAGTGGTTTCGAATTGATAGATCAGAATGCCCAGCCTTTTTCTATTAAAAACCTACAAGATAGGTGGACGCTGTTATTTTTTGGTTTCACACATTGTCCAGATATATGCCCCACAACGATGGCTACAGCAGCAACTTTTTATAGCTCATTGTCCGCAATAGATCAAAATAAAGTGCAGATTGCACTAATATCCTTGGATCCAGACAGAGACACACCTGAAAAACTTTCCCAGTATGTAGCTTATTTCAACAAAGATTTCATTGGAGCTTCGGGTAGCAAATATGTATTGATGAGCCTTGGAGTTCAGCTAAATGTCCCATATTCAAGGGTCACTTTGGATGATGAAAACTACACAATAGATCATAGCGGTAATATTGTGATCATCAATCCTTATGGGCATTATCATGGTTTTTTTAGGCCACCATTTGATCCAGAAAAAATGAGAGTCTCTTTGAACTCGATCATGTTAGCTTTTGAGAAGCACCAGTAGCTTTATTTTTTTTTCTTAGTGAGTGAAAATAAAAAAAGCAATCCTGCACATAAAACTATTGATGGCCCAGCAGGCGTGTCAATAAACCACGATGCTGATAGACCCAGTAAAACGGCAAAAGANCCTATTAGACTTGCAAAAATAGCCATTTGCTCAGGTGTTTGTGAGTAATTTCTCGCTGTTGCTGCCGGAATGATAAGTAGTGAGGTTATCAAAAGCACTCCAACCACTTTCATAGCAACAGCAATTACTAGCGCAATAATAAGCATGAATATAATTTGAACTGATTTAAATTTTACACCTTCAGTTCTACCTAAATCCTCATCAATAGTTATTGCTAGTAGTGGGTTCCATATTTTCACCAACAATAGTAATGTAAAACTAGAAATAATATATATCGTAGTTACATCACTAAAATTGACGGTTAAGAGATCTCCAAATAAAAGACTCATCAAGTCTACCTTTACATCCGGCATAAAAGTCATTACAACTAGCCCGCATGCTAAAGATGTGTGTGATAGTATTCCAAGTAAGGTATCAGAAGCAAGGTCCTTCTTTTGCTCAAATCCAACTAATACTAATGCGAATGCGAGACAAGTTAAGATAACAGACACTGTTGGATTTAACGAAAAAATTAAACCCAATGCTATACCTAATAGCGATGTATGCGCCAGTGTATCACCGAAGTATGCCATACGACGCCAAACGATAAATGTACCAAGAGGACCAGTTATCAACGCAACACCTATACCTGCAAGTATTGCGTACAAAAGAACGTCAATCATGGCTGCATCCATTTTTATTTAGCTCAGATGAGCTATTTGGTTCTACTGTTCCATGTAACCCGTGTTGATGATTGTGTCGATGCGTGTATGTACTGAAAGTATTAGTGTTTTCACCAAAAAGTTTTATAAATGCTGGGTTTTTGCTAACCTGATCAGGCCGACCATGGCAGCATACGTGATTATTCAAACATAAAACCTCATTCGTTGAGGACATGACTAGATGTAGGTCATGAGAAACCATTAATATTGCACAGTTTAACTTTTTATGAAGATCATCTATAAGTTTGTAGAGTGCTTCTTGACCGGCAACATCGACACCTTGCACAGGCTCATCAAGGACTAAAAAGTTTGGTTTACCTAAAATTGCACGAGCTAATAAAGCTCTTTGCATTTCACCCCCTGATAATGAGGATAGCGGGCACTTCATTAGATGAGTAATATTAATTTCTTCTAGAATATCATTACATATTTCAAGATTTTTTTCGGTTAACTTTAAAAATCTGCCTAGAGTAATTGGTAGGGTTGAGTCGATATGAAGTTTTTGGGGCATATAGCCAATTCGCAAGTTGGGTGAACGAAAAACTTTACCTTTATCGATTTCTACTAGATTAAGTAGAACCTTAACAAGTGTTGTTTTCCCAGCTCCATTTGGACCAATGAGTGTGATGATTTGACCTGGATTTATTGTTAGATTTACCGAGGAGAGCGTTTCCTTAGTATTATGATATTTACTAATGTTATCAAGTTTAATTAGCGGTGCATTCATGATTTATTTTTCAGCTTACAATCGGGGCACAAACCAATTATTTCGACTACTTGTTGTTCAACTTTAAACCCTGTTCGTTCAGCTGTATGCTCAATAATATTATTAATTTTGTCGGTACTGCACTCAGCTGTTACATGACAAATACGACAGATAAGAAAAAAATTATCATATATTTTTTCAGGGAACGATCTACCTATGTATGCATTTAATGTGCTTATACGATGAACTAGTTGAATTTTTGTAAGAAATTCTAGAGCTCGATATACTGAGGGAGCTTTGATCCGCTTCCCTGTATTAACATTCAAAGCTAAATTATCAACAATATCGTAAGCGCCAATAGGTTGATGGCTAGACCAGATGACTTTAAAAACGTACTCTCTTAATGGGGTAAACCGAACTTTTCTTTTTTCGCACAGCGTCTCAGCTCTCTTTACAGCAGTTACAATACACTGGTCGTGATCATGATCTTTATATGCAAGACGCGAATATGTTAGCATGGATTTTACCAAATTTAGTTATGTTATAATGTAGCATCATTTTTTAAATTTAGTAAATAAAAAATATCTGTGCACCTACTAATTTTTAACTGATGAATATAATCAGATACAAACCATCTCATATAATACAACATTTTGACAATTTAAGAGGAATTAAAAAATGCTCAAATACCACATATTAGCATTATTTTTATTTATATCGAGCCCTTCATTTGCGTTACAAACCACTAAAGTATCAACTTCTATAAGACCGGTGGCTATGTTAGTAAAATCTGTTGTAGGTGATGAGATTCCAGTACAGATATTACTACCTGGCAGTGTTTCACCGCATGATTATCAGCTTAGATTTTCTGATATTAAGCTAATAAAAGAATCTGATGTATTTTTTTGGGTGGGCCCTACACTCGAGAGCGGTATATCTAAAGCGGTAAATAACCATGGTTCGCTAAATGCAATTAAACTTATGGGTGTAAGTGGTTTACATTGGCCTTCGTCTTTTAGTAAGCATCACCATCACCATCATCATCACGAAGAGCATAAAGGTGAGCTGATAATTTCTGAGGATGTCCATGACTATAGAGATCCTCATATATGGTTAAGTCCGAGAAACGCTATCAAAATTGTCACAGTAATTAATAATTCTCTTGGAAAAATATATCCTGAAAATAAAATAACCTTTGATAAAAATACAAATAACTTTAAATCATCTATGAAATCTCTAGACAAACTTATTGGTGATAGGCTGAAAGAAGTTGAGAAAAAAGGATTTTTGGTGGCGCATGATGGATATCGACACTTTGTTGATCATTACGGCCTTAATCAATTAGGTGTAATTGATTTAACAGACGATATATCCTCGAGTGCTAAACATAAGGGTAAACTCAATAGGTTGAGCGATAAAACCTCATGTATTTTTACAGATCCACAGCATAGCAGTAAATCAGCAAACCAGTTAGCTGAAAAGTTTGATATAAGCTCTAGAAAATTGGACTTAATGGGGCATGATATTCCTTTGAAAAAAAATAGTTATATAGAATTTCTTGGTAAATTTTCAGAAACAGTCGTAGAGTGTCTAAAGTAAAAACTTATTCAAGAGTATAATAGACATATATGGTTAATGATACGCCGCTAATTTTGGTAGATGGTTCGTCCTACCTTTATAGAGCATTCCATGCTTTGCCTCCACTTACAACCACCTCTGGTCAACCGACAGGTGCCGTTAAGGGGGTCATAGCAATGATACGGAGAATGATTAAGGATTATCCGGATAGCCCAGTTGTTCTGGTTTTCGACGCAAAAGGTAAAACTTTTAGAGATGATCTTTATACAGATTATAAGTCACAAAGACCTCCCATGCCTGATGATTTAAGATCACAAATAGAACCAATTCATAAAATTATAGAAGCAATGGGTCTGCCAATCCTTATTGAAAAAGGAGTAGAAGCAGACGATGTCATAGGAACGCTAGCATTAAGAGCAGCAGCAGAAAAGAGATTTGTAATAATCTCTACTGGCGATAAAGATATGGCTCAGTTAGTTAGCCCATATATAAGCTTAATTAATACAATGACAAATTCATTTATGGATCGACAGGGCGTCGTTGACAAGTTTGGGATACCACCAGAGTTAATTGTTGATTACTTAGCACTTGTCGGTGATAAATCAGACAATATTCCTGGAGTACCTGGTGTCGGCGAAAAAACAGCATTAGCACTATTGCAAGGAATTGGTGGGCTTGATGCTATATATAGTGACATCGATAGAATTTCCACATTAGAATTTCGTGGTTCAAAAAAAATATCAGAAAAAATGATGGAGCATAAAGATTTAGCAGATTTGTCTTATAAGTTAGCAACAATTAAAACAGATGTTGAGCTTAGCCGAACTCTAAGTAGCTTTGTTAACAGAAAAAAAAATGATCAAGAGCTACTTTATTGGTTTAAAAAACTTGAATTAAAAACATGGATTAATGAGCTATCAATAAACGCACATATTTCGGATATAAAACTAAGCTCAGATCTTATAAATATTGACTATCGTATTATATATAAAGATATTGAGTTAGAGGAATTGTTGGAAAAACTTAAATCGGTTAAATATTTTTCATTCGATGCTGAAACAACAAGTTTAAATTATATAGAAGCTAAAATTGTTGGTTTATCTTTTGCTACTGAGCCTTATAAAGCAGTGTACATACCATTAGGACATGATTATCTTGACGCACCGGTTCAATTGAACTGCGAGAAAACTTTAAAAAAATTAAAACCGATTCTTGAAGACCCTTTAATATTCAAATTAGGCCAAAATCTCAAATATGATACAAACGTTCTAAAAAATTATGGAATTTTTTTATCAGGAATCAAGTTTGACACTATGCTTGAATCATATGTATTCAATTCTATTGGCAGTAGACATGATATGGATACACTGGCTTTGAAGTATCTAAACGTAAAAACTACAAGCTTCGAGGACGTTGCTGGGAAAGGGGTCGGACAGCTTACTTTTAACCAAATTCCTATAGATGTTGCAGCTCCTTATGCGGCTGAAGACGCTGATATAACTTTCAGACTCCATCAAAGGATATATCCCCTATTAAAAAAGCAAGCAGATTTGTTAAAAGTATTTAATGATATCGAAATTCCATTATTACCAGTGCTGTCCTCTATTGAGAGAAATGGAGCACTAATAGATGATAAATTACTTTATGAGCACACCAGAGAGCTGTCTAAGAAGTTAGTAAAAATAGAGGATGAGGCTTATGAGTTAGCTGGGGAAAAATTCAATTTAGCCTCCCCAAAGCAACTGGGGGAGATTTTGTTTGAAAAGCTTAAAATCCCAGTTATAAAGAAAACTGCGAAGGGAGCTCCATCTACTAAAGAAGAGGTTTTGACTGAACTAGCAATAGATTATCCTTTACCTAAAATATTGTTAGAGCATCGTACCTTATCAAAATTAAAATCTACCTATACAGATAAGCTCCCACAGATGATCAGCCCAATCACCGGTAGGGTTCATACGTCATATCATCAGGCGATAACTGCAACTGGTAGGCTCTCTTCATCAGACCCTAATTTACAAAATATACCGATCCGGACAGCTGAAGGAAGAAGAATCAGACAAGCATTTATAGCCCCAGAGGGTAATAAGATAATAGCCGCTGACTATTCACAAATAGAGCTCCGAATAATGGCTCATTTATCATCTGACCAGGGATTGACAAACGCTTTTTTAAAGGGTTTGGATGTTCATAAAGCAACTGCGGCAGAGGTATTTGGTGTAGATTTGTGTCGAGTTTCAAGAGATCAGCGAAGGAGCGCAAAAGCAATCAATTTTGGATTAATATATGGTATGTCGTCATTCGGTTTAGGGCGACAGCTAAATATTGGCAGACATAAAGCTCAGGAATATATAGATAAGTATTTTAGTCGGTATCCTGATGTTAAGTGTTATATGAATAACACTCGAAAGAGTGCATCTGAAAAAGGCTATGTAGAAACTTTATTCGGCCGCCGACTTTATTTACCTGAAATAAACTCTAGTAATGGAATGAGACGACAGGCAGCAGAAAGAACAGCTATCAACGCCCCCATGCAGGGTACAGCAGCAGATATAATTAAATTAGCAATGATTGATATCGATAAATGGATATCCAATAAAAAATTAAAATCAAAAATAATAATGCAAGTTCATGATGAGCTTGTATTAGAAGTTCTAGAAGATGAAGAAGATATTATTAGAGAGGGATTAGTTGAGCGTATGTCAGGGATTGTAAGGCTTAATGTACCCTTAGTCGTCGATTTTGGGTCTGGAAAAAACTGGGACGAAGCTCATTAATAATTTTTTTATTTTTTTAGGGAACTTTCTCACTCAGACGCGTCTAATTAAATACGCAATAAAGATTTTGTTTTTTTCCTAACAAAGACTTCTCTCTCTTAGCGTAACACCTAAACCCAATCACCGCCGATGATTGGGTTTTTTTATAGTCAATAATAATTAGTTTAACCATATTTTTAGTTTCTGTTTAAGTTCACTGAGACCAGATTTTTTTACTGATGAAAAAGCTTGCAAGCTCAAATTGCTGAACAAGTTTTCTTTTTTTAGTTCTTTTTCTACCCGTAGCAATGTATTGTTTATAGCCCCCCTTCTTAATTTATCTGATTTTGTTAGTAGCAAATGAATTGGCATCTTAGATTTAGATGCCCAGCATATAATCTGTAAATCGTATTTTTGTAGTGGATGCCGAATATCCATTAGTATAATTACACCAACTAGAGATTTTCTTTCTTGAAGATAGCCTGCAAGGTTACGATTCCAGTTACTTTTTACAGCTACTGGTACTTTAGCAAACCCATAACCTGGAAGGTCAACTAATCGACGGTTTTCTGTTAGAAAAAAAAAATTCAATAACTGTGTGCGACCTGGAGTTTTACTAGTTCTTGCAAGTTTATTATTACCGGTTAAAGCGTTTATGACGCTTGATTTGCCAGCATTGGAACGTCCGGCAAAGGCTACTTCCTTTCCTTCATCGGCTGGTGATTCTCTAACAGAAGGAGCACTTGTCAAAAAGGTAGTTTTATTAAATAAAATAGCATCAAACATATTTAACCTATGGTGTAGTGCACTTCTCTATTCGGATCAAAAAAAACTTAGTATATAATGCCTGAATTTTTACCAAGACAGTACTAATTTATATATAATATTAAAACATGGATAACGGACTAGTATAATGAAAAGAACGACCCTAAATTTTATCGTAATTTTTTGCTTTTTTTGGTTTTCTTCATCAGTATTTGCCTTTGGAGACGCAGTAGCCGGTAAATCAAAAACAGCAATGTGTGCCGGTTGTCATGGAGGAGACGGAAATAGTTTAGTACCCTCTTTTCCAAAACTAGCCGGACAAGGTGAGAATTACCTCACAAAACAGCTTAAAGACGTAAAATATGGCAGACGAAAAATAGCATCGATGACTGGAATACTTGATTCCTTTTCTGAACAAGATTTATCAGATATGGCTGCTTACTATGCATCTGAAAGTATGCAGATGTCGGGTGCTAATGACGAAAATCTAGAGCTTGGTGAAGCTATCTATAGGGGTGGAAATATAGAAACTGGCGTGCCTGCATGTACTGGTTGCCACTCTCCGTCTGGTCGAGGTAATAGCCCTGCAGGTTATCCTATGCTAGGAGGACAATATGCTCAATATACAGCAAAACAATTGCGCGCATGGCGAACAGGTGCCCATGATCCTGAGAATGAAGGAGCTAGAAATAATGATGGGGATTCAAAAATTATGAGGGGTGTTGCTGAGCATATGAGTGATATAGAAATAGATGCAGTAGCTAACTTTATCGCTGGATTGAAACAGTGATCTTTAATTAACTGAAATTTCCCAAACTTTTTACATTATTTTTAGTTACTTTAAAAAAAAATTTTATACATAAAGGAATTTATCAATGGCACGAGGCTTTACTGATTTTATATTAATTGGAATTTTAGTAATCGTTCCGGTTTTTTCGATAACAGCAGAAACATATCAGTCCGGTGTGCACTACGAAACTTTATCAAAACCAGTTCTTACTAAAGATGCTACGAAAATTGAAGTTGTTGATTTATTTTGGTACGGATGTAGTCACTGCTATACTTTTAAAGAAAAGCTTGAATCATGGCAAAAAAGTCAATTAAGTGATGTATATTTTGTTGGAGTACCAGCGGTCTGGCAAAAAGAAATGCGATTACACGCAAAAGCATACTATACCGCGCAGGCGTTGATGATCTTCGATAAACTTCACAGCGAAATATTTGATGCCATGAATCTTAAAAATAAAAAATTGAAAAGTGAAGAAGAAATTGCAGACCTCTTCATTTATCATGGTGTAGAGCAAGAGAAATTTTTTAAGATCTTTAATTCTGGAACTATAGAAATGGCTGTGGATATAGCAGAAAAAAAACAGCAAAAATATAGATTAAGAGGCACACCAGAAATAGTGATCAATGGTAAATATAGAATTTCAGGAAGAAGTGCCGGCAGTCAGACCGATATGCTAAAAGTTGCTACCTTCCTTATAGAGAAAGAGAGAGCCCTACTTCAGTAGTTTTTTCAATTAGAAAAGTCTGGTGATATAGTTACGCTTACTTTTTTATTCAAAAATATGTAGTGGACTAAATTTATTTTTTTTTGTAAATATCTGTGAATTTTTAATGCTGAATTTATCCAGGCAAAAATTATGAAACCTTCTATAAAACCTATCAATCCCAATTTTTCCTCGGGTCCCTGTAGCAAAAGGCCTGGTTATGATGTAGGTAATTTAAATCTCAATACTTTAGGACGTTCACATCGTGCCAAAGTCGGAAAGGAAGCTTTAGGACGTGCTTGCCACGAAACGTCAGAAGTATTAGGGTTACCCAAAGACTATTTGGTAGGCATAGTTCCAGCTTCAGACACTGGTGCCTTTGAGATGGCTATGTGGTCGCTTCTTGGGCAAAGAAATGTTGATGTTTTCTCATGGGAATCCTTTGGGAAAGGCTGGGTAACTGATATCCTGAAACAATTAAAAATTGAAAACGCACAATCAATAAGTGCCGATTATGGTCATTTGCCTGATCTCACTAAAGCAAAGTCTGAAAATGATATAGTTTTTACATGGAATGGCACCACATCTGGAGTTAAAGTACCAGACGCTAAATGGATTGCATCGGATAGAGCGGGTCTGACTATTTGTGATGCAACGTCTGCTGTTTTTGCTATGAATATGCCATGGGAAAAGTTAGATGTTATAACCTTTAGTTGGCAAAAAGTTCTAGGAGGTGAGGGCGCTCATGGGGTCATTATATTAAGCCCCCGAGCCGTTAAACGACTTGAGAGTTATATTCCACCGTGGCCTATGCCTAAGATTTTTAGATTGACAAAAAATGGTAAGCTTATCGAAGGTATATTTAGAGGCGAGACTATAAATACACCATCTATGCTTTGTGTAGCAGACTATCTTGATGCAATTGACTGGGTTAAGTCGATTGGAGGGGTCGAGAAAGCAATATCAAAATCAGAAAATAATCTTGAAGTTATTAAAAGATTTGTTAAAAATAATAATTGGATAAACTTTTTAGCTATTGACCCTGATACCATTTCAAACACTAGTATTTGTCTGAGCTTGGATTTAAAGGCCGATAAAGTAAAACTAATGGTTAAGTTATTGGAAAAAGAAGGTGTAGCTTTTGATATAGGCTCTTATCGTGACGCGCCAGCAGGTCTGAGGATCTGGGGTGGAGCAACAGTAGAGTCGTCAGATCTTGAAGCATTGATGCCTTGGGTCAAATGGGCATATGATGAAGTATCATAAAGATACCTAAAATAATATATAGAGAAAAAATATGTATAAAGTACGCACTTATAATAAGATTTCGTCTAAGGGACTAAGTCGCTTTAAGTCTGAAAGGTACGATCTATCTGAGAATATTTCCGATCCAGATGCATTTATACTCAGAAGTCATAAACTCCATGACGAGAAAATACCATCTACATTGAAAGCAGTTGCTAGGGCTGGTGCAGGAGTAAATAATATTCCTATTGATAAATTTACCCAAAGGGGTGTCGTTGTGTTCAATACCCCAGGCGCAAATGCCAATGCAGTGAAAGAGCTTATTGCTTCTGCACTTTTAATTTCCTCTAGAGACATTTTCGGTGGCATGAATTATGTCCAAGGCTTAACTGAAATTAAAGATCCTGCCGAGATGTCCAAATTACTTGAAAAGCAAAAAAGTCAATTTGCAGGTTCAGAAATTTCAGGAAAAACATTAGGTGTAGTTGGTCTTGGAGCTATAGGATCTATGGTAGCAAATATGGGGCTTGAATTAGGTATGAATGTTATTGGTTTCGATCCAGCAATGTCAGTTGAGGCTGCTTGGCGTTTGTCTCATAAAGTTGAGAAAATGGATAGCCTACAAAATTTATTATCACAAGCCGATTTCATCACAATGCATGTTCCAGCACTAGATGCAACTAGACATTTAATTAATAGCGAAGCATTAACATTTATGAAAAACTCTGCCATTTTGCTCAATTTTGCTCGTGAGGAGGTTGTTGACTCAGCTGCTGTTAAGCTAGCCTTAGACAATAAAAAAATTAGTAAATATGTAACAGACTTTCCAACACCAGACATACTAGGACGAAAGGATGTATTATTAATGCCACATATTGGAGCAAGTACTAGCGAGGCCGAGGAGAATTGTGCTGTCATGGCAGCAAATCAATTAATGGAGTACCTTGAAGAGGGTAATATCTCTAACTCAGTAAACTTTCCTAAAACAAAAATGCCAAGACATGGTGGTTATAGGATTACCTTTTGTAATAATAACGTTCCAAAAGTTTTAGGTAATGTCTTAACCCTCTTAGCAAACTGCAGCCTTAACGTGATAGATATGGTTAACAAGAGCAGAAATGAAATAGCATATAATATTATAGATGTTGAGTCCCAGCCAAGCCAGGAGCTCTTGGAAAAAATTTCTAGTGTAGAAGGAATTTTGAGCGTTAGGCTGTTATAGGTATGGATAATTCTAGTGACTGACAACTAAGTATGCTTTGGAGAACATAGATGTCCCTTGAAGACACTCGCCGGGAATACCAATATGACTTTCTTACCAGAGAGTCGCTAAAAAAATGTCCGATAGACCAATTTTCTAATTGGATGAACGATGCCCTCAAAGCAAATCTTTCTGACCCAAGCGCGATGTCTTTGGCGACTGTTAACGCAGACGGTCAGTCATGGCAACGAACAGTTTTATTAAAAAATTTTGATAAGAATGGATTTATATTTTATACCAACCTCGGAAGTCGAAAGGCCCTAGATATTAAAAATAACTCAAACGTAAGTTTGTTGTTTCCTTGGTTCGATCTTGATCGTCAGGTCATCATAGGTGGAAAGGCAGAATTAATTCCAAAAAAAGAGTCCGCAGCTTATTTTAAAAAGCGGCCCAGGAAAAGTCAGATTGGCGCATGGACCTCTATGCAAAGTAAAGTCATACCCTCTCGAAAGATTCTTGAGGACGAATTTTACAATCTTGACAAGAAATATGCTGACAGTGATATACCAGTTCCCGACTTTTGGGGGGGCTATAGGATAGCGCCTAGAGAGATAGAATTTTGGCAGGGTGGAAAAAATCGCCTTCATGACAGATTCAAGTATGTCCTAACCAGTAAAGAGTGGAAGGTTTCTCGGTTATCTCCATGATATTTGGAGGAGCTAATAATAAATTCTANCTCATTTTTTCTTCTTCATAGATAGGAAAAATTCGTTATTAGTAGCTGAACCCTTCAGCTTATCAATTAAAAATTCAATTGCGTCAGAATCTTCCATACTGTGAAGTAATTTTCTGAGAATCCAGACTTTCTGTAAGTCTTCTTCAGACATAAGTAGATCCTCACGACGCGTACCTGACCTTCTAATATTTATTGCAGGATAAACTCTTTTTTCTGAGACTTTGCGATCTAAATGGAGCTCAAGATTTCCAGTGCCTTTAAATTCTTCATATATAACCTCATCCATTTTTGACCCAGTTTCAACTAGGGCAGTTGCAACAATCGTCAGGCTACCGCCTTGCTCTATATTCCTAGCTGCGCCAAAGAAGCGTTTAGGTCTTTCAAGTGCATGAGCATCTACACCTCCAGTAAGCACTTTACCTGAGGACGGCTGGACAGTGTTATAGGCTCTAGCAAGACGTGTAATAGAGTCTAGTAGTATCACTACATCTTTTTTGTGTTCAACTAATCTTTTTGCCTTTTCTATTACCATTTCAGCAACTTGCACATGACGCGAGGGCGGCTCATCGAAAGTTGATGCAACAACTTCGCCTCGGACTGTTCTTTGCATTTCGGTTACTTCCTCTGGTCTCTCATCAATTAGTAAGACAATTATATGACATTCAGGATTATTTCGAATAATAGCCTGTGCAGTGTGTTGCATCATTATAGTCTTGCCCACCTTTGGAGGTGCAACAATGAGACCACGTTGCCCTTTACCCACTGGCGAAATTAGATCTATTATTCGACCAGTAAGATCCTCCGTAGAACCATTACCTGCCTCTAGTACTAAACTTTCATCTGGGAAAAGAGGTGTCAAATTTTCAAATAAAATNTTATTCCGGGCATCTTCGGGTTTGTCAAAATTAATTTTATCAAGTTTGAGCATCGCGAAATAGCGTTCACCTTCTTTTGGGGGCCTAATCTTTCCGGCAATAGAATCCCCCGTTCTGAGATTAAAGCGTCTAATTTGACTTGGTGATACATATATATCATCCGGTCCCGCTAAATATGAAGCGTCTGAGGATCTTAAAAAACCAAAGCCATCAGGTAGAATTTCTAAAACACCCTCGCCATAGATATCTTCACCACTTTTTGCGTGACGTTTCAGTATGCTAAAAATAACATCCTGCTTTCTTGAGCGAGCTAAATTATCAAGGCCATTTTCCGAAGCAATTCTTATGAGCTCATCAATGGGTTTAGTTTTAAGTTCAGTTAGATTCATAGATATAAGGTTATTTAGTTTGAATGAGATTGTAGCCAGAAAACTAATGTGGCTGGGTAAAGGGCTAAAATTGTATTTTGTTGATTTTAGGATAACCAAATTGAAGTTATAATTATAGGCTTCCTAACAGCAAATCGCAACAGATTAAATTCAAAGAAAGACAAATTTTATTACAAATTTGCATCTATGAATTCAATTAACTGAGCTTTAGATAGCGCACCGACTTTAGTTGCCTCTACATTACCATCTTTAAATATTATTAGAGTCGGAATTCCTCTCACATTAAATTTATTAGGAGTACTCTGGTTCTCGTCTATATCCATTTTACATATTTTGATACGACCACTGAAATCCTTGGATATTTCATCCAGCATGGGTGCAATCATTTTACAAGGCCCGCACCATGCAGCCCAAAAATCAAGCAAAACAGGAATTTTAGAATTAACAACATCATCTTCAAAGCTTAAATCAGTGACGTGAACGATATCTTCGCTCATATAGGGTATCTCCATTATTAGTATAAATAAGTTGTGTTTAATATTGTAATGATAGCATTTGCTTTGGGTGCCAGACAAACAACAATTTTTTTATTTGTTAAATATTACTGATGTAAAAGGTCCACATTACTGCGTACATGATGTTTAGAATAACTTAAATTAGTTAAGTCTAGTCTCAGTACTCGATTGGTTAAGCAAAAAATTTTACTATTTAATTGCTCACTTTTTGGGTTTTTAAAAATACTCAAGTACGGAATTAAGAAATAATCTACCTTTATGAGTNGAACAAATTACTTCATCTAAATCTTCTATTAACAGCCGTCTTTTTAGCTTTACAAGCGATGGTTCTATTATTGCGTATGATAGACCAGTTCTGTTTTTAAACACTTCCCTTGGGACACCTCGATTTATTCTTAGTATATTCATCATAAACTCCAAGGGTAAATCTTTATGATCAATTTCTTTGAAGCTAGAAGTATATGATTTTTCACTATCGAGATAGTCTTTTGGAGATCTAGTTTTTTGTGTCCGAACAATCCTTTTTTCCTCAGCTAAAGTTACTTTGCCATGAGCCCCTGCTCCAATACCAATATAGTCACCAAACTTCCAGTAGTTCATATTATGTAAAGATTTTTTATTTACTTTACAATAAGCAGATATTTCATATTGTTCATAACCAGCGTTTGCTAGCAATTTTTTCCCTTCGTCTTGCATTAGTTCGATTTGTACGTCATTTGCTAACAATGGAGGCTTATTAAAAAATTCGGTATTTGGTTCAATAGTAAGCTGGTACCATGAAATGTGTTTTGGCGCCAACTCAATAGCCAATTTTAGGTCATTCATCGCTTGAGTAGGCGCTTGTTTTGGTAAACCATACATTAAGTCAAGGTTGATGTTATCAAAGCCAACCAGTTTTGCTTTTTCTACAGCACTAATTGCTTGCTCCGAGGAATGTATTCTTCCAAGATCTAATAACTTATTATCATCAAAACTTTGTATGCCGATGGATAAACGATTTATTCCGTTTATTTTATAATCTGAAAACTTTTTTTGCTCAAAAGTTCCAGGGTTAACCTCTAGAGTAATCTCTATATTTTTATCAAAACCTATTTGGCTATCTGCTGCACTGATAATTTCCCCTATTGCCCTTGCGGAGAACAAACTAGGAGTTCCGCCCCCAAAGAAAATAGATGAAAGTTTTCTACTTTGAACAAAATTCAATGATTTATTCAAATCATCTATTAGTGAAATTAAATATTCTTTTTCTGGTATCTCTGTTTTCGAAGTATGCGAATTAAAGTCGCAATAAGGGCATTTTTTTATACACCATGGAATATGTAC
>NYXF01000068.1 GCA_002685455.1 Porticoccus sp. | reverse complement strand
CCAAAGCGTTTACCATCAAATTTGTTTCAATTTAAACAGGGTACAGGAGAAGAACGTTGTGTCCTTGATTGTGTCACCCCATTACAAAATGGAGCAGATCTCATATGGATAGAAACAGAGAAACCACATATTGCTCAAATCGGGGCAATGGTCAACGCTATTAAAGAACAAGTTCCTGATGCTAAATTAGTTTATAACAATAGCCCTTCATTTAACTGGACACTAAACTTTCGTCAGCAAATCTTCGATGCATGGCTCGCAAATGATAAAGATTTATCTGCCTATAACCGTGAAGATCTCATGAATGTGGATTATGACGATAGTGAACTAGCAATCGAAGCAGATGAAAAAATTCGAACATTTCAGGCGGATGCATCTAGAGAAGCAGGTATTTTTCACCATCTCATTACCTTGCCAACATATCATACTGCTGCTCTATCTACAGACAATTTAGCCAGAGAATATTTTGGTGACCAAGGTATGCTTGGATATGTTGCAGGTGTCCAAAGAAAAGAAATACGCCAGAGTATTGCATGTGTGAAACATCAAAATATGGCAGGTTCCGATATGGGCGATGACCATAAGGAATACTTTGCTGGTGAGGCTGCTCTTAAGGCTTCAGGCAAAGATAATACAATGAATCAGTTTTAACAAAAAAAGGGGCTACATTTGTAGCCCCTTTTTTATATATAAATCGCTCTATTACCTTATCAACGTGAGATCATCACAAGAAACTATTATACCATTAGCGTCCGCATAGATATAATCGCCCGGGACAATACATACACCACTAAACTTTAAAGGGATATTGAGATCCCCTATTCCGCGTTTTTCTGTCTTTAAAGGTACACTGCCTATTGCTTGTATTCCAATGTCAATATCAGCGAGCACCTCAACATCTCGAACGCACCCATAAATTATTACTCCTTCCCATTTATTATGGGACGCGTTAGTAGCTATTAAGTCACCTAATAAGGCACGCCTTAAAGATCCGCCCCCATCTACTACTAAGACCTTGCCTTTACCAGGCTTGCTTAGGCTCTCTCTAACTAGCGAATTATCCTCATAACACTTGATTGTTACTATTTCTCCACAAAAAAAGTCTCTGCCTCCATAACTTGCAAACATAGGCTCTAAAACACTTATTAAATCTGGATTGTCATCACACAAATCAGGAGTTGAATATTTCATATAAATACCTTTTGCTAAATAATTGAGAGTTATTATGTATATTCTATTTTTTACTTTTTAGTGTAAAGATCAATTCAATCAAAACTGCGAACTTTATTGAAATTAAAAAGAAGTAAAGTAGACTATTATATTATGGACAAAGCTGAAACTATTTATCTTCCCTATAAAGCTAATGCTAGCGGATTCTTTGAGTCTTTGCGGCATCTACCAGATGCATTATGGTTTGATTCAGGTCATCCCATTTGCACAAGCGGTCAATTTGATATAATAACAGCAGATCCTTCAGTAACGCTCGAAACAAACGGAAAAATTACAACAAAAAAAACCCTTACATGCACGGAAGAATTCACAGATGATCCATTTGATCTCTGCGAGAAACTACTATCCACAATACAGCTGGGAGATGAGAAATATCCGGACCACCCCTTTACTGGTGGGTTAGCAGGTTATTTTGGGTATGATCTTTGTAGAAATTCGACTCATAAACTACCTAAACTAGACACTTTTCCTGATATGCGTATCGGTCTATATGAATGGGCCTTAACACTAGATCATTTTTCCAAAAAAGCATGGATATTTTTTAATGCTAGTTGTTCAAGAGAATTAAAAAATAAAATTATTAATTACATAATAAAAGTACCTCAAAACATTGTTTTTAATGAAAAATTATCATATAAATTATTCGGATCAACCACAAAATCACATTATATTGATACCGTAAAAAAAGCTAAAGAATATATTTTGTCAGGTGATTGTTATCAGATAAATTATGCTCAACATTTTTCAGCAACTACGAAGGAAGACAGCTGGAAGATATATAAAGATCTACGAATACGAATGGCAGCACCGTACAGTTGTTATTACCAGCTAGGAAGAATCAAACAAGCTATTTTATCCTTTTCACCAGAACGTTTCTTAAAGCTTAATGGTAACCAAGTTATTACCCAACCTATTAAAGGAACGACTAGTCGAGGTATAAATGGGCAAGAGGATCTCGTTAAAGCCCAGACTCTAGTCAATAGTGAAAAAAATAAAGCTGAAAATCTGATGATTGTAGATTTACTTAGAAACGACTTAAGTAAAAACTGTAGGCTAGGTTCGGTAAAAACACCTGAATTATTTAAGCTCGAAAGCTTTGAAAATGTCCATCATTTAGTGAGTATGGTAACAGGGGTAATTAAAGGTGCAACAAGCCCCTTAACCTTACTTAAAGATTGCTTCCCAGGTGGTTCTATTACTGGTGCTCCAAAAAAAAGGGTTATGGAGATAATTGATGAATTAGAGATCTGCAAAAGATCAGTTTATTGCGGAAGTATTGGATATATAAGTACGAATGGAATGATGGATACGAATATAGCGATTCGCACACTCTTATCAGATGATAATAAGATTCATTGCTGGGGTGGTGGAGGCATTGTGGCTGACTCTGATGCGGAAGATGAATACCAAGAAATTCTTGATAAAGTCGGTCTTTTGTTGGAATACTAATTTTTTAGGTATATAAAAGTATCTACATCTAGCTTGTTCTTAAAATTTTAGAAATTTATTTCTCGTATGCTTGCCTTAATGAACTCAATTTTTAGGGAATCAAAATCATTAACTGATGGAAACTGAGGGAATTCTTCTGTTACGTGCTTTGGCGCATGAAAAAGAATTCCAACATCTGCCTCGGTGAGCATTGTTGTATCGTTATATGAATCTCCTGCAGCAATAGTTCGATAATACATACTCTTGAAACCTACGATTGCTTGGCGTTTAGGATTTGCTTGCCTTAACTTATAACCTATTAGCTTGTTATCGTCACCGACCTGCAATTGATGACAAAATAAAGCTGGATATCCAAGCTTTTTCATGAAAGGTTGGGCAAATTCATAGAAGGTATCTGAGAGTATAACGACTTGAAATCGCTCACGTAGCCAATCAAGAAAATCTTTTGAGCCATCTAGTGGAGATAAAGTGTTTATAACCTCCTGTATTTCTGTTAATCCAAGATTATTTTTATTAAGAATATCGAGTCTATACCTCATCAGAATATCATAATCAGGTTCGTCACGAGTTGTTCTTTTAAGCTCATCGATACCAGTTTTTTTTGCAAATTCTACCCATATTTCTGGGACCAAGACACCTTCTAAGTCTAAACACGCAATTTCCACAAGCTACACCTCTGGTACAAAATAAAGAGACTGTAAATTTATTGAGTATGCAAGCCACACTCTCTGTTTCCGTAAACCTTTGTTGGATCATAGTAATCATTTTCGTTAGGTAAACTATGATCTTTTAGATAACTATCTAAATCCCTATCTGTCCAATGGAAAAAAGGGCTAACCTTAATGATCCCGTCCCCACTTTGGCTAACAATATCTAATGTATCCCTAAACTGTGTTTGCCCTTTTCGTAAATTGGTAAACCAAAGATTAGGTTGATGCTCTTCAATTGCACGTTTAAAAGGTTCTAGTTTAACCTGATCAGTAAAAATTGAGTGGAGATCACTATCGATATCTGGGATACCACCCATAACTATATTACGGTGAGCAGCCGATTGCCGAGGAACATATAGAGAAATATTTAACGATAATTCTGAAATCAAAGTCTCGGCATGCTTATATGTGGCGTCGGTATTATATCCTGAATCACACCATATGACTGGAATAGTAGGTAAGACTCTTACACAAACATGTATCAATGCAGCCTCATAAGGTCTAAAATTAGTTGTTACTATAGGCTTATCGGCTTGACTGAAAGCCCATTTGACAATACTTTCTGGGGTTTCTTCTCTAAGCTCTTTATTTATTTTATTTAAATCCAATGACATAAATTTCTCTTACATGATAGGTAAATTACAAAGTTCTGAATTAATGAATTTTAACTTATTTCAAACATAACTAACAGTAAGCTCGATTTAAAAATTTTTAAATATAAAAACTATTGCTTTGAAGACTAGATATAAATTGTTAAGGTTGCCACCTATGAAATAGATTGGAATTTTAGATGCCATTAGAATTTATACTTTATGCTGCTTCAGGAGCTTTTGTTGGGCTCATTATTGGCATGACCGGGGTTGGTGGAGGTTCATTAATGACCCCCCTTTTGATTCTTTTTGGAGTTCCTTACAACGTTGCTATTGGGACAGATCTTCTTTATGCCTCAATAACAAAATCAAGCGGTGTATTTGCACATGCTAAGCAGAAAAGCATTAATTGGATTTTAGTCGGATGGTTAGCTGCTGGTAGTATACCAGCAGCTATCGTAACAGTTATTTTTCTTGATCTGGTTTTTACTAATGCAGATGAATATCAGTCACTATTAACGACAACCTTAGGGGTAATGTTAGTCTTAACGGCACTTGTAATTCTATTTAACCGTTATCTAAGAGATATTGCTGGAGAAACCTTTGTCACTCAAAACTTGTCTTTTGATAAAAATAAAAAATATATAACCTTTTTTTTAGGTATAGTCTTGGGAGTTTTTGTTACACTTTCTTCAGTTGGTGCTGGAGCGTTTTGTGCAGCATTATTATTAATGCTTTATCCCAAATTAACTCCATTACATATAATAGGAACAGACATTGCGCATGCTGTTCCTTTAACTTTAATAGCGGGTTTAAGTCATCTATTTCTTCTTGGAAACGTTGATTTAGTTTTACTTATAAGTTTATTATTTGGATCACTTCCTGCTATCCATTTAGGGGCAAAACTAGCTGCCAGGATACCCAGCGAAATTCTTCAACCTTTTTTAGCAGTGATTTTGCTAGGAATAGGTCTCAAGTTTATAGTTTTCTGATGGAATTTTTAGGCTACTTATGATTTTTCATTAGCAATTCCGTGTGGAACGTGACCTGTAGCGACATGTGATTTTGCTGAATCACAATGTTTTTGTTGATCATCAAAAAAGACATCTGCCCCATACGACTTAAGAAATTGGCCTTTCTCTAATCCACCAAGGAACAATGACTCATCAATCCTAATGTCCCAAGCTCTTAGAGTTCTTATGACGCGCTCGTGAGCTGGGGCGGATCTTGCAGTAACCAGCGCTGTTCTTATGGGGCAGGCTTTCTCTGAAAACTCTGCTTGTAATATTTGTAGGGCGTATAAAAAATTTTTAAAAGGACCTCCATCCATAGGTTTTTTAGCCGATATTTTCTCATTCTCAGTAAAAGCATCAAGACCGTCTTGTTTATATATTCTTTCAGAGGCATCAGAAAATAATACTGCATCCCCATCAAAAGCGAAACGGATCTCGTTCCCGGATTTTTCTTGAACTTTTGATGACAGTAAAGTTGCAGCAGCAACACCACTATTTAAAGCATTACGAACATCTTCAGCGTTGTTAGATAAGAAAAGATGGCACCCAAAGGCTGAAACATATCGATATGGACTTTCTCCACCACAAAAAGCTGCACGCGTAATATTTAACTTATAATGCTCTATTGAATTGAATACCCTTAGTCCAGAATCAGCGGAGTTTCGGGATAATAAAATCACTTCAACTCTTGGTTCTCCACCTAAATTTTCATTGATTTTTAACAGTTTCTTTACCAAAGGAAATGCTTCACCCGGATCAAGGACCTCATCTTCGTGTTCTACTTGGTATTGAAAATAAGCATCTAATCCTTTATCTTGGAAGATCTTATGGCTTTCATCGAGATTAAATAATGCTCGGGAAGATATAGCTATAACTAATTTATCACCAAATTTTACTGGCACTATCTATGTCCTTATAACTAAGAAAATATCCTCTTATATTTACAACCAAAAAAATCCAGAATTTGAAATTATTAAGTTTTCTTGATAGTCCCCTTTGGTAATACTGCATGAACTGAAGCTCTTTGAAATCTTAATTCTACATTGGAGGATGCCTGTATTGTTATATATAAGTCATCAATGGAATTTATTTTACCTAGCAAACCACTGTTCATTACTATCTCATCGCCCTTTTTCAAAGATTCGGTAAGCTCTTTATGCTCTTTAGCTCTTTTCCTTTGTGGGCGTATAATGAGAAAATACATAAATACAAATAAACCACCAAACATTAAAAGCGTGTAAAGAGGATTTGGCTCCTGAGCAACTGGTGCAGGTGCAGCGAGGGCAACCTGAAAAATATCTAAAGACATTGACTTTCCTCAATAAATTGTTGTTCGTATTTTTTGGTTAAATTAGAAAAAAATAGTTATCCCATATGTAATGTTTACAATCAAGCTATGATAAATTATTTTTTATCCACAATAGTACCTCTTGATCATGTTTTTTGGTATTAACTTTATCGATGACATGGGCAATGAAACCCTTTTTATCAATTATAAAGGTTGTTCTTAATACTCCATTGTACTCTTTACCCATAAATTTTTTTAAACCCCAGCAGCCGTACAATTCTATAGCAGCTTTACCTTCATCAGAGAGCAAGTCAAAATTTAACTCTTGTTTTTCTTCAAAGCGCGCGAGCCTTGAAGTATTATCCGGGCTAATTCCAATTACAACTGTATCGAGTTGCTTAAACTCGGTAAAGCTATCCCTAATACCACAAGCTTGAACAGTGCAACCAGGGGTCATTGCTTTAGGATAAAAATATAAAACAACATTTTTTTTTCCAAAAAAATCAGAAAGACTGATAGTCTCATTGCGCTGATTAAGTAATTTAAAGTTTGGAGCATTTACGCCCACTTGAAGTAAAGT
>NYXF01000067.1 GCA_002685455.1 Porticoccus sp. | reverse complement strand
TGCCGGTGCTTCTTCTGCTGCCGGTGCTTCTTCTGCCGCCGGTGCTTCTTCAGGGATATCTGGTGCAGATTCAATGCTAGCTTGCTTAATAATACCAGCCTCTATAAGTATATTTATTTTATCAGCACCGTTTACAATATTTTGAAGATCATCTTCAACAGCATAACGTCCGGAACGTTTTTTATATATTGTGTATGCATCAGTTTTTTTTAGTACTTTCATCATCCTTTCTCCTTAGATTACTCGTTAGATTGATTTTTTATCTTCATCTCATTTTTTTATTTAAGCAAATTTGTCAATCAATATTTATCCTAGTCACTTTTTTCTCAGATCTATACTCATCTCTCTTAATTGTTTTTTATCAACACAACCAGGTGCGTCTGTTAAAAAACACGCAGCTGTTTGAGTTTTAGGGAAAGCAATAACATCCCTAATTGATTTATTACCTGTCATCAACATAACTAATCTATCCAAGCCAAAAGCTAAACCTCCATGTGGAGGGCAACCATAACTGAGCGCTTCAAGGAGAAATCCAAATTTTTCTTTGGCTTGTGTATCACTTATGCCTAGTACCTCAAAAACTGTTTTTTGCATTTCTAGATTATCGATTCGCATGGATCCACCACCAATCTCAGTGCCATTAATCACCATATCATAAGCTAATGACAAAGCACTACCAGGATTATTCTTCAACTCAGCAGGGTTACATGCTGGTCGAGTAAAGGGGTGGTGTAAGGGTGTCCATACACCATCGTCTGTTTTTTCAAACATAGGGAAATCAATAACCCATAAGGGAGCCCATTCAGAAGTATATAGATCAAGGTCTTCTCCTAATTTTGTTCTCAAAGAACCTAAGGCGTCAGATACAATTTTATCTTTATCGGCCCCAAAGAAAATTAGATCTCCATTTTTTGCGCCTGTGCGCTGAAGTATTTTCTGACGGATATCATGCGGTAAAAATTTAACAATCGGTGACTGCAAGCCTTCTTCTAGATTATCTTTATCGTTAACTTTTATGTAAGCTAAACCTTTAGCTCCGTAAATATTAACGAAATTAGTATAGTCATCTATTTTCTTTCGACTGATACTATTTCCATTAGGTACACATATTGCTGCCACCCGGCCTTCAGTGTCTCTGGCTGGTCCCGAAAATACCTTGAAGTCAACATCGATCATTAAGTCCTTAATTTCAATTAACTCCAGCGGAATTCGCAGGTCTGGTTTATCGCTACCATATCTACTCATTGCCTCTTCGTATGTAATGCGCGGAAAGTTACCGAGGTCCACATCTAATAAATCACTGAAAACATTTCGGATCATCCCTTCGCTAACTTCTATTATCTCATCTTCACTAACAAATGATCCTTCTATGTCAACTTGGGTAAATTCTGGTTGACGATCAGCCCGCAAGTCCTCGTCTCGAAAACATTTTGCAATTTGGTAATATTTGTCTACACCAGCAATCATAAGTAACTGCTTAAATAATTGTGGTGATTGAGGAAGAGCAAAAAACTTACCTTCATGTGTTCTGCTTGGAACAAGATAATCTCGCGCTCCTTCTGGAGTTGCTCGAGTCAAAATTGGTGTTTCAATGTCTATAAAATTTTTGCTATCAAGATGATTACGTATCAAAGAAGTAACCTTGGAGCGAAATATTAAACTTTTAAGCATTTCTGGACGACGCAAATCTATATAGCGATACTTTAAACGGATATCTTCTCCCACTTTAATGTGTTCATCTAACGGAAATGGAGGTGTTTCAGATTTATTAAGTATTACCAGCGATGATCCGTAAACTTCTATCTGTCCTGTCGTCATTTCAGAGTTTTCAGTATCATTAGATCTAGCACGAACCTTTCCTATGATTCTTAAAACATATTCACTTCGCACTTGATCTGCAATATCAAAATACTCCTTACTGTCAGGGTCAAATACTACCTGCACTATTCCTTCACGGTCACGAAGATCAATGAAAATAACGCCACCGTGGTCCCTGCGGCGATGCACCCAGCCACAAATTGTTATTTCTTGGTCAATATTACTGGAGTTAAGGGCACCACAATAAATTGTACGCATTATTTTTTTCCTATAATTATTAAAGACCTTTGGATAACTATATTCAGAATTTTATCGACAGATATCCTAAAAAAGCTAGGCATTATACCTTATGAATACAGAGGCTAGAAGAACAGATCTCAGCTCATTTGATGAAGTAGCCTAATTGTAGAATTAACATTTGACTTCATTGTTAATACACTTAAATAATATTGTATCCCCTTCTGGATAGAGCTAATACTAAAGATTCGATGCGAGACTTAAGATTTTTTTTGTTATATTCAGTTGATGGTTTATTCCCCCAAATAGGGTTAGGCCATGAAATGTCTATTTTATAGCGCGCTATATGATGAATATGTAACTGAGGAACTATGTTGCCTAAAGCAGCGATATTCATTTTATCGGGAGAAAATATTTCCGACATTGCTTCAGATAATAAGTTTGATTCCTTTATAAGTTGTATTGCATCATTGCTCAATAACTGATGTATTTCAGATATATTAGGCAGCATTGGTACTAAAATAAACCATGGGTAATTAGCATCTTTGTGAATAAGTAGCTGTGAAAGGTCGAATTTACCGATAAATATAGTATCCTTAGCTAGCTGAGGATGAACTTTGAACAATTAATTACTCCTTTGCTCTGTACCAATATATATGATCACCGTAAAATACCTTTTTTTACGTTTAACCGCCAATAGAAAAATAAAATTATGCGAGCCAGCGAATTCTTAATCTCAACAAAAAAAGAAAGCCCAGCTGATGCAGAAATCGTTAGTCACAANCTCATGCTGCGTGCTGGAATGATTCGAAAGCTAGCGTCTGGATTATATACATGGCTTCCAATGGGTTTAATAGTACTACGTAAATTGGAAGCGATTATCAGACAAGAGATGAATAAACTAGGGGCACAAGAAGTTTTGATGCCAATTATGCAGCCCTCTAACCTATGGGAAGAGTCTGGTCGCTGGGGAAGATATGGCCCAGAGCTACTTCGCATACAAGATAGGCATGAAAGGTCCTTCTGTCTTGGACCAACTCATGAAGAGGTTATTACAGACCTCATGCGGAGCGAAATTCATAGTTATAAACAATTACCTTTAATTTTTTATCAAATACAAACAAAGTTTCGTGATGAGATACGTCCACGTTTTGGTGTAATGCGCTCGAGAGAATTCATTATGAAAGATGCTTATTCATTTCATGAATCTGAGGAAAATTTAAACCAAACTTACCAGCTGATACATAAGGCCTATACTAATATATTAAAAAGAATTGGTTTAGATTTTAGGGCAGTTATCGCCGATACAGGAAGTATTGGTGGGAACGGTTCTCACGAATTCCATGTATTGGCAGAGTCAGGAGAAGATTCTATAGCTTTCTCAAATGAAAGTGACTTTGCAGCTAATGTTGAAATGACTGAGGCGGTAACATTGAACCAAAGAAATGATATGCAGGAGCAAAAATTAGAAGAAATCAAAACAGAAGGACTTTGTAGTGTTGATGAAATAAGTGAATATTTGGATGTAGATAAGTCTAATGTCATAAAAACATTAATCGTATTGGGTAATCCAAAAAAAATATCAAACAATCATAAAAGTAAAAAAGATCATGTACCTCTGGTAGCATTAGCTTTACGAGGTGATCATGAGATAAATATTATCAAGGCTGAAAAAATTAGTGTGGTCATGTCGCCATTAACTTTTGCAAGCAAAGATATCATTAAAGCACAACTTGGGTGTGACATAGGTAGTCTTGGCCCTCTTGAATTAGATATACCTCTTATTGTTGATCGGTCTGCTAATCAATCAACTAACTTTATATGTGGCGCTAATAAAAATGGATTTCACCTAACAGGGGTGAATTGGAGACGTGACTGTAACATTTCAAAGGTTGAAGATATTAGGAACGTTATCCAAGGTGATCTCAGCCCAGATGGTAAAGGTGTTTTAGATATCAAGCGCGGTATAGAAGTTGGGCATATTTTTCAATTGGGTACTAAATATAGTGAATCAATGAGCTGCATGGCTCTCAGTAAGGAAGGCGCTCAACAACCAATATTTATGGGTTGTTATGGAATTGGAGTAAGTAGGATTGTTGCTGCGGCGATTGAGCAAAATAACGATGAAAATGGTATCAAGTGGCCTGCAGAACTTGCACCTTTTCAGATTGCCTTAATCCCGATCAATATACATAAGTCTGAAAAGGTAAGGAATTACTGCGAGAAAATATACAAGCAGCTTACTAGTAATGGCTTTGATGTTCTTTTTATGGATCGTGAAAAAACGCGCCTTGGTGGAATGTTAGCAGATATAGAACTGATAGGCTTGCCTCATCGGTTGGTTTTGGGGGAAAAGGGTGTAGATAGAGATGTAATAGAATATCGCGGCAGGGATTCTTCTAGCAACCAAGATATACCTCTTGCCGAACTCAATCAATTTTTGACTAAAAAATTAAATCATTAATTAGATTAACACCTTCATACATGTTCTTTTATCAAGGGCGTTCATCAAATTCTGAGCCCTCTTTTTCTGGAGGTATTAAATTCTCACGCGTTAAGCTTAAAACCAATAACATATTTGATGCTACATAAATCGATGAGTAAGTGCCAATCAAGACCCCTACCATAAGGGCAATAGCAAAATTATGGATTAGCTCACCACCAAAAAAAAACAATGATGATAATACTAATAATGTAGTAAAGGACGTTACTAAAGTTCTGCCTAATGTTTGAGTCAAAGATTGATTAATTACCGTTTTGACTTCTGAAGATCGAAGAGCACGTAAATTTTCTCTGATTCTATCAGATACAACTATTGTATCGTTTAGAGAATAACCTATGACTGCCAATACTGCTGCCAATACTGTGAGATCAAACTCTAATCCTGTTATCGAAAAAAACCCAATAGTAATAATTACATCATGCATTAAAGCAATAACAGCTCCTATAGAAAATTTGTATTGAAATCGAACAGCTATGTACATCATCACAACTAGCAAAGCTACAAGCATTCCTAAACCGCCATCCTCTCGTAGTTCTTCTCCGACTTGCGGACCAACAAAATCTACGCGGCGCAGAGTAACTGTAGGTTGACTAACACGAAGTGACTTCAAAATATTGTCAGATAATCCAGCTGCTGGCTTACCTTGCATTCTAATAAGAACATCTTTTTCTGAACCAAAGTGGACGACAATAGGGTTTTCATAGCCAGCGGAAGCTAGTTGATCTCTTATATCTTTCAAATCAGCTTTCTTTTGATAACCAACTTCAATTTGTGTCCCACCTGTGAAGTCTAGGCCCAGAGCTAAGCCTTTAGTAAAAAATGAAGCAATCGATCCCATAATAAGAAAAATAGAAAGTATAGATGCTATTTTTCTTTGACCCATAAAATCAATAATATTAATCGCAGCCATATTAAATTTTCCTAAATCCTGATTTTATTGATAGCTCGATTTCCGAAGCTTAAATTTACCAGAGCTCTTGTTACAACAATAGCCGTAAACATTGACACTAAAATTCCAATGGAGAGGGTCACGGCAAATCCTTGAACTGGTCCTGACCCGATGATAAAAAGAATAACTGCGACAATTAAAGTTGTTATGTTAGCGTCTACTATTGAGACAAAAGCGCGGTCATAACCAGCACTGATTGCGGATTGGGGGGGCAGCCCGTTGGCTATCTCCTCCTTGATCCGTGAAAATATGAGTACATTTGCATCCACCGCAATACCGACTGTTAGTACGATGCCAGCAATTCCAGGTAAAGTTAATGTAGCCTCGAGCATCGACATAAAGGCTACTAGGATTAATAGATTCAGAGTTAAAGCTACATTGGCAAAAAGACCAAATACTCTATAATAGAGAAGCATAAATATGATAACTAGGGACATGCCGATAATCACAGATTTTATGCCTAAAGCAATATTTTCTGCACCCAGAGATGGGCCAATAGTTCTCTCCTCAACAAAATACATGGGCGCAGCCATAGCGCCAGCCCTTAAAAATAAAGCTAACTCTGAAGCTTCCCGGGGTGTGCTTAATCCAGTAATCTGGAATCCAACACCTAGGGCACTCTGAATAGTCGCTAAATTAATTATGTTTTTATCAACATAACGTTCGGGAATAGCTATCTTTTCTCCAGCACTATCAATTTCATATTTCGTTCGCACTTTATATTCGATAAATAAAACGCCTAATCTTTGACCTATATTATTTCTCGTCATTCGGTGCATTCTTGCACCGCCTTGGCTATTAAGTGAAATATTTACATTTGGAGTTCCTTTTTCATCATAGCCTGCAGTGGCTTTTGAAACGTGATCACCCGTTATTACAACTGTGCGCTTTAAGTAAGCGTTTTTAATCCCTCTATCTCTTACATAAGAATCACTAAAAGAGAATTTCTCTCGATTACTAGATCCAGGTTTTGCCTCTAACCTAAACTCTAAATTTGCAGTTTTTCCAATGATCCTTTTGGCGGCCGCAGTATCTTGGACACCTGGAAGCTCTACAACAATTCGATTTTTACCTTGACGCTGAACAACTGGCTCAGAGACTCCCAATTCATTTACTCGATTACGAAGCGTTGTGAGATTTTGATTGATTGCATAATCTTGGATTTTCTTCACTTCTGACTCAAGCATTTCTGAACGGATGACAAATGAATCATTCTCTCCAAAAGTTTCACGAGTAATTCCAGTAAACTTTTTTCGCATAATATTGTTTGCTTTTTCTGCATCAATCTTTGTTTTAAAGACAGCAATTATTGTTTTTCTTTTTATTAGCTTTATAGATTCATATCGCAATTTTTCTTCCCGCATAGCAGTCCTAACTTGACGTACTATCGTATCCATCTGTTTACCAATAGCCTCATCTGTATTTACTTCGAGCAAAAAATGTACTCCACCTCGTAGATCAAGTCCAAGTTTCATCGGGGAGGCTCCAAATTTCTCTAACCATTCTGGCGTGGTAGGTGCTAGATTGAGTGCAACAACGTACTCTAGACCAAGCTTGTCTTGGATTATTTGTTTGGCATATAACTGTTTATCTGCATCTTTTAATCGTAGAATACCTGTTTCACCATCCACTTGTTCACCAAAGTAATCGATATTTGCTGCCTTTAAGGAATCTGTAATATTATTCATAACTGACTGATCTATTTCCATTTCTCCGCTCTGTCCAGAGATCTGGATTGCAGGGTCTGCAGAAAATAAATTGGGCAATCCGTATATGATACCTATCAGTACAATTATTAAGATTAAAAAATATGTTTTTAACGGATAGTTATTCATAAAAATTATTCTTATATAGCCATTAAATTTATTATTGTTTCCATTATAAACTTAAAACAAAAATCTTGTGAGGCCTGCAAGAAAATTTTTACTGCGAACAGGAAGTTATTGTTGAACAGTAATTTTTATATAAACAAGGCTAGGCCTGAGAGTCACTTTAATTTAATTTAAAAAATTTACGGCATCATGAGTCCTTGCTTTTTGTAGAAATCTTTCGAAAATTCGTTCAATCGTTTATCTTTTATCGCAGCACGTATTTCTGACATCAACGACTGATAGTAGTGCAAATTATGTATAGTGTTCAGCTGGGCGCCCAGCATTTCCTTACATTTATCGAGATGATGAAGATAGGCAAGGCTAAAATTCTTGCAAGCATAACAATCACAGTCAGGGTCAATTGGTCCTGTTTCATAACGATATTTCGCATTTTTTATTTTTACCACTCCAGAACTAGTAAAAAGGTGTCCATTACGTGCATTTCTTGTTGGAATGACGCAATCAAACATATCTATACCGGATTTTACAGCCTCTAGAATATCCCAAGGTTTACCAACACCCATTAAATATCGTGGCTTATCCTCTGGCATTTTTGGTGTCGTACTTTTAAGAATCCTTAACATATCCTCTTTTGGTTCTCCTACTGAAAGTCCACCGATGGCATAGCCATCAAAACCTATCTTTTCTAAACTTTTTAGAGAAATTTCTCGTAATTCCTCGTACATTCCGCCTTGAATTATTCCAAATAATGCTGAATTACTAACTCCATGCTGCACCTTACTTCTTTTTGCCCAGCGTAAAGACAGCTGCATTGATTCGTGTGCATCTCTTTTTGATGCCGGGTAAGGTGTGCAATCATCAAAGATCATTACTATGTCTGCCCCTAAATCCTCTTGAACCTGAATTGAAGTTTCCGGGTCCAAAAAAATATGACTTCCATCTATTGGCGATCGAAAAGAAACACCTTTTTCACTAATCTTGCGAATAGTGCCTAAACTATAGACCTGAAATCCACCTGAATCAGTTAATATTGGTCCTTCCCAGTGCATGAAATTATGCAGTCCTCCATGACTTTTTATAACATCAGTTCCTGGCCTTAACATCAGGTGAAATGTATTTCCGAGTATAATTTGCGCCCCGGTTTCTTGGAGATCCTTAGGCAAAATAGCTTTGACCGTTCCACTTGTTCCAACTGGCATGAAGGTTGGTGTATCTACTATACCGCGTGGAAATTTTAGGGAGCCTGTTCTTGCGCTGCCATCTTGAATATCAAGCTCGAATCTCATAGAGCAAATACTACTCATTTAGCTTTTCCCTGAATATTTTTCTATAATTGGTGTCTCTTTATGTGCATCTGGATTATTGACTAAGAACATTGCATCACCATAGCTGAAAAATCTATATTTTTTTATAATCGCTTGCTGATAAGCATTCATTATTCTCTTATATCCAGAAAAAGCACACACTAACATTAATAATGTTGATTCGGGCAGATGAAAATTCGTAACCATTGCGTCTACTACCTTAAATTTGTAGCCTGGATAAATAAATATATCTGTTTCGCCCTTCATTGGGCTAATTTTTCCTGAAGAGGCTGCACTCTCCAGACATCTGACACTTGTAGTTCCAACAGCTATTACTCTGCCACCTCTTTTCTTTGTATTTTCAATTTTCTCGCAAACAGTCAATGGTATATCTATGACTTCTGTATGCATTACGTGATCATAAATACTATCAACTCGTAGTGGCTGAAAGGTTCCAGAACCTACATGTAAAGTAACATATGCTATATCGATACCAAGTGAAGAAATTTCTTTTATTAACTCTAAATCGAAATGCAAGCCGGCTGTTGGCGCAGCAATAGCGCCGGGAATTTTTGCGTATACTGTCTGATAGCGTTCTCTATCATATTCATTATCTGGTCGATCAATATATGGGGGTAAAGGTGTATGCCCTTGTGACTCAATCACATCAATTGCTGGCTGATCGCTAAGGAATCTGATGATAAATAAATCTTCTTCGCGCTCTTGCACCATAGCTTCAATAGAGCCCTCAAAAATTATTTTTGATCCAAATTTGGGAGGTTTACTACAGCGTAAATGTGCCAAAACCCTCTGATCATCCAAGAGCCTCTCGACCAAAATCTCGATCTTTCCTCCAGTTTCTTTTTTTCCGAAGATTCTGGCAGGAATAACTCTTGTATTATTAAATACCATTAAATCTCCTGGTTTAACCAATGAAACAATATCGGTGAATGACTGGTGCTTTACATTGTCATTTTTTCTGTCCAACACCATCATCAAGCTCCCTCTTCGCTCTAAGGGTGGTTCATTTGCTATTAATTCAGTCGGCAACTTGTAATTAAATAATTCTCGCTTCATATAGGCCTAAGTTTTATTATTGAGAGCGGCAAGAGTAATAGAAATTTATGCTTATAACCAGTAATCTTGAATCAGTAGTGCGAAGATAAAAATAACCCAATTTGATTATAAGATAGTCACTGCTATAATTTCGCCTCATGCCAGAGTGGTGAAATTGGTATACACAGGGGATTCAAAATCCCCCGCCCTTAAAAGCGTGCCGGTTCGAGTCCGGCCTCTGGTACAATTATATGTACAATACCTTCTAATACTCTAATTATTACCAGGCCTCGAATAGAGGATATTTGAAGGAACTTTTCAATGATCTATAAGTTCAATAAAATTAAAGACGACCGAAGATTTCAAAGCGTCGTAATTTCTATAATTCTTCTCTCCTCACTTTTAGTAGGATTTCAAACATATGAAATAAGTAATAACTACATAAATATAGTTATCATTTTAGATTATTTTGTAACTATATTTTTTTTATTTGAGCTTTTAATAAGATTTCTTGGAGAGGAAAAAAAGTCTTTTTTTCTCAAGGACCGATGGAATCTTTTTGACACT
>NYXF01000066.1 GCA_002685455.1 Porticoccus sp. | reverse complement strand
CTCGTGAAACAATAGCTGTTGATTTTTCGGGTTCCAATGATGCAATACGTCATACACAATTTGGTGCACAAAAAGTTAAGGATGGTATTGTTGACAAATTACAAGAACAATTTTTAGATAGGCCTGACGTCGATCTTAAATTACCTGATGTGCGTATTAATGTTCGATTATCAAATAATCAAGCTAATGTTAGCCTTGATATGTCTGGAGATAGTCTTCACAAACGTGGATATAGAAAAGCTATGGTAGCGGCCCCATTGAAGGAGAATCTAGCTGCTGCAATACTTTTTCGCGCAAACTGGCTCGATATATCGATACGAGGTGGTACATTAATTGATCCTATGTGTGGCAGCGGCACTATTTTAATTGAAGCTGCGCTAATTGCTGCAGATATTGCTCCAAACCTAAATCGTAAAAAATTTGGGTTTCATGGATGGATGCAATATGACATTAATTTATGGGAAAAGATTAGAAGAGACGCGCTTGATAGACGTGCTATTGGACTCGCAAAAGAGTTTTCTGAGATAAGAGGTTACGATAAAGATATAAAAGCAGTAAAGGCGGCTCAAGAAAACATTATATCAGCTGGTCTTGATAAACATATTCGTGTAATAGCAAAGCCGCTCTCAGTTTTTAAGGTGCCAACCCACAAAAGAATAGAGCCAGGTTTAGTGATTTGCAATCCTCCCTATGGAGAGAGATGGGGTGATGTTGAAGCATTGAAGCCCCTGTATAAAAATCTTGGAGAAAATCTCAAAAAGGAGTGTCCAGGATGGTATTTTGCTGTAATGTCAGGAAATAGAGAATTGTCTAGTGAGTTAAGACTTCGCGCAGAGAAAAAATATCAGCTGTTTAATGGAGCCATTCCTAGCCAACTGATCTTATATAAATTAAAGAATATAGCTGATAGCCCTGCATTAAAATCCCTTAAGGATTTTAAGCATCAAGAAAAAGACTTGATATCTAAAGGTGCTTTGATGTTACTTAATCGCCTCAAAAAGAATTCAAAAAAATTAAATTCATGGTTAAAAAAGTCAAATATTAGCTCATTTCGATTATATGATGCAGATATACCTGAATATGCAGTCGCCATCGATATATACGGAGAGTTTATGTATGTTCAAGAATATGCTCCACCATCATATATTGATTCCAATCAATCAAAAAAACACTCAGATCATGTTCAAGAGGCGGTTGCACTTTTCTGGGAAGGTCAGACTTCCAAGATTTTTTTCAATCAACGTCGACGACAAAAAGGCCATAATCAATATCAATTTAATCTTGATGTCAGTAAACAGATTAAAACTTTTACCTTATATGAAAGTGGTTTTAAATTTGAAGTTAATATCAATGCCTATTTAGATACAGGGCTCTTTTTGGATCATAGGCCGGTCCGGCGAATGATCCATAATATGGCCAGAGAAAAACGATTTCTTAATTTATTTTGCTATACTGCTTCAGCATCTGTTTATGCAATAAAAGGAGGCGCAAAATCCACTTTGAGTATCGATATGTCTAAAAGCTATGTCGATTGGGCAAAACGAAATTTCGTTTTGAATGATATTTGCACCAAAACCAATAGGGTGCTGAGAGAAAATTGCTTGAGTTGGTTAGATCAAGCTACTAAAAATGAAAATATATTAAACCAATATGATCTTATTTTTCTTGACCCACCAACATTTTCCAACTCAAAAAAAATGGATACAGTATTCGATGTTCAAAAAGATCATATTAAATTGATAGATAATTCAATGCTGTTACTGTCCCCTAATGGATCACTGATATTTTCGAATAATTTTCGAAATTTCTCTATGTCTTCAAAAATTATTGAAAATTATCATGTTGAAAATATAACTAATGAAACATTTGATCCGGACTTCCAAAGAAATAAGAAAATCCATAATTGTTGGTTAATAAAACATGCAGCATAAAGTCATAATGTTATATGTTGGGTCAAACTGCCATCTTTGTGATGAAGCTAGATTTGTACTAATGGATGTTCTAAAGGATATTGATTTGAAATTGAAATATAGTGAAGTTGATGTTTCAAATAACGACATACTCACAGAAAAATATGGGCTACGTATACCCGTAGTTGTAATGCCTAATGGGAAAGAAAAAGACTGGCCATTTACAACCAGTCAGATTAAGAGACTTTTATAAGCATCTTACCTAAATTTTCTCCACGATATATTGCAGCAATAGAATCTGGAGCTTTTTCTATGCCATGGAGTATGTTTTCGCGATACTTTATTGACCCAGAAACTATCCATTTAGTTAGATTTGATAGAGCTTCTTCATAACGATCTTTGTAATCAAATATCAAGAATCCCTGGATACGAGCTCGTTTCACTAAAATCTGTCGTTCTATTCTTGGTCCATGAGGAACTGGGTTCCAGTTTGAGATAGAGGCTGTACCGCAAATTATAATTCTTGCACCAACATTTAGTCTTTGAATTACCTCATCGCTAATAGGTCCACCAGTATTATCAAAATATATATCAACACCTTTTGGACAAGCCTCTGTTAGGGTATTAGCAAGATTATCATTTTTATAATCTAATATTTGATCATATCCATACAAATTCTTGCATAGATCAACTTTCTGCTGACCTCCTGTTATCCCAACCGTAGTACATCCTTTAATTTTTGCTATTTGACCAACACATGAACCGACTGATCCCGCTGCAGTAGAAACCACAACAGTCTCTCCAGAAACCGGATTCCCTATATCTAAAAGACCGAAATATGCTGTCATACCGTTAATACCTGCAACACCTAGAGATGCTGATATCGGAAGAGGGCTGCCTGTTATTTTTCGATCAATATTATCTGCCTTTACCAAAGCATATTCTTGCCAACCAAACATACCTGTTACCAAGTCACCAATCTGATAGTCAGAGTGAAGTGATTCAACAACTACACCACTGGCAAAGGATTTCATTACAGCATTAAGAGCTACAGGGTCTGCATAATTGCTAACTACACTAACCCATCCTTTCATCGCAGGTTCAACCGACAAGAATATATTTTGAATAATAACCTCACCAGTCTTGATTTTAGGTAGAACTGATTCTATAACTTTAAAGTTTTTAGCCTCGGGTATATTTTTTGGTCTTGAGATCAGAATTACCTGCTTATTGACATAAGAGCTCATAGTTTTAGTTGCCTTTGTTCATAGTAAAATTAACACATAATTTTTCACCATTAAATACGATGATATCTCCAGATATAATCTTTTTTCTCTTCCTTGTCTCTACGGAACCATTTACTTTAACTAAGCCGTCGGAAATTACACTTTTTGCGACCCCGCCACTCTCAACTAAATTCTCAAATTTTAGTATCTTATATAGCTGAACAGGCTCTTTATTAATGCTTACAATTTTCATTTTCAGGATTTTTTTAAGTTAAAAAATTCAGTTGAGTTTATTGTTGTTTGTCTTGCGATTTCAGCCTCTGATTCAATACGATGGCTAGCTATTTCCTTTACAACCCAAGGTAAAAAGGCTGGCTCATTTACTTGAATTTTCGTTGCATTTTCAATTGTTTTAGGAATTAGATATGGAGCATCGGTTTCAACCATAAGTCTGTTAATCGGTATATTCCTGACAATTTTTTTTAGCCCCTGACCGCGTCTTTCATCACATATCCACCCAGTAATACCTATATAAAGATCTAAATCAAGATAATTAAACAATGCTTCTTTATTTCCTGTAAAGCAATGTATCACTGCATTTTCTATACTATCTCTATAATTACAAAATATTTCTAATAGTTTTTTGTGCGCATCTCTTTCGTGCAAAAAAATTGGTAATTTTAGTTCGGCTGCTAATTGCAATTGGTTCTCAAATGCTTTTTCTTGCTCTTTTGGTAATGAATAATTGCGATTGAAATCAAGACCTGTTTCTCCAATGGCAACAACTCTTTTATCAGCAGCAATATTTTTTAAATTTTCATAAGTTTCATCATTAAATTCCTCAGCATAATGCGGATGTAACCCACAAGTTGTGTAAATCATGTCCGGGTATACCTCTGATAACTCTTTACATATATCAAGTCCCCTCTTGCTAGCTTGCTCAGATGTACCTGTAATAATCAGTTTAGAGATATTTGCATCTTTAGCTCGACCGACAACAGAAGTAAGTGTTTGATTAAAAGACTTATGTGCGAGATTCACACCAATATCAATCAGGGATTCTTTTGATTTTATAAATTGATTCACAATCTTGTTATCATTTCCTGGTCATTGATTATATGTTCTTTTGCATTTAATTTTTTTGCATAGATTGCTGAGAAGGCTAGAACATTTTGGACATAATTTCGGGTCTCATTGAATGGAATCGTTTCTATCCATGCATCAAAAGGTATTTTACCCACTGTTTTTTTTCTCCAGCGGTCTACCCTAGTTGGACCAGCATTATAAGCAGCTATTGCAAGTATACGATTATCATCGAACCTCTCTAACATTCTTTTTAAATACAAACTTCCTAGCGATATATTTATTTCTGGATTATATAAACCGCGAACTGGCTCAAAAGAGATATTATTTCTACCAGCTACTTCTTGTGCTGTAGCTGGCATAAGCTGCATTAATCCTTTTGCCCCAGCAGGGGATGTAGCTTCATCGTGAAAAGAGCTCTCCTGTCGTGCTAAAGCCATCAATAGATTTAACGGTATTTGATTTTTTTTTGAGTATTTAGAAAATATTTTTTTGAAAGCGAGAGGAAACCGAAGGTTAGTATCATTCCAATACCCAGCTTTTATCATGCTTGTTATAGTTCCATTATACCATAACCATTTATTGGATATATGAGCTGCAGAAACCCACTGTTTTTTTGAAAAATTTCTTGTTGTTTTATTCCATTCGCGACGAGCAGAAAGGTTAAGCTTATGATACAAAAGTTCTCTTGTGCTTTTAATACCGGCGAGGGCCTCTAATTTTGACAAATCATCTTTACTTGGCGTTGAATCTTCAAAATTCATATTATTTCCTAATCCAAGTTTTTGGGCACTCAAAAAACCATAAAAACTTCTTTCTTTAGATAAGTCTTTATAAATATTTTGATAATTTTTACTAAGATTATCATCAGTTAATTCTGCTAATCTTTGGCTCCAATATCTCCAAACCTGCTTATTTTTCAAATTTGGAGGCATTTTTTTTATCCACATTTTAGCATCTTGCCAATCTCCTATTTTAAAAGATTGGCGTACTCTCCATTCAATGATTTTTGAACTAGTAGAATCAATATATTTTGTTAGATATCGGTCTGAATTTTCTTTTTTATCTTGCTCATAAAGTCCCTTGATTATGGAGCTATTAATTCGATTTTTTTGCAAAGTGGAGAAGCTATATTTTTTTTGATATGTCTGATATGTGGAAAGCGCAGATTGTGAATTTTTTTTTGCTAAACGCAATAATCCGTATGTAATAGCATCGTGAATTTCGATAGGATTTCGATCTAATTCTTTTTCGGTAAAAAAATTACTATTTAGTACTATATTTTTATTTTTGTATATTTCGAAAAGTTTAGCTGCTAATTTCTTATCATCATCATCATCGATAAATCTTAAAACATATTTTGCTAGCTGATATTTACGGAGTGAAATTACTTTAGTGAATCTTTCCCATGCTATTTTTCCACTTATTAAATTATTTTTTATAAGAATTGCAAATAGTTTATCGCATGCTTTTGGTTGTGAGCTTCCTGAGGTCCAAAGTTTTAATGCATTCTGGACACCACTTTTTTCATCCTCACCCCCTTTTTTAATTTTTGACTGCTGGTAAAAACATTTTTGTTTTGTTGTTGCCCTATCATCTTTATAGTCAATCAAATAATCCTGCCATTTGTTGTTCTTTCTTAATGTTTCAAGCCAATAATATCTTACATCTGCAGATATTGCTGTATCACTATATTTATCCAAGTAGTTTCTAATATCATCTCTAGGAAAGCTCCGGATTCTTTGAAGAAGTTCTAGCCCTAAAAGATGGTGTTTTATTGGATAATTATCAAGTTGCTTATATTTTTTTTGATAGGTTTTTTTATCTTTTCTTTGGAGTGCATCATGTGCTTCTTTAAAAATCTTTCGCTGCTCGTGAATCAGATTCTCTTTTTTATCGATACTTTCAGCCCAAACTATTTTGCGAGGCAAAAAAACTAGTAAGATAAACAAAGGTATTAGTAAAATATAAAATAAACAACTTTTACGATTAAAAATATTAACAAGTTTTATCATGGGCATATATGTTAGTAAAATATATAGAAATCAAAATTTAAGAGTATTTGTATTTATATGCATCATAGCTATAACAATCTAGATTAAACAGAGCAGAAAGATTTTTTTTACATAATTCTAAATTTTTTAAAATAAAAAAACTTTATTTCGAATAAAATAATTTCTTAATTGAGAAAATTTATAAGAGAAGATGATGACATACTTTTTGATTATTTTTGTATTAATGATAATAATTTCACCGTTAATGTGGCTAAGACAAACACCTCGTCAAAAACTTACTATAGATATGAGAAAAAAAGCTACTAATCTGGGAATGATAGTCAAGCTTAGCGCCACTGCTGATAGTCGAAAAGAAAAAAAAAGACTTAATTGCGTTACTTATAAGCTCAAATGGCATCCTGAATCTGTTGAGTTGTCTGGGCTAAATATTGAGGATTGGACATTAATCAAATCAAATAAGAGAGGAGAGATTTCTGTGTGGCCAGGTTGGAGGTGGCTAGATGGACAGCCTAGCCATAA
>NYXF01000010.1 GCA_002685455.1 Porticoccus sp. | reverse complement strand
CTTCAAAAATGTTAAAAAGTAGCTCTTTACTTCCTTTAAATATTTTTAACAAATCTTCAAATATCGATGAAAGTGTCTTATTTGGTGAGGGAAACTTAATTATGAATTCAGTTACCATTAATATTGGCTCTATATTAGGAGATTATTGTATTGTAAATACACAAGCTTCAATTGATCATGAATGTATAATATCTAACGGTGTTCACATTATGGGTGGTGCTTCAATAGCTGGAAGGGTTAAAATAGGTAACTATGCCACTATTGGAACAAATGCAACAATTTTACCAGACATATCTATTGGGGAGGGGGCTTACGTAGGCGCTGGAGCTGTTGTGACCAAAAATGTAAAAAAAAATCAAATAGTAGCCGGAAATCCAGCTAAGTATATTAGAATGAATAAACATTTTAAGCCTTCTATTATTTTCTAATGATACTGATGATATCTTATGCTTCTGGAATTAAGGGAAGCAGTACTGCAATTTGGGCAGATGACAAAATACAATCATTAAAACAATTAAAATATAAATTTATTCTTTTAACTAATATTAGTTCTTCATGTTCAGATAAGATTATAAATTACAAAACTTCTTCTATTTCTAAGAAAGATTTTAAAAGAGAAAAAAATATTTGTTTAATAAATAATAATATAAGTTTAGGAATAATTAATTCTTTTATACCTTATACCTTAGGTGTGATTTTCGATAAATTTTTAGAATTTTTTACAAAAGGACATGGTGAAAGCAGATGGTCATGGACATTCACCTCATTTATTTATGGCTTTTTCATCTGCTTCAAACATAAAGTGGATACAATATATACTACTGGTGGTGCAGGCTCAGCGCATTTGACTGGTATTTTTCTAAAAATAATTTTTAAAAAAAAAAAACTTATTGTTGAATTTCAAGATCCTCTTATTGGAGAGGATATTGGAAGAAACATAAATACTTCTAAATATTTTAGTTTCTTCGAAAAACTTATTGTCAAGTTCGCTGATAAAGTAATTTATGTAACAGAGAATTCCGCAAAGGCCTCTTACAAGAGGTATAAAAATAACAATATCAAATTCGTATATCCGGGATCAAAGAAATTTCAATTTAAAGAGACAAATATTTCAAAAAAATGTAAAAAATTAAAATTAATTCATCTTGGCACATTATATAGTAATAGGAATTTAAATAATTTGATAATTGCAATTGAAAACCTTATTGAAAAAAAAATCATAAACAATAATGATATTCAAATAACCAACATAGGTGATATACATTGTAAGGAAAGAGACTATTATTTATCTAAGAGTTTTATCACTCAGTTACCAATTATGGAAAGAAAAGAAGCTTTGAAAAATTTAACAAATTGTGATTTGTGTCTTTTAATTCAGCATATTGATAATAGAAGTAAATTAACTATCCCATATAAGTTCTATGATTATTTAAATTCTAATAAATTAATTTTTGGAATNACTGCTAATAATGAACTTAATAATTTACTAGAATCAGGAGGCCATTATTTTTCAGACTCAAGAGATGTCAAATCAATAGAAGAAACAATCTCGGTATTATTAGAAAAAAAGAAAAAAAACCTCTTAGGTAAACCCTTAGATTTAGATATAAACATCAATGAGCAAACAAAAAAAATATTTGATTTTAATTAATTTATTTAGAAATATAGTTTCATACTTAAAAATCATAAAAAAACTTTATTTTTCTATTATTAATGACATAAGTTATTTTTTTTTATCAAAGAAAAGAAAAAAATCATTTACTGATAATTTTAATGAATTAAAAAATTTGCTTATAAAAAATGAGAATTTTGGTTTTTTAAGATTTTCTGATGGAGAATTATTTATTATTGATAATCAAAAACTTGAAATCTCAAATAATTATGCAAAGTTAGAAAACAAACTAATAGGTATTACAAATTACTCTAAAGAAGAGACAAAATTTTTTGATCCCAATTTGCACCAGTTTTACAGAGAAAAATTAATAGAATCATTAATTTTTAAAAAAAAAAATTATTTTAAAGGTGTTCCTTGCACTTGTTGTAATGGAAGATACTACACTAATTTAGTTAAGAGTTATGATGCAATTGATTCCCAATGTACTTATAGTAACCTATTAATGAATGGCAACTACAGTTCTTTTATCGAAGAATTTGTTGATATATTCAAAAAAAAGAAAGTAATTTTTATTGTATCAAAATATGCAAATTTGAAAGATTTACCATTTGAGATAGTTAAACATTTTACTATCGGTCCGAATTGTTTGATAAATGATTACGATTTATTAAATGAAATTGATGAATACATACATAAAAATAAAATAAAAGACCATCTATTTCTTTTTGCTGCATCTAGTTTAAGTAATTTGCTTATTCATAAGTTATTTAGGAAATATGAAGATAATACTTATATTGATATTGGCTCTTCCCTTAATCCCTACCTTGGATTGGAGGGGTGGAAATACTCACGAGGATATTTAAAAGAATATTGGTTTAAAGAAAAACCCTATATTCATTTGAATAAAAAATGTTATTTTTGATTCTAATTTTAATTAATATAAAACTTTAATTAATTAAGGATTTAAAATAGCCCATTGAAGAAATTTACAAAAAATAAAATTTTAATTTGTTTTGGAACAAGACCAGAATATTTAAAAATAAAACCTTTAATCAATAATTTAGATAAATCTAAATTTAGCTTAGCATATTTACATCAACATAAAAATATTAAAGAACATTTTATATATGATTACTTTGTAAAAATACCTGAATTAAAAAAAAAATAATAGACTCAATGATATAATAATAAATACTTTAAAAAATTTTCCTAATTTAAATAATTACAGATACGTTTTAGTACAAGGTGATACTACAGCAGCATTATCATCAGCTATTTGTGCATTTAATAATAAAACGGATATTATTCACCTTGAGGCAGGGCTTAGATCTTTTGATTTATTCTCGCCATATCCTGAAGAGGCAAATAGAAAATTAATATCAAATTTAGCTAAAATTCATTTTGCTCCAACTAATTTATCAAAAAAAAATCTATTTAAAGAAAATATAAAAAAAAATATTTTTATCACAGGAAACACCTCACTTGATAATCTTTTGTCATATAAAAAAAAATGCTTTTATGGAAATAAAATACTTATTACTCTTCATAGAAGGGAAAAACTTGAAGAATTAGATCAATGGTTGTGTCGTTTAGACGAATTGGCCTCAAAGAATAAATCATTAGAATTTATTTTTCCCATACATCCAAATCCATTAATAAAAAAGATTTCATCAAAGTTTTCACATTTAAAGAAGATTAAACATCTTAATCATAGTGAATTACTTGATATCTTATATCAATGTAAATTAGTTATAACTGATAGTGGAGGGATACAGGAAGAAGCTTCTTTTTTTAATAAAAAAGTAATTGTCTGTAGAGATGTTACTGAAAGACCTGAGGGAATTAAAAGTGGACATTTAATTATGTGTGACAACTATAAAAAAATTGGAGTAACATTTAATAAAGTGTTAAAAAATTATAAAATTTCAAAAACATGTCCATATGGTGATGGCTGCTCAGGTTCTAGAATTAGTAAAATATTAAAAAAATTATTATGACAATATCGGTTATACTTAATTCATATAAAAGAACTGATTACTTGATTGAACAAATTAATTCATTAAAAAATCAGACTATAAAGCCTAAGGAAATATTTTTATGGAATAATTCAACAAAATTAATTGATAACAATGAAATTGATCTAGAAATTTTTAGTAGTAAAAATCTTGGTGTATGGGGTAGATTTTCACTAGCATTAAATGCAAGTTCCCAATACATATGCTTAATTGATGATGATACTATACCTGGTAAAAGATGGTTTGAAAATTGTATTGACTCAATGAATTCTAAGGAAGGAATATATGGTGCAAGAGGTGTTAATTTCTTTTCAAAGAAAGACTACATAGTTGTTGAAGAGAAAGGAATTTATGGACCATGCAATCAAATTGAAAGGGTAGATATAGTTGGACATAACTGGTTTTTTAAAAGAGATTGGCTGCCATACTTTTGGTTAGAAATGCCAGAAACTGAACAATCTAAATTTGTAGGAGAAGATATGAATTTATCATATTCCCTAAAAAAATATTTAAACTTGGATACATTTGTGCCTCCTCATCCAAAAAATAATAAAGATTTTTGGGGAGGGAATTTAGAAATGTCTTTAAAGCTTGGACAAATGGATGTTGCTATTTCGAAAAATGAAAAAAGATTAAATGAAATGAATGAAGCATACAGGTTTTATGTATCTAAGGGATTAAATATACATAAAATCAATCATAATCAAATGAAAGGATATTACTTAAAATTAAAACAAATCATAAAAAAAACCTTAGGTGCAATTATTTAATGTAATAGTCTATAGTTTTTCTTATTGAATAATCTAAATTATATTTAGGCTCCCACTTGAGATATTTTTTAATTTTTGAAACATCAGGGGCTCTATGTTCAATATCTTCATATCCCTTTCCATAAAAAGACTTCTGATTTTTAATTATAATCCTTCCTTTAAAAGAATTTTTTGTTTTAAAATTATAATATTTTAACATTATCTTTGAGAGATTTTTAATTGAAGAAATGTTATTAGGATTACCGATATTAAAAATATGACCATTTATATTACTAATTTTGCGATGAGAAATTATTTTATACAGCGCGTCTATCCCATCATCTATATAAGTAAATGCCCTTTTCTGTAATCCACCATCAACTAAAACAATGTCTTTATTGTTTATCAGATTATTAATAAAAATTGACATAACTCTGCCATTTCCTAATTGAGCTTTATCCAAATTATCTAATTTTGGCCCTATCCAATTGAAAGGTCTAAAAATATTAAAATTCATTCCTTTTTCGCCATAAGCAAAAATAACTCTATCTAATAATTGTTTACAACATGAATATATCCACCTTGACTTATTTATGGGACCAACAGTAAGTTGTGTTTGTTCTTCATTAAAAAATTTAGATTTTGTTATTCCATAAACTTCACTAGTAGACGGAAAAATTAGCCTTTTATTCCATTTATATACTAGCTTAATTATCTCTAAGTTTGACTCAAAGTCCAAATTAAATATTCTTAGAGGATCTTTTACATAAACATTTGGAGTAGCTATAGCAACTAAAGGCAAAACTATATCAGACTTTTTAATTTGATTTTCAATCCATTTCATATTTTTAAATACATCACCTCTTTTAAAAGAAAAATAATTATTATCTAAACTTTTTAACAGATTAGTTGAGGTGATATCAATTCCCGTAACGTAAAATTTTTTATCTATCAAAGCTTTAACAAGATTTGAACCAATAAAACCGTTACAACCTAAAATAAAAATATTTTTCAAAAATAAACCAACTTTAATAAATTAATATTATTATATATAATAACTTTATCTTGAAACTAATATTGATTTCAAAACATTTTTATCCTGAAGAGTTTTTTATTAACTATATAGTTAAAGAGCTTCAAGATATTCATGACGTTAAAATAAGAATCTATACTAGTTTTCCGTATTACAACTATGATATCTCTAAAGGTTTAGATTATAAAAGTAAAGAGTATATTTCTGATATAATTAGAGTAAAGTCAGTATTACCCAAGAATAAAAAAGTAATTAATATTTTTTTAAATTACTTTACATTTATTTTTAACTTATCTGTAAAAATATTAAAAGATAGAAAAAAATTAAAATCAAATTTGATACTTATTTTTGCTACTAGCCCTATTTATCAAGCAATACCTGCAATAATCTTAAAAAAAATTTTTAAAAAAAAAATAATTATATGGGTACAAGACTTATGGCCAGAAATTCTAATTGACCATAAGTATATTAAAAACAAGTTTATTAAAAATATTCTCTTTAATTTATCAAATTTAATATATAAAAATTCAGATCTAATTTTAGCTCAAAACTATGATGCTGAAGTCTATCTAAAAAAAAAAATATCAAATAAAAAAAATTCTTACCCATTTTAACCCCTCTATTTCTAAAAAAAATGAATTTGTTGAAATAGCAAAAGAAATAGACGTATTTAAAATTGCATATACTGGTAATATTGGTGAGTCACAAAATCTTTTAGAGGTATTAAAAATAATTCGTAAATCAAAAAGTAAGTTTATTTTTTATATAATTGGAGAGGGCTCTGAAAAAGAAAAATTAAAAAACTTTATTCATAATAATAATCTCGAAAATAAATTTATAATAAAAAAGCAAATAGATAAAAAAGAATTAGATTATTTTATCAAAAATATTGATGGATTATTTATTAGTCTCTCTAGTGGTGTATCTTTATCAAAAACAATTCCTGGAAAATTTTCATATTATCTCTCAAAAAGCTTACCAATTTTTTCTGTTTCAGACGGTATTACTAATAATTTGATAAAAAATAAAAATTTAGGTCTTACTAGCTCTTCAGCTAACTATGATGAACTTTTAAAAAAATTTAATACCTTCATATCACTTAAATACTCTGATAGAATTTTGATATCTAATAATTGTAAGAAGCTATATTTCGAGTACTTTGAATTTAAAAATAATGTTAGAAAGTTTAAATCAATTTTAGATAATTATATTTAAATTTTTTTAAAAATTCTTTTATAAATATTGCAAAAAATAGTAAAAACCCACCACTCACATAACCCGCACCCCTAATCGTTACTATTGTGATAAGACCAGAAATGATAATTATTTTTTTTTGATGTGATATTTTTCCAAAAAAAATAAGATATATAAATAAAAATCCAATCAAAAGAGAAATAACCCCAAATTCTGCAATTGATTTAATCATTATATTACTTCCATTATTCTTATTTAACCAATTAGATCCCTTAAGTTTATTTGGTACAAATTTATTATACTTTTCATGAACTTTTGGAAAAGTGTTTATACCATACCCAGTAATTTTATTTCTTAAAGCTATAATAGATATTTTAAAATTAAACAAATATACCTCACTAGAAAGATTTTTTATTTCTAATGAAAGATATTCACTTCTATTTTCAATTTTTGGAAGACGCTCTTTTTCTTTTTGCTTATTTTCTAGTGTAATGGCTGATTTATCAATATCATTTAAAATAACATCTAAATCTCTTATATTGTTCTCAATTTTAGGATCTACTTTAAGATGAAAACTAATAAAAATTAAAGAGGCCATAATATAGAATAATAAATATTTTTTTATATTTTTTAAGTCACTCATTATCAATAATAAAAATGAGACTGAATATCCGAATAATAATGTAGATGAAAAGTTAATATAAATAATCCAAAGATAAAATACTGATGATAAATATAAAAAGATATTAAATTTAATCTTTTGAAATAATTTCAATAAAAAAAATATTGTAAAAGTGGCAACCATATTAAAATGAGATTGTTCTTTAAATAATATAGGTGCGTTATTATATTTTTCAGAATTTATTAAAAGAACTCTTAATTCGCCAAATTTTAAATTAACAAAATCAATGTAGTTTATAATACTAAAATTTTCACTAACTAAGAAAAAACAATATAATCTTGAACATAAATATACTACAGGAAAGGTTATTATGAATAGATAAATTATTTTATAAATTCTAGTATATATCAAATTTGAATAACAAATTAAAATTGATAAAAATAAAATAATTATTATTACTTTTAAATAGTGTCCTATAGAAAATTCAAAATTTTTTTCAATAACTATTAAATAGCTTTGTATGTATATAAAAATTAAGAAAAAAAAAATATTTTTTAAAAAAGACCAGTATCTTTTTTTATTTTTCTCAATGAATAATATTAAAAATATTAAAAATATAGAAGTCCTTAAGTCTATAATTATTGATAATATCTGAAAACTTTGATCGAAGTAATATAGATAAATTATTATTGGAAATATAGTAAATAAACCAATGTAATTTTTATGAATATATTTTATCAAAAATTTTAATGCCTGACGAAACTACGATAATAAAAACAATTATTGTTAGAAAATAAATTAGTGTATTGAGGGGTAGAATCCCAAAATGAGCTAATCTCCAAGCAACTATAAAGAAAATNAAACATTTAAAATATTCAAAATCTCTCATAAATATATTTAGTATTTTGTTAAAGATAAGTATTATCATAATTAATAAAAAAGCTCCGAAAAAAAAGGTATAGTTATTTCCAAAATTGGCGAATGCTAAATAACCTGGAATAAATGTTTGATTATAAATCTGTTTGTTTGGAACTTTAAAAAAAGTTCTTTCATAGTATGTTCCATTTAAATTACGCTTTATTTCATAAAAAGAGCCCAATAAATTACCAATATTTTTATCATCTTTTATTTCAGTATTGATAAACCCGTCTATACCCGTCCACCTATACACCAATAAATATGTAAATTTATTACTTCTAATTTTATCTATATAATTATTTTGCTTATTCAACATTTCTTCACTATTTTCTAAAATTAATTCATCACTTTGCGGATCACTTATAATTTTTTGATCAATATTTAGTTTTTTATCTGTTTNGCAATTTTTAGTTTCTAAACAATTTGTGTTATTTACTTTAATTGAATTTTTTTCAGTTTTTAAATTTTTCTTATTTAGTTCATCAAACTTGTCTACTTTAATAGACTGTAAATTTTTATTATTTGCCTTTTCATCGTTGTAGTTGTTAACTTTAATTAATCTTAAATCATTTGCTAAATTAAAACTTAATATCCAAATTAATAAAGATAGAAATATTAAAAAAAGTCCTTGTTTGGGATTATCTTTTGTAAATATGTATAAAATTGCTAATATTTCAAAAATTCCTGATCTACTTAATATAGTTAAGTGATTTAGAATGCTACTAAAAATTAAAAGATAGATAAAAATTATTTTTTTTGAGTCCAATTTTTTTTCTATATCTATTATTAAACATATTAAAGCTGATTGACCGAAGTAATTTATAATTTTAAAAATATTTGTATAAGTTGTTGAAAAACTCAGAGAACCCCTTTGAATTATTTCAAATCGGTAATTTAAATAATTAAAAAAAATAATTAAGAACAAAACAAATATAAAAACTATTTTTTTCTTTTTCTTAATAAAATGTTCGTGAAAATTATTCTTATAAATAGTTTTAATTTTATTTTTTCCAATTAAAAGGTTCTCAAAAAATATCAATAAAAGAAAAAATATTGATAGCTTTATAAATATTATTTTAAAAAAATTACTATTTACATTTAAAAAAAGATAACTTTCCTCAAAATATATATTCGTTCCGAGATTATTAGATATTATTATTATAATTGATATTTTAAAAAAGAACCCTAGATAAAAAAAAGTATTTATAAAAATATTTCCGTAATTATTATTTTTAATGCTATTAACAACAAGAATAGTGCTTATTAAGCTAAATGATAAGTAATATAAATTAAATTTATTAAGTTGTAATANTGTAAAAAAAATTATTATTGAGCTAAAAACTATAAGACTTAGAATTATTTTGGTTTCAAATTTTGTAATAAGCATGAATTCTAAAACTTAAATATATAATTATTCCTAGTAAAGAGTTAATAAGAACGAAAATAATAAATATTTTTTGTAAAAAAATTATAAATAAAATTAGATTTAATATCGAAAATATTGAAAATAGGATATCTGACTGAAAAAGATAAATTCTGTAATTATTATTTGAAAGCCTTATAACTCTAATTATTTGACCACAATACTGCAATAAACTACTGAATAAAACAATTATTAAGTAATCAATTGGTATCGACACTTTATAGACATTAATATTATTAATATTTATAGGAAGTAAATATATAAATGTTAATGTGATCATTAACAAAAATATTGATCTTATCGCCATCTTAAAAGTCCAAGGTAATGATCTATTTTTTGAAAAAAAAGTTGCTCCAAATGATGTTGTAACTAACGATCCTGGTAACGAAAATAAAGAAATACATAAATAGATTATTTCTAAATCGCCAAATTGATAAAATTTGTACAAAATTAATTTAATTATCAAATTTGCACTTGTTAGTGATAGAGATGAAAAAAAGTTAAATTTGTCTTTATAAAAATCTTCGATATTAAATTTTGAAAAATTATAATTAAGTTTTGATAAAATGAATATAATATAAATAATATTAAACATTATTATTGAAACTAAAAAAATATTAAAATTAATATCATTTAAAAATAGTAAAAATAAAATCACAATAATCAAAAAAATATAGTAAAAGGCAAGGTATTTTGATCTCTTCTTCATTTCGATAAGTGCAAGACAAAGTTCAAATATCCATACCTGTATACAGAGTAATGATGTGAAAAATAAGGGCATTGTTAAATTTTCTTTTAAAATTATTAAGTAAAATAAAAATGAAAAAATTAATAAAACAGGTGAAAGAGTAAGCCTAAAAGTAATATTTTTAAATATAGTTGATAAGTTACGATCAGATATTCCAATGTTCCTTGCGTTTATAGAGAACATTTGTGTTATGAAAATAGTTACAGCGCCGTAATATACTAACTTAATTCCAAATTGACCATTTCCAGTAATTACAAGAAGTAAATATAAAATAGTCACAAAAAATCCATTAAAAACATACGATAATTGCATGATGTTAATTAAATTTTCTGTGAGAGATCTAATTTTTATAGCATTCATTTATAAAATTAAATGTTTCCTTAGAGCTTTTCTGCCAATTATAATTTTTTGCAATTTTGGATGTGCTTTTAGCTAATTTCTTTCTTTCTTTAGGATCATCTATTAGTTTCTTAATTAGTTTTGCAAGTTTTTCGCTACTATAAGTATTAAACATATACTCTTTATTTTTAAAAGTTTCGATAAAAGTTGATCCTTTTGAACAAATAACTGGTAGATGACTTGCCATACCCTCAATTAATCCAAGTCCAACTGACTCACAAGAAGAGGGGAAACATACTAAATCCATATTTCCCATGAGTCGAATGATATTGCTTTCTTTTAAATTTTTATAATGAATAACTTTTTTTTTAAAAATATTATCCTTATGAATTAAATTATCTATTTTTATTTGAATATCTTTATTTAAATAATCTCCTACAATAAACAATTTAACAGCATACCCGATTTCCAAAAGTTTTTTTAAAGATTTAAATAAAGTAATATGATTTTTATAGAAATCTATAGAAGAGACATACAATATATTAAATGATTTATCTGTCTTATTTATTTTAGTATTAAAAAAATTCTTTGAAAAACCATGAGGTATAATTTTATAATTTGTATTTTTGTATCCATATCTATTTTCAATAAGTTTTTTACTATATTTATTTAGATAAATT
>NYXF01000065.1 GCA_002685455.1 Porticoccus sp. | reverse complement strand
GTTGCACTTGAATCTGATTTAAATACAGTTGCAGGCCTGGGTTTTTATGAGCATGCAGAGACACCTGGTTTAGGCGGCGAGGTAGATAATCCAACCTGGAAATCGCAATGGATAGGAAAGAAAAGTTACGATACCAGCAATAAGCAAGCCCTAACTGTAGTCAAGGGAAAAGTTGATCTTAGTAGGGCTCAGTCAGTACATGAAATAGATGGTTTATCTGGAGCAACCATCACTAGCAAGGGTGTAGATAATCTTATAAAATTTTGGATGGGTGATAATGGATTTGCTCCATTTTTGGAAAATTTGCGGGCAGGAGAGGCTTAATTATGGCTAACAAAATGAGTGAAATACTCTTGAGACCAGTTTTTAACGAGAATCCAATAGCACTTCAGATATTAGGAATATGCTCCGCTCTAGCAGTCACATCAAATTTAAAGGTAACCTCTGTAATGTGTATTTGTTTAACAGTAGTTGCCGCTGTCTCGAGCATGTTAGTTTCGCTAATAAGAAATCAAATTCCAGGAAGCATAAGAATAATAGTTCAAATGACCATTATAGCCTCAGTTGTTATCCTTGTTGATCAAGTTTTAAAGGCTGTTGCTTATGATATTAGCAAGCAACTTTCAGTGTTCGTGGGTTTGATTATCACAAATTGTATCGTGATGGGTCGTGCCGAGGGATTTGCGATGAAAAATCCACCTGTAGACAGTTTTCTTGACGGCATTGGCAATGGCTTAGGTTACAGTGTGATCCTATTGGCTCTTGCATTTGTTCGTGAACTTTTTGGATCTGGAACACTCTATGGTTACGAAGTTTTACCAATAGCAACAAATGGCGGTTGGTACGTACCAAATGGTATGTTGCTTTTACCACCTAGCGCCTTTTTCTTAATTGGTCTATTCATATGGGGATTAAGGGCTTGGAAAAAATCACAAGTTGAGGCACCAGATTTCAAGATGGCTGCTAATACGCCTAAAGGAGAAGTTGCATAATGGAGCATTATTTAAGCTTATTTGTAAGGTCAGTATTTATTGAAAATATGGCACTTTCATTTTTTTTAGGTATGTGTACTTTTTTGGCTATCTCAAAAAAAGTCCAAGCAGCGATGGGTCTTGGAATTGCAGTAATCGTAGTATTGGTTGTAACGGTTCCAGCAAATTACCTAATTTTTAAGTATCTTTTAACAGAAGGAGCTTTGGTTTGGACAGGAATAGACGGAATGGAAAAAGTAGATTTAAGCTTCCTTGGTTTATTAAGCTATATAGGTGTCATAGCTGCTATTGTACAAATCATGGAGATGTTTTTAGATAAATATGTTCCGTTACTATATAGCGCTCTTGGGGTTTTTTTACCACTTATAACGGTAAATTGTGCAATCTTAGGAGCTGCTTTATTTATGGTTGAAAGAGATTATGATCTTGCAGAAAGTACTGTATACGGACTCGGTGCCGGATTTGGATGGGCCCTAGCTATAGTTGCGTTGGCAGGAATAAGAGAAAAATTAAAGTATAGTGATGTTCCAGACGGACTTCAGGGCCTAGGGATAACTTTTATAACAGTTGGTCTTATGTCTTTAGGATTTATGTCATTTGGTGGTATTGATCTTTAATGAAAGATAGGGAGAGATAATTTATGAATTTAGAGATTTTGCTTGGTGTTGCTATGTTTACAGGAGTCGTATTAGCCTTAGTTGCTTTTATCCTAGCTGCTCGCGCAAAATTGGTTAGTTCAGGGCTTGTGACAATTGATATTAATGGCGAAAAAAATATCACTGTTCCCGCAGGGGATAAATTATTGCTTACGCTTTCTAATGCCGGTTTATTTTTGGCATCTGCATGTGGCGGCGGAGGTACCTGCGCCCAATGTAGATGCATTGTTACAGAAGGTGGCGGGTCTATGCTGCCCACTGAAGAAACACATTTTTCAAAAAGGGAAGCCAATGATGGATGGAGATTATCTTGTCAAACAGCAGTTAAACAAAATATGAAGGTCGTAGTTCCAGAAGAAATTTTTGGAGTTAAACAGTGGCAGTGTACCGTAGAAGCAAATCCAAATGTAGCTACCTTTATTAAGGAGCTAACATTAAAATTACCCGATGGAGAAAGTGTAGACTTTCGAGCTGGTGGCTATGTACAGCTTGAGTGCCCTCCGCATCATGTTAAATATAGTGAGTTTGATATTGAAGAGGAGTACCGCCAAGATTGGGAGCGATTTGGTTTCTTTAAACACGAATCTGTAGTTGATGAGACAGTAATCAGAGCTTATTCGATGGCAAATTATCCAGAAGAAAAAGGTATAGTTAAATTTAATATACGTTGTGCTACTCCACCCCCAGGAACCGAAGGCATACCTCCAGGAGTGATGTCTTCTTGGGCATTTAACTTGAAGCCAGGTGATAAGGTAAACGTGTTCGGTCCGTTTGGTGAATTCTTTGCAAAAGACACTTCAACGGAGATGGTCTTTATTGGAGGTGGCGCTGGTATGGCCCCAATGCGTTCACATATATTTGATCAACTTCGGCGTTTAAAAACAGATCGAAAGATCTCATTTTGGTATGGCGCTAGATCTTTAAGAGAGTGTTTTTATAACGACGAATATGATTCGCTTGCCGAGGAAAATGATAATTTTGATTGGCATCTTGCTCTATCGGATGCACAACCAGAGGACGAATGGAAAGGTCATGAGGGCTTTATTCATAACGTTCTCTTTGAAAATTATCTTAGAGATCATCCTGCTCCAGAAGACTGTGAATATTATATGTGTGGACCACCGATGATGAATTCGGCTGTCATTTCAATGCTAACAGATCTTGGCGTTGAGCGTGAAAATATATTCCTTGATGATTTTGGCGGTTAACCTAATGCTTAATTTAAAAAAATTAATTGTAACGGGGCCTAGTGCCTCGTTTTTTTTTATAAAATTTATAAAAAAAATAAGTTTGCTTTTATTCTTTTCAATAATTTTTTTAGCCAGCGGATGTAAATCTAATAATAAAGATTCATCGTTCACAGGAGTAGTTATGGGCACTACTTATGAGGTAAAGGTAGCTTCATCAAAAGAGATAGACCCTGATATGGCGGAGCTAATAAATAGTAAACTTCAGAGTATGAACAAAATTTTCACGACTTATGATGAATCTTCTGAGCTGATGATCTTTAATGATTCACCTATTAATGTCCCTCAAAAAGTTTCAATGCATATGCTAGAAGTTTTAATAGCAGCAAAAGATGTTTATATTAAATCCAGTGGTTCGTTTGATCCAACAGTTGCTTCATTAGTAAATCTTTGGGGTTTTGGCCCTATTTTAGCTGATAAAAAAATACCTGATAAACAAGCTATTACTGATCTTCTTGCTGCCACCGGTATGGATAAACTTCAAATAGATATTAAAGATAAAACAGCAACACGTCTTTCAGATATAAAATTAGATCTCTCAGCTATTGCAAAGGGCTATGCAGCAGACTGTGTAGCACGTCTATTAGACGACTTTAATATAGAAAACTATCTAATTGAAGTTGGTGGTGAGCTTAGAGTGAGGGGTAAAAAACTAAATGGAAAAAAATGGAATATAGCTATTGAAAAACCATATTTTGTTCAAAGTGAGGCTCAGGTAATAATTCAATTGATAGACTCAGGTGTAGCAACCTCTGGCAATTATCGTAATTTCTTTAAGTTAAATGAAAAAATATACTCGCATACTATAGATCCGCGTAATGGATATCCTATAGAGCATGACCTAATCTCTGCAACGGTCATTGCGGATAGTGCTGCTATAGCTGATGCATTCTCTACGGCCATGATGGTCATGGGTCCAAAGAATGCAATTGAGTTAGCAAAAGAGTATAATTTAGCCGTTTATTTGATAATCCAGAATGGGGATACTTTCGACACCATTTTTTCTGAAAATTTTAAACAATATTTCATCGGAGAATAACTGTGCTTGAATTATTTCTTGCTTTCTTAGTCTTAGCACTTCTCATTATGGGGATGGCAGTTGGTGTAATTATGGGGAAAAAACCAATAAAAGGCTCTTGTGGAGGAGTTGGTGCAGCATTAAACGAGAATAATTATAAGTGTGATCTATGTGAAGGAGATAAAAATAAATGCGATGATCTATCTTCAAATTCTAAAAATAGAATTTAGTTTTCAAAAAAGTCTGCTCCATGTGAAATTTCAGCTAGATGACAAATTAGATATTGGTTGGAGTTGAAAAAATAAGGCTAGTCTTTTAATCGTTTTTTAACTTAAGTTTTATTCCAATTTTTAGTGGAAGGTCTATATTTAAATTGTTCCATTGAGAAATTTTTTTTACCGGAATTTTGTAATTTCTAGAAATTCTCCACAAAGTATCACCAGCAACAACAGTGTACGTGTCTTTTTCCTTAAAATATGATTCATCAATACCTGTCCCCGGAATTTTTATTTCTTGATTAACTTGAATGATATGTCCAGTGATATTATTCAGAGACATAAGAGATTTAAGAGGTATTTTGTGTACATTGGCTATTTCAGACAGCGTATCGCCTTGTTTCACTTTGTACCTTTTTATGGGGGACCACTCCTCTTTCGGTGTTTTATCCAAAGAAATCAAAAAATTATTTTTTTCCCCAATTGGAAGCAATATATTTCTTGGACTCTCAGGATGAGTTACACCTAATTTATATCCTGGATTAAGTATTTTTAGTTCATAGGAGCTAATTTTAGCTATTTTTGCAGCCCTATTAATATTAATTTGACTTTTCAAATCAACAGTTTCGAAGTATGGCTCATTTAACAAAATTGGTAACTTTACATCATATTTTTTTGGGTTTGCTATTATTCTCGAAAGTATTAAAAGTCTTGGCACATATGATTTTGTTTCTTTAGGTAAATCTAAAGACCAAAAATCTATTGGTCTATTCATTTTTTTATTTCTTTTTATGGCTCTTCTTACCGTTCCTTCGCCACAATTATATGCTGCTAGGGCATGAAGCCAGTTTTTGTCAAATCGTTTGTAGAGGTAAGAAATATAAGTTATTGCAGCATCAGTTGATTGAACAATATCAAGACGACCGTCATACCAAATATCTTGCTTTAGATTAAGTGATGAAGCCGTAGACGGCATAAACTGCCAAAGTCCAGACGCTCCCTGGCTGGAGTAAGAAAAAGGTTTATATGAACTCTCGATAGCTGGGAGTAGAGCTAGCTCCGAAGGAAGCCCATTTGCTTCTAGCTTATTAATAATATGATATATATACGGCCTACTATTCTCTGTAATTTTGTTAATATATTTTTGATGATCCTGATCCCAGTGTTTTTTATTGTCTAGCTCTTCATGGTCATAGTGCTCATTGAGCTCCTGACCAATTTTTAGTCTATACCATAAATTTCTGGTTGAAACTTTCCATATGGAAGGATTATTGGCAGAAAAGTATGATTTATTAGTTGCGATAATTTGTTGTTGCGAACAACCTGAAATCAGCAAGAAAGCGAGAGTTAAAGTAATTATTATTTTCTTATGCATAAACATTGTTAATGGATTAATTAATGATGAAGATAATTTAGAATTACACTATGTCCAAATTAATCGTACAGTATGATAATGAAAAAATTACCTTTAGTAAGAGCTTTAAGCAAATCTAAATATAAATAACTAATATGAATCCTTCCATTTTCTGATAGCTGTAAATGCCTCAATAGGTGTAAGATTTTCTTTTTTTAGGTAGTGACTCGCTGCATCTTGTATGCTCTTTTCATTGGCTCTTAAAAAAGGATTAATTTTTTTTTCTAAACCCACTGTAGTAGGAATTGTAGCTTTGTTATTTATACGAAGAACTTTAACTTTTTCTTTATATTTTATTAATGATTTATTTTCAGGATCGACTTCCATTGCAAAGTTAATATTAGCCTCCGTATATTCATGGCTACAATATATTTTTGTAGAAGGAGGCAAAGATGACAGTAAAGATAAAGATTCATACATTTGTTGAGGTGTTCCTTCAAAGATTCTTCCACAACCACCTGAAAAAAGGGTATCGCCACTGAATAGCAAAGATTCTTTAGCGCAATAATATGCAACATGATCATATGTATGACCAGGAATACTTAAGACTTCAAACTTATGGCCAGATAAAGATAAAATATCTTTATCTGAAACTGTATGTGTTGCTTCTTTAATCCTAGTCGTACCAAAAACTGGCACGGGCTGATGAGCAAGTATACAATTTATACCATTTACGTGGTCAGGGTGGTGGTGAGTTATTAAGATACCTTTGAGTGTAAGATTAGACTTTTTTAAAAATTCTAAAACTGACTCAGAATCACCCGGATCAATAATATAGATGGATCCAGTGTCATTTATGGTCAAAACCCATATATAATTATCTTGAAATATAGGAAACCGACGCACCATAATTGCCATAATATGACCCCAAATTAATAATTCTATAGCTATATAATAAACTATAAAATAAATATATATTAAAAAAAAATAAAATAATGTAAATGAATTTAGTAAATCAAATTTTTAATACTTTATATGTCGAGTTTACCTATGAGAACCATGCTAAGAACACTCAAGAAAAAATTTAAAAATAAATATAAAAATATGACTACTACGAAACAGCAGGAAGATCTATTGCATTGGTTTAAAGACCAGTATGGGAAATACCTGATAACTGAAGAAAGCAAAATATTAAAAGAGATATTTGCTAATATCTACTCACATAGAATGTTGCAATTAGGCGACACATCACACCAGCTTCTAAAATTTCCCTCTAACCACCTACATGAATTTTCATTTGGATTATCGAGTAAATGTATTGGAAATAACGCTATTTCAGAGCCACACTTATTACCTTTATCCTCTGAGACAATAGATACTATTCTCCTTCATCATTCAATAGAGCTATCAAAAGATCCACATGAAACATTAAAAGAGGCTTCAAGGGTACTTAAGTCTTCAGGACATATGATTATCGTTGTTTTCAACCCGATGAGCCTTTTTGGTTTATTTAAGTTCTCTGCAAAATTTTTTTCTTATAATCCTATATGGCAAAGCCATAATATTAGATATAAAAGATTAATTGATTGGCTCAAATTTTTAAATATAAAGCCGATTAAGCGATATTCCGGTGGTTATTTTATATCAACGAAATCTTTCGAAGATCAAAAAAATGATCTTTCATTTAACAACAATATAAAAAAAAACCATTTTATGTTTGGTGCTTTTTATATTGTTGTTGCAAAAAAATATGTCCCTCGTCCAGTTTTTCCGGATTATGCAGATTGGAAAAAAATAAATATAGCAACAATATCCCACAAAAAATCTCTATCTGAAATCAAATCAAATCAAACTAAGGAGTATACGACTTGAAAGAAGTTGAAATATTTACTGATGGTGCTTGTAGAGGTAATCCAGGCCCTGGAGGGTGGGGCGCTCTGCTTAGATACAATAGAACTGAAAAAAAAATTTATGGCAGTGAGCAGCATTCAACAAATAATAGAATGGAGCTATTAGCGGCAATTGAGGCTCTGTCTTCTCTAAAGGAGCGATCAAGTGTTATTCTAACTACTGACTCAGAATATGTCAGGCAGGGTATAACGAGCTGGATGGAAGGTTGGAAAAAGCGAGGCTGGAAAACAGCTAATAAAAAACCCGTAAAAAATATTGATCTATGGCAGCGACTAGAAAAAGTATCAAGCGATCACTTAATTGTTTGGAGATGGGTAAAGGGTCATAGTGGTCATCGTGAGAATGAGATTGCAGACGAACTAGCAAATCGTGGTATTGACGAAATAGAAAATATGACTTAAATAGATATAAGGCTAACAGATATGACCAGACAGATTGTACTAGATACTGAAACGACCGGCTTAGATCCTAACGATAATCACCGAATTATTGAAATAGGTTGTGTCGAAATAATTGATAGAAAATTGACAGGCAATCATTATCATCAGTATATAAACCCAGAAAGAGATATCGACAAAGGNGCTGCTGAAGTTCATGGTATTACAACAGAATTTTTATCTGATAAACCAGTTTTCTCTTCCATAGTTAAAGAATTCAAAGACTATATAAATCAAAGTGAATTAATAATTCATAATGCACCATTTGATATAGGTTTTATAGACCATGAGTTTGATAAATTGAGTAGAAAATCACTACATATAAGTGACTTATGCTCAGTTATTGACACACTTGTCATGGCACGTCAACGTCATCCGGGTCAAAGAAATAGTCTCGATGCCCTCTGTAAGAGATATTTTGTTGATAACTCAAAAAGAGATCTTCATGGGGCGCTGCTTGATGCGGAAATATTAGCAGACGTATATTTATTGATGACTGGAGGCCAGGTAGATTTGGCTTTGGATGCTAACAATAATGGATATGGTAGTTCCATAAAAAATAATATACGTCGTATCGATAAACACAGATCAAGGTTAACTGTTCATAAAGCCAGCGAAGAGGAGATATTAGCCCATAAAGAAAAGCTATCTAAGATTAACTTAGATAGCAATGGCGGGTGTTTGTGGCTGAAAGAGTAAATTAATACAATGAGTTTGATTATAACATGTATACTACAGCCCAACAGCCAACTACTGAGAGAACGATAGTATAAGGTAGGGCCATATAGACCATTCTACCATAAGACAGCCTGATTAAAGGTGCTAGAGCTGATGTTAGTAAAAATAGAAATGCAGCCTGACCATTTGGAGTAGCGACGCTTGGTAGATTTGTCCCGGTATTAATGGCAATTGTAAGTAGATCAAAATGTTCTCTTGATATCGTTCCCGCATCTAAAGCAGCCTTAACCTCGTTTATATATACAGTTGCAACAAAAACATTATCGCTTATTGCAGAAAGAATACCATTAGCAGCAAAGAACATAACAGGTTGAATACTTACCTCCATAGCTAGCACCGCGTCAATAATAGGCTTAAATAAATGCTGGTCATGTATAACTGCAACAATTGCAAAAAAAACAACCAGTAATGCAGTAAAAGGCAGGGCCTCTTCAAAAGCATGGCCCAATCTATGCTCCTCTATAACGCCATTAAATGCTGTAAGTAAAACGATTACTGATAGCCCAATTAATCCCACTGGCGCTATATGGAGAGCGAGGCCTACGACTAAAAAGAGGGCAACAAAAACTTGGATTATAAGAGCCGCTTTATTACTGCTAGTAAGTTTCTTTGACTGCTCGATATCAAAATCTTCTAAAACAGCTCTTACTGCATCAGGCAGTATCGTTCCATATCCAAACCAGCGTAATTTTTCTAATAGAATACATGTTATTAACCCGCACACGAACACAGGCATAGTGACTGGTGCCATCATGAAGAAAAATTCCATAAAATTCCAGCCAGCTTTTTTTGCTATTAAAAGGTTTTGAGGTTCTCCTACAACAGTGGTTACACCACCTAAAGCTGTACCAACTGCTCCATGCATGATTAAGTTTCTTAGGAAGCTGCGGAACTGTTCTAGATTTTTTTGATTTTCTGGAAGAATATTAGCATCATCTGAATGGTTGTGATTCATTTCATCCTGCAAGTTCTTTCCAGACGCAACCTTGTGATATACAGAATAAAAACCAATAGCAACACTAATAAGGACTGCGGTTACAGTGAGAGCATCCAGGAAAGCTGATAAAATAGCCCCTGCAAAACAGAATAATAAAGATAATACTACCTTAGATCTTATTTTTATGAGAATCTTTGTAAATGTAAATAGAAGCAGGTCTCTCATGAAATAGATACCTGCAACCATGAAGATAAGCAGTAAAATTACCTCAAGGTTACCTTCTACCTCATGAAGAATTGTATCAGGGCTTGTCATTTCTAATGCAACTGCTTGAATTGCCAGGAGACCCCCAGGCTGAAGCGGGTAGCATTTTAATGCCATAGCCAAACAGAATATAAACTCAAGAATTAGACACCAGCCAGCTACAAAAGACCCTAAGGGGCTGAACAGTATTATAGGATTGATAACCAAAAAAACTAAAATTGTATACTTATACCAGTTAGGCGAATTGCCTAAGAAATTCTTGCTATAGGCATGAAATGTTGACTGAGACATAGGATCCCCTTTTAATCCTTAAATTATTATTAAATTTAGACATTAGATTAGCATTTAAAAAGCATATGCCAAAATAGTCTTTAGTGAAATCCTACAATAAGTCTATTACAGAGCTATTTTTATTTTTTCCTCAAACTCGATAATAAAAAAATATTAACATAAATTTAATTATCCTTGTTATTTAAAGTAGTATAATAAAAAAAAATTAAGATTTAACTTTTAATAAAATCATTTGGAGAATAGATCGATTGGATTTTTTATTTGAATACGGCTTATTTTTTGCAAAAGCTGTCACTTTAGTGGCAGTAGTTTTGATTATTCTAGCTAATTTAGCTAGTTTTAGCGCTAAAAATCGCTCTAATAATAAAGGGGAGTTAAAAGTAACTCATCTAAATGATAATATTAAAAAAGTCAATCGTTCCCTTGAAGAATCTATACTTACTGAACCTGAAAAAAAGAGGGTAAAAAAACAAAGAAAAATTGAGAACAAAGAGTTAAAGAAATCTAAATCCTCAAAAAATAGAGTTTTCTTGATAGACTTCAAAGGAGATCTCAAGGCATCAGCAGCAGCATCACTTAGGGAAGAAGTAACCGCGATACTAGGTCAAGCTAGAAAAGATGATGAAGTAGTTGTACGATTAGAAAGTTCAGGCGGGATGGTTCACGGATACGGTTTTGCATCAAGCCAACTTAATAGAATTAAAAAGAAAAATATATATTTGACTGTTTGTGTTGATAAAGTTGCTGCAAGTGGCGGCTATATGATGGCATGTGTTGCAAATAAAATTTTGTGCGCGCCTTTTTCTTTTATTGGATCAATTGGCGTTGTAGCTCAGTTACCTAATTTTAATCGTTTATTAAAAAAGCATGATGTTGATATCGAGCTTCATACCGCTGGGTCACACAAGAGAACTCTGACGATGTTTGGAGAAAATACACAAGAAGATAGAGAAAAATTCACTGACGATCTAGATAATACACATAGACTTTTTAAAAATTTTGTATCTGAGCATAGACCAAATATAGATATAAATAGTATAGCTACTGGGGAGGTATGGTTGGGAACTGAGGCTATCACCAAAGGCCTAGTTGATGAACTTTTGACAAGTGATGAATATCTTCTTGATAAAACTTCTCATTCACAGGTTTACAAGGTAGCTTATTTAACTCATAAAACTCTATCTGAAAAAATAGGATTTGCTGCTGAGATGAGTATTAATAAGTTATTGAAAAGATGGTGGAGTAAAGTTTCCTCAAAAGATATTAACTTACCAAGTTAGCTGTTGATGTCCGCTGAGTTTTTGGGGTATAAACTAAAAATAGCTAATATTTACTTTTATAAAATATGTTATGTTGAATTTCTAACTGGTTTCGGTTTACATTTCATGAAAATATATCAAACAATTGAACAAAAATTAAAAGAATCTTTATCTCCAATTGTTTTAAAGATTGAAAATGAGAGCTACAAGCATGCTGTTCCTATAGACTCAGAGACACATTTTAAGTTAGTGGTAGTGAGTATGTCATTTGAAAATAAACCTTTAATCAAGCGTCATCAGTTAATTTATGGATTGCTTGCGTATGAGTTAAAGCACAGTATACATGCATTAGCCCTTCATACTTATACACCAGAGGAGTGGGATTCAGATTCCAAAGTTTCAGAAACTCCAAATTGTATGAGTGGAGGCCGATAAAGTTTAAAATTTTTTTATTAAGTTATTAGGGGATTTTATATGTTTTTTATAAAAGAAAAGAAGTTCCAATACCCATTTTTTTTGTTTTTTACCACTATTTTTTCAATAACAACACTAGCTCAAAGCAACGATTTACAACAAGTAAATTCCGCGAAACTCTATATTATTTCACCAGCTGATGGATCCACATTAAAAAACCCAGTAAAAATAGTTTTTGGTCTTTCAGGTATGGGTATTGCACCTGCAGGTGTTGAAATGTCAAACACTGGACACCATCATTTACTCATTGATCTTGATGTTTTGCCAGATAAAAATTTACCAATACCAAGCGATAAAAAGCATTTTCATTTTGGGGCAGGTCAAACTGAAACATTGATAAATTTTACTCCAGGGACCCATACTTTACAGTTAATGCTTGGTGATCATTATCATATGCAGTACAAAGAAACGCTTGTATCAAAAAAAATAACCATTAATGTTGAATAAAATAAATTAAAAAATGAACTTAAATTAGATTATTCGTTCAACAGCTAACCTTAAGTGCTTTATTGTTCTTTCTATATTATGAAGCTTATCTAGACCAAATAATCCAATTCTAAATGTTTGAAAGTTTTCATCTTCATCACACATTAAAGGGATACCAGCAGCTACTTGTAGACCCTCTTGCATAAATTTTTTTCCATTTTGTATTTCTTTGTCATCTGTGTAGGAGACAATAACAGTTGGAGCCTTAAATCCATCTGCAGCGACACTCCTAAAGCCCTTTTCCTCGAGCATTTTTCTCACTTTGGCTCCAAGCTTTCTTTGTTCAAATCTAACTTTTTCGAATCCATATGCTTCAGTTTCTTTCATTGCATTGTTAAATTTTAGTAATGCATCAGTGGGCATAGTGGAGTGATATGCTTGACCACCATTTTCATAGATTTCCATGATCTGCAACCATTTGAGAAGATCGCATGAAAAACTTGTGCTTTTTGTCTTATCAATCAGATCTCTTGCAGCAGGACTAAGCATAACAAGAGCGCTACATGGTGATGCACTCCAGCCCTTTTGGGGGGCACTTATCAGGACATCAATTCCGAGTTTTTTCATATCTACCCATAAGGTACCAGAAGCAACACAATCTAAAACAAAAATTCCACCGACCTCATGAGTAGCTTGAGATACTAAAGATATGTAATCATCTGAAAGTATCATACCGGCTGATGTTTCAACATGTGGGGCGAAAACTATATTGGGTCTTTGGATTTTAATTTGTTCAATTACCTCTTGTATAGGTGCCGGCTCCATTGGTGGCTGATGGTCATACTCATCGTCAGACGAGACGATTATATTTGCTTTCATTACAGAAATTTTTGAAGAGATTTCTCCCATCTCGAGAATTTGGCTCCAACGATAACTAAACCAGCCATTTCTTAGGATTAGACACTTTTTATTAGATGCGAATTGTCTAGCAACTGCTTCCATCCCAAAGGTTCCACCTCCAGGGACTACCACTACCGATTCTGCGTTGTACACTTTTTTTAGAGTATTAGATATATTTATCATTACGTCTTTGAAAGACTGTGACATATGATTAAGCGAGCGGTCAGAGAAAACAACCGAGTATTCTAATAAACCATTTGGATCTGTTTCGGGTAGCAAACTAGGCATATTTTTTACCTCTAAAATTAATTAATTGATAAATTTTTTATTGTTAGCCAATCTAACTGAAGTCACTTAGCAAGATATTCCTCATATGAACCATGAAAATAAATAATTTTTTTATCTTTGATCTCAATTATATGATCTGCCAATGATGATACAAATTCTCTGTCGTGGCTTACAAATACTAAAGTACCATTATAATTTTCTAAAGCTAAGTTAAGCGACTCTATTGCTTCCATGTCAAGATGGTTGGTTGGCTCGTCCATAATGAGAACATTCGGTTCAACCATCATCAATTTTCCAAATAAAAGCCTATTTTTTTCTCCCCCAGAACAGACTTTTACTTTCTTTTTAAAATCATCAGTAGAAAAAAGTAATCGACCTAATATGCTTCTTACAATTTGATCATTATGATTAGCTTTTCTCCACTGAGACATCCAGTCGAATAAAGTTAAATTATTTTCAAACTCTAGACTATTATCCTGAGGACAATATCCTAAACTTGCATTTTCTGACCATTTTATTGTTCCGGCAGGTGGTTTGATATCACCGACAAGTAATTTAAGAAAACTTGTTTTTCCAGCCCCATTTTCTCCTATAACACCTAAACGCGAGCCTGCCTCGAGTATAAATGAGCCACCTTCAAATAATAATTCGTCATATGAATGAGATAAATTTTCTATTTCAAGAGATTGCCTATGTATTTTTTTTTCTTGTTTGAATCTGATGTAGGGTGATAATCGACTTGATGCTTTTATTTCATCTAGCTTTATTTTAGTGATTTGTTTCACTCTAGAAGTCGCTTGTTTCGCTTTAGATGCATTAGCAGAAAAGCGACTAACAAATTGTTGAAGGTCAGCAATTTTTGCTGATTTCTTTGCATTTTCATGATGAAGTAATTCTCTTGCTTGTGTCGAGGCAAGCATAAAGTCATCGTAATTTCCTGGATAAATCCTCAACTCACCATAGTCGATATCAGCAATATGGGTACAAACAGTATTAAGGAAATGACGATCATGCGAAATGATAACCATAGTACTTTTTCTTTCATTTAGAATATTTTCTAACCATCTAATAGTTTGTATATCCAGATTATTTGTCGGCTCATCCAGCAATAAAATATCAGGATCCGAAAAGATTGCTTGTGCTAATAAAACTCTGAGTTTCCAACCAGGAGATATTTCAGACATTGGCAAAAAATGTTGCTCTTCCTCTATGCCTGCCCCTAAGAGTATTTCACCGGCAAGGCTTTCAGCAGCATAACCATCAAGTTCTGCAAATCGTACCTCTAGATCCGCTATCCTCATCCCATCTGCTTCCGATATCTCTGGTAGTGAATATATATGATCACGCTCTTTTTTTATTGACCAAAGCTCCTTATGACCCATGATTACTGTATTTATTGTAGAGTACATTTCAAAAGCGAACTGATCTTGACTTAAAACACCCATTCGTTCATTTGAATCTATTGAAATGTTACCTGCTGTTGGTTCGATGCTGCTATCTAATATTTTCATTAGCGTAGACTTACCTGAACCATTAGCTCCAATTAAACCATAACGATTACCGTGCCCGAATTTAACAGAAATATTCTCAAATAAGGGCTTAGAACCGAACTGCATAGTAACATTTGCTACAGTAATCAATTGAATACCTTTTTAGTTAACTAAAGGGCTTTAAATAACAAGAAAGCAGAACTATAGGGAATTATCTCGATATGGTCGAGTAAATTTAAGCTATGAGTATATCTTTTTATTAAGACCCTTTAATTTTAGCAAGACGAGCTTTCTCTTCTGAAATGACAGCTTTTATTTCTTGAATCACCGCATCAATATTTGTAACTTCAGTATATTCGCTATAAATTCCTGATAGAGGTATGTTTGGCCGTAAATTGCCATCCATATAAAGACTCCATATTTCATCGCCATATTTGGTTGAAGTTAGCTCTGGTGCAAAATTAGAAAAATATTTGGTCATGTTATCAACATCTCTTTTTAGCATCAATTCAGCGTTATTGTTTGATGAAGCATCTATAGCTTGCGGTAGGTCGATAATAACAAGCCCATCTTTACCAGAAAGCACATTAAATTCTGATAAATCTCCATGTATGACACCCTCATGAAGCATATAAACTACATATCTTAAAATTACAGTATATTCAATTAAAGCTCTTTCTCTTGATAAATTAATATCAGCAAGTCTTGGTGCAATTTCACCTTCCTTATTTGTTATAAGCTCCATTAGAAGGACGCCCTCGAAGTAGCCATATGTCTCAGGGACTTTTACCCCGACAGCTTTGATGCGACGAATTGTTTCTATTTCAGCATTTTGCCAAGATCGATCTTGCTGCTCCTTACCATATTTTGAGCCTTTTTGGATTGCTCTAGCACGACGACTATTTTTTGTCTTTCTTCCCTCTCGATACTGAGTAGATTTTTTGAAATTACGTTTATTAGCTTCTTTATACACTTTTGCACATCTTATTTCTTTTCCAGATCTAACAACATACAAAGAAGCTTCTTTGCCACTCATAATCGGTTGAACTACTTCACTTATTACACCATCTTCGATAAGTGGTTTAATTTTTTTTGGTATCTTCATATTAGTTTCATAAATAAAAAAATTTTATAGCCATTAGAGCGATGAACGAAGTTTTTAGAGTATGGCTTACTGCGTCGCAGCTGAAATTTCCTTAAATGCTGTAAGAGCAGCCTCACGGGATAATTTTAGGTTAACTATAGGGTTAGGATAGGTCTCACCGAGTATTATTTTTGCTTTTGTTAAGATCGATTCAGGTGCAGACCAAGGACAGAACAGGTATTCATTTGGCAATAATGATATTTCTGGTATATAGCGTCTTACATATTCTCCATCAGCATCAAATTTTTGACCCTGCAATACTGGATTAAAGATTCTAAAATAAGGCGCTGCATCGGATCCACAACCCGCGACCCATTGCCAACTTGCACTATTATTAGCTAAGTCTGCATCCACAAGAGTTTCCCAAAACCAACGTTCACCATGATTCCAATGAATACGAAGATTTTTAACTAAAAATGAACCTACGATCATTCTAGTACGATTATGCATATAGCCAGTTTGCCATAACTCTCTCATACCGGCATCTACCATCGGTATACCGGTTTGCCCTTTTTTCCAAGCATATAGTTGATCCTCATTAGTAACCCACAAAAAACTATCGAATTTAGATTGTAGATTTTTAGTAGGTAAAGTGGGGTGATGAAAAAGCTGATTATATGCGAATTCTCGCCACCCAAGCTCACTACAAAAGTGATCACTATTTTTATCATCCCTTTCATTTAGGACTCTGTACCATAACTGGTTAGGTGATATTTCTCCAAAATTAAGATGTGGAGAAATCCTTGAAACATATGGTTTTGCTGGTATATTCCTACCTTTTTTATATTGTGAGAGCCCTTTTTCTATGAACTTTTCAAGACAAAAATCTGCTCCATCTTCACCAATTGACCAAAACTTTTTTAATTTCTCATGCCAGGAGTGATTAGATAAAAGGTTAAGTTTTTGTAATTGGATAGATCTCTCCGAATCAAATATATAATGTATATTTTTCGGCGAAGGTAGAGGGATCCTTGGTTTTTTTGCCTGTAAGCATCCTTTTCGATAAAAGGGCGTAAACACACCATATGGTTTATCGTAAGTGTTTTTAATTTCCCATGGCTCCCAAAGCAAAGAACCATTAAAGCTACAAACTTTTATGTTTTGCTTGTCAAGGTAGTGCTTTATTTTCTTATCACGCTCAATCTGCCATGGTTCGTAACATCGGTTCCAGTAGACAGCTTTTATATTTAATCGAAAAATAATATCTTTCAATATATCAATTGGGTCACCTTTATATATTGATAGGTTATTATCTAAGGACGCGCTGAGAGCTTGAAGTGAGAAATTGAGCCACCATTTACTCGCAGACCCTATAGTGATGGCGTCACTAGTGTCATCAAAAATATATATTGGGAGAATATTGCTATGTTTTGATGCGGCAACTAAAGAGGGATTATCTGATAGTCTTAAGTCCTTTCGAAACCAATGTATAGCGATGTCATTCATTTTATTTTTACAATATTATTATTTTCTAATGTTTTTTAGATCAAGGTTCGTACAGCTCTCATATAATTGGTTCAATATATCCGCAAACTTTTTTTAATACTATTGCCTTTGATGACGAAGAGAAGTGTGTGAGCGGGTATGACCACTCTTTGTCATAGTTTTTTTCAGTGATGCTTTTTCCTTGGCCCATTTTGCCCTTAAAAAAAACCCAGTTAAGACCTCTTTCCCTTAAAAATTCGCATTCAGCCTCATGGTGGATAATGACAGATAGATCGCCAAAAACAGGCTCTTTGTAGTCAGTCAATGAGTAATAATATACAAAATTATTTATAACTTTTATTCTATCAGGATCAATATAAATAGTGTTTCCGCTCGTATTGCTTTTAATAATCTCAACCCATCCAGCGGAAGAGCTAGCTGATCCGAATGAAATAAAGAACACCGCAATAGACAAAACTATTTTTTTCATACTTGAAATTATAAAAGATTAAATTTGTTATAGGAAATAGATATTTAGTAAAGCTGAAACTTTCAAGTGAACAACACCCTTTATTATGATTATATTGTTTTTTTATATACCCTACTAGGGTATAATATTTGAAATTCCAACTAAGGGGTAAATAATGAAAGATTGCTGTGAATCCAAACATCCCGATTACAGTAAGCTTATTCCAAGAATTAACAGAGCTAAAGGTCAGCTAAGTGGTATAAAAAAAATGATTGAAGAGCGAAGGTATTGCCCTGAAATTATTATGCAATTGAGGGCAGTGGGTTCAGCTTGCCAGTCTATCGAAATAATTATGCTTCAAAAGCATCTTGAGTCGTGTGTTACCGAGGCCTTCCAGTCAAATGATAGTAATACGCAAAAAGAAAAAATTATAGAGCTGACAAATCTATACAAGGGAAAAAGTCCTACGTATGCAAGTAACGAAATATATAAATAAATTTTATTTGATTTTTGTTTTTTTGTTAGCAGCATACCAATCTGTTATACATGCAGCACCAATGAGCTTCAAAGGATCAATAACTAGCACGAGTCAAGTTAGTAAAGATTTTTTTAGTGTCGAATCTAGTTATGCCTCGTCGATTAAAGATTCATTTGGTGCAAAAGCTATTAGAGCAAAGGGCAACGGCTATGAAACAAAATTAGGAGAAATATTTTATCTAAGAAAATTAACTAGAATAAACTCTGCTAAATCACAGGCAAATTTGTGGCTATTTACAGGATTAGGTTTCATGGATATAAAAAAAAAAATATGAAGGAGCATCATATATATTTGAGTCCAACCTTACAGTTTGATTATGAAACTAAAAGAATATATGGAATGGTTTCTCATCAACTCTTAAGAGCTGGGCATGAGAACTTTGATACCACTAAAATTGAAGGCGGCTTTTCCTTCCATGAAGCCGGGTACACTGAAATCCAACCCTGGTTCATATTAAAAACAAAAAATATTAATAATCTGAATAATGAAATTAAATATACGCCTA
>NYXF01000064.1 GCA_002685455.1 Porticoccus sp. | reverse complement strand
CTTACCATCCTTCCATTCACCTACGTATTTTTTACCATTAGCCTCAGTGTAAGTACCTTTGCCATTTGCCTTACCATCCTTCCATTCACCTACGTATTTTTTACCATTAGCCTCAGTGTAAGTGCCTTTGCCGTGATGCTTACCATTTTTCAATTCACCTGCGTATCCAGAACCATCGGCATTAGTATGTGTGACAAAACAATTATGGTATTTGCCTTTAGGACAAGGGGGTAAATCACTGGCATAACTTGGGAGTGAAAATAGGATAAGTAGTAGTGGTGTGAGGAGTTTCATTTCGGAGAAACCTTATTTTTTTTTACACAATAACTATTAAAGTAAGAATTTTCAAATTCAGCTATTTTGTATTTGTGAGGGTACTATAATATCGCCTAAGCTGAGAGACCCCCCATCCCCTAGTCTGTTATTCAAGAATATTTATAAGTATAATAAAATCTCTGTATAGTTAAATACATTTGATAATACGTAGTAAGGTGTTATGTTTACCGAACTTATCATCGCCGTAGCACTAAACACACCCTCTGTCGCCCTTGATAAACATGTTGACCCAAGCGTGATTTAAATTAAACAGCGGCTCTTAAAAGGCTAGCTTATGGAAGTACCTGTTAACTTACTTATAGGGATATGTAGGAGAAAATTATATGAGCATGAAGAAAAAGATAGTACTTTGGTTATTTATTTTTACGATATCAGTTCCGCTTTGGTGGTCTATGGAATGGACGTATAACCCTTTTTAATTATTCTTACACCAATCAAATTTAGCTCTTCTTGCTTTTCCAAGTTCCACCATATTGATACGTTTCTTCATATTTTGATTTCATGTCAGTCAGACATTTTCTGCAATGAAATACCCAATCTTTCAAGCCTTGGTATCGACAACGATACAGCACTTCTTTTTCATCTTTGCAGATAGAACAATCTTTGGTTCTTGCTATCATAGAAATATACCGTAACTCAGCCTATCTAGGTGTTCCTCTAATCTTTTCTCATCTCCTAATCCTTGCCCAGCAGTATTCATGTAAATAATTAAAGCATGTTTCAGTTTGACTCTTCTGTATATAAATCCACACCGATGACAACCACATAATTATCTTTACAAAAATTAGAACGAACAGTGTGAAAATCCTTACTTTCTTTTTCATTGATAGGTTTTAAGCGTGAACTTTGAATCCCTACCCTATCTCCACCTGAGTCATACATCGTGATATTTATTGACTTATTCTTTAGTGGGTAATTGTTTAAATTCACTAACCTACCGCTATAATTGCCAGAATACAAACAATGAAGGTCTTTTACAACTAAGCCTGATATGTTCGTGTTATGTATTTTTTTGCCATGAGCATTTTTGTTATATGTCTTGGCATGAACATTAACTACAAAGAATAATATACTAAAGATTAGTAGTAGTGGTATGAGGAGTATTTTCATCTCTTAATTCACCCTTATCCTTTGTCAATCAAGCCAGTGTTATTAAGCGGCCATGTTTCTATATACATTGCATTTTAAGCCTCCATCTCATTGATAAATCTAAGTTTTTTCGTGGCCAACAGATGGTGTGGAATTTCGCTAGCCTCTCTAAATAAAGTTTCTAGATCTATTACTTTTTTGCATATGGAATAAAGAGTGCCGCCTGAAAAAATGATCAATCTAGATATTTCATCGATAGTCTCATCAACTTGAATATTATTTCCAAGCTCTAGATGGTAAGAAATTTTATCTTCTACACCCGATATTTTTTTTATTAGTGATAAGCCGTTTAATTGCTTGAGCACAGAAGAAAGCGACTCCTTATTTAATGAGGTGGATAGACTCAAGATATTATCTTTCTTTAATTCATCAAGTTCAGCATCAACAACTAGCTCGCCGTCTCTGACTATTAGTGCTCTGCTACAAAGCGCATCTACCTCCTGCACAATATCAGTAGATAGAATTACTGTTGTATTTTTAGAAAGATCACGAATTAGTTCTCTGGCTATGTTTTTTTGTTTTGAATCAAGTCCATTAGTATATTGATCCAAGATAAGTAATTTAGGTTTACCTAATATTGCTTGAGCAATACCAACTCTTAGTTCGTAGCCCTTTGAAAGTGTTGATATTTTTGAGAGAATCTTTGATTCAATATCAGTAGCTCTAATAACCCTTTTTATTTCAGAAGCCACTTTGTTAACTTTGATACCTTTAACTTCACAAACATAATCTAGGTATTCTGCTACAGACATATCAGGATAAATAGATAAATTATCAGATAGATAGCCTATATCTTTTTGTGATTTTTTCGGATCATCCTTTATGTCAGATCCATTGATTTTAATGCTTCCATGATTTGATTCGATAAAGCCGCCAAGCATTTTCAAAATGGTAGTTTTACCGGCTCCATTGTGGCCAAGTAAACCTACTATTTCGCCCTTATTTATCTCAAAACTGACGTTGTATACAGCCGGAATATTTCCATATAACTTGGTTAGTTTCTCTACTGTTAGCATCGAGCTCTCCATAATAAAATTATTTTTTTTCCTCATTAATCCTTATTTTTTCATACAATAGCTACTAAAAGGTGGATAATCAAATTCATCTATTTTGTATGGGGGTGGCTACTTATGTAACTAGTAACAAAATTTAGACCCCGGTCCCCTCAGTATAATTTGGATGTAATATGGGTGCGGTAGGATATATCACAGTAATGTAGACAAATCTTTTATTTAAAAGACTTTCAAAGAGATTAAAGGTTTTGTTATTGCAGCAGAAACCGCCTCTTAAGGGGCAAGTCAGAGGCTCGATTGCTCTTCGGGGCGTTTTAGAATACAAAACTTTCAGCCAGATTAGTATAACTGTATTAGTAGAAAATCGATATTTTTATACAATGAAACTAAGGATTCATTTTTCATCTTTTTCAAAACGTTTATCAAAAGAGACAGGTGCTCTTAAATTGTTAAAGAAACTCTTGGTGATAAGCTCTCAAGAAAATCATCTAACGTGAATTTTAATAAAAGATTCAGAATTTAACTAATTATTTAATTTATCGTTTGATTTATTCGCATGTATTCTGCTTAATCCAACCAGATAGATTACTGTCCAAACCATTATAATTAATATTCCTAATCCATCTTCTCCCATAACTTATATCCTTATTGAAGTTAATTTAATATAAATATTTTTAAGAATTAATTTCTTACAAATATAACCATTAAAGAAGCACTATTCAAATTGAACTGGGTATAATATTTATTTATTCAAGTTCCACCATATTGGTATATTCCTTCGTATCTTGATGCGATATCCATCAAAAAACGCTCACAAAGAAATACCCAATCTTTCAAATCTTGATATCGATACCGATTTAATACTTCCTTAATTTCTTTTCAAATAAAGCAATCTTTGATTCTAACCCTCATAAAAGTTTAGGGTTACTTGCGCTGTCCAATGTATCTCCGAGCTTTTCTCATACTGTTATTAACAAATAATCTTTTCTCAATTTTAATTTTTTCTCGAGACCAGAATATATTTAATCGTTTATTTGCAAGGATATTTTTTAGATATAAGTTCCCTTATAAAATCTTCTGCGGGAACCCTTATTGAAGGAGATTTAGGAGCTTGTTGTATTTTAGACATAACATATCTTTTAACTTCACCGTGGGCTACTTGATCAGGAATACACCAGTTTGGCATTAAACTGAAATATGCTTCTATGGCCCCCTCACAAAAACCCTTAGCATATCTTGTCGCTTTAATGTCGCAAGTGGATTGTAAAAGCCAAGTTTGCATAGGTGTTGGAATCTTCTTTGCTGCAACCAACGGCGGTGAAACTAATATCCATACACTAAGGATTACTTTTAAGTTTCTAAACATTAAAGTCTCCTTTTTGGTTTCATCTTTATAATTGTTAATCTTATTAGTTATAATAAGTATTAAGTTAAATTTATGTAAGCTGTTTAGAGAAACAAAGATGACAACAGAGTCAACAATCAAATTTATGGTATTATTTCTTAGTTATTGCTTCATATATATTTCTGGTAGAAAAAAAATTGAGAGTTTAGCTAAGCAACCAAATGCATCAGAGTTAGTCAAAAAATATGGGGTTGGGGGTTGGTTAATATTTGTATCACTGCTAACTATTTTTGCTAGCGAGTACATTATTTGATACAGCTTATTTAATTTATAGAAATTAGATATTCAGCTATATGACTAAATTCAAGTTGCCTATTATTTTCCTAATTTTTTTATCAAGTCTATCAGCAGAGGCAGAAATTTTTGAGGGTACAGTGGTTAGAATAGCAGACGGTGACACCCTCACCCTACTCACTCATCCAAAGAAATACGTCAAGGTTCGATTAGCTGGTATAGACGCGCCTGAAAAAAACCAACCGTTTGGTAGCAAGGCTAAAATGGTATTAACTCGGTTAGTTTTTTTGAGAAAAGTTCTGATAGAAGAGCAAACCAAAGATAGATATGGAAGAACGGTTGGTATCGTTATCGTTGACGGTCAAAATGTTAATTATGAATTAGTTAAGCAAGGATTGGCATGGGTTTATAGAAAATATACTGATGATGAAGTTCTATACAAACTCGAGGCTCAAGCTAAAACAAAAAAAATTGGTCTATGGTCTGGTGAGAAGGCTATTCCGCCATGGGTTTGGCGCAGGGGTAAACGTTAGTTAGGTTAGGCAAGTTAAATTTAGTCCGCAAGTTGTTTGCAATAGGTGCTCTTAATAATTATCAGACTTAACGTTTATTTTTCTTGAGATGATAATGATTATCACTTAGAATGTAAAAAATTATCACCCAATAAAAAAATATTCTTATGAATGAATTTATTATCACTTTCAGAGAATGCCTTGAGGCATCGCTTATAGTTGGAATTATTTATACTCTATTAGAAAAAAATAACTTAAAAAAAGAAATTAAACAACTCTGGTTAGCTGTTATTGCAGCAGTTTTTGCAAGCATAGGCGTCGCCTTCGTTATAAACATGGTCAAGGCGTCTATTGGTAATGCCTCGGCCCAATCCCTCTTTGAGGCTATCAGTATGTATATTACTGCCATGTTATTGTGGTATGTAATATTTTGGCTCTCAAAGCATGTGAGTGAGCGAGCAGCTATGGAAGAAAAAACAAAAAAAGCTGTCGAAACTGCTGGTTGGGGGATATTTTTAGTTGTCTTTTTTGCAATTTTACGAGAGGGATTCGAAACAGCGTTATTTTTAATGGGAAGTTTCAATATGTCCGGAAGTTTCTCATATCTAGGATTTTTTGCAGGAATGACAATAGCCGTAATAATTGGTTACGCTATAGTAATTCAAGGTAGAAGGATAAATCTCAGAGTATTCTTCAGAACAACGACTTTTATGCTTGTTATATTTGCATCTGGAATGGTTGCGTATGGCACGCATGAAGTAGAAGAATTCGTAGTAAAAGGGGATCACCTTGAAGTTTTTGGTTTACACGATAAAGCAGACATACCAAGGGTTTGGGATATACTAAAACCGAAAAACGAAGTTGAAAAAGCATTCTATTATTCACATAATATAAATGGAAAAAATAAATATACTCACCTTCTTCACGATAAAGGAAGAATTGGCGTTTTCTTAAAAGGATTCTTCGGCTATAACAGCAATCCTAATTATCCTGAAGTAATTTTATGGTTATTATCTTTATTCTTTGGCATAAGAATGTGGAGAAAATTTTATTTTTAAAGAGGAATTAATATTGTGAAAAAAAATATTTTGGGAATCATAATTTTGTCTTTCTTGATTTCATATTCAGTGGTCGCCAGTCATCCTGACGAAAGTCACTCACATGGAAACAAACATGAGAATGCTCCTTCACCAGCTATAATCACTAATGACAATGAATATTTGACAAATCTCAATTTGATGAAAGGTCACCTATGGGTGGGTATCGAGTTATATAAAACTTCTAGCATTGATAATGCAAAGATGCATATGAAACATCCTAAAAGTGAGTTATATGGTGACATGGTCCCTACTTTTAAAGCAAGAGGCGCACCAGGATTTGCAACTGAATTAGAAAATTTATCATCTTCTGTTCAATCTGAAGAATCAATCAAAATTGTTAATGATCGCTATAGTAATTTATTTGTAGCTATCAGCAAAAATGAAGAATTTATTACCCAGGGAAATGATTCTATTGATAAGAAAATCAAATTGGTTATTTCTTTGCTTGAAATAGCAGCAAAGGAATATGCTATCGGCATTGTAAATGGCAAGGTTGAAAATGTATATGAATACCAAGATGCTCTTGGATTCACTACTATGGCAAAGAATAATCTTCTCGATATAAATACAAAAAATATAAATAACAAATTAAGGATATCAAAAATAATCGATATCTTAAATTTTTTGCTGCCCTTATGGCCAGAATTAGTGCCAAATTCAAATATCGATGGTGATGCAAGAACGATTATTGATGCAATAGAGAAAATAAAAAAGATTTAGTCAAATTATGGGCTAATTTGACTATTGTTCGCTTCAAACACTAATACAATTTGATCTTTTTATTTGCGTAGCTTTTTTTAATTTCATCTTGGGCTAATCAATAGCTCAATTGCATTGTTTCTTAGGCAACAAACCAACATATCACTTTCCAACTACTACCTAAATTTAGGCTTTTTTTTTATAATTATTTACTGTATATTTAAACAGTATTATTACTTATATATATTGATATATCTTACGTTGGTAGCTCTAAGTAATTTTATATTCTATAAGAAAAAATTTTAAAATAATTAACGTCTTCATCATATAAACGGTTGGGATGTCATTCAGATGCAAGTTGTTTGGTTTAAAAGAGATATTCGAACTCATGATAATGAAGCGCTATGTGAAGCTTCTAAACTTGGCCCAATCTTGCCGATTTACATATTTGAACCTGAATTATGGAACCAGGCAGATTTAAGTCATCGTCATTATATGTTTCTTCGTGAATCTCTAGTAGAGCTTGATGTCGAACTTCAAAGGCTTGGACAGAAGCTCATCTTTAGAACAGGTGATGCTATAAAAATTTTTAATGGGATTCACGAAAATCATCAAATAAAAGGTCTTTGGTCTCATCAAGAGACATGGAATAACTGGACATATAAGCGCGATCAAAAAATTAAAAAATGGACTTTCGATAACTCTATTAAATGGTTTCAACCAACACAGAATGGAGTTGTAAGAGGCCAAAAAAACCGAAATAGTTGGTCTAAGTCGTGGTATAGCAAGATGAAAGAACCTATTTATGATGCACCGGTAAAACTACAAAAGCTTTCCCATAATTGTGATGGCATCCCAAGCGCAAAAGATTTGGGGATAGAAGATAAAAAAAACTCGGCAATCCAAAAGGGTGGTCGCTCAGAGGCATTGAAAATACTGAGCAGTTTTCTTTCTCACAGGGGACATCATTATACAAAAAAAATGTCCTCACCCGTCACGGCATTTGATAGTTGTTCAAGATTATCCCCTCATTTGGCTTTCGGAACTATCTCAATAAGAGAAGTTTTTCAGGTGGCTGAAAAAGAAAAGGGATCACGGGCAGCTTCTTTTGGAAGTTCAAGTAAATTATGGAATCGCTCGTTACGCTCATTTTCAAGTAGGCTTCGCTGGCATTGTCACTTTATACAAAAACTAGAGGATGAACCGCGAATTGAATATGAAAATATGCACTCAGTGTATGATACAATAAGACAAGATCGGATTAATCAGAGGCATTTCGAAGCTTGGAAGAAAGGTCAAACTGGTTTTCCAATGATAGATGCTTGTATGAGAGCTTTGATTGCGACTGGTTGGCTCAACTTTCGCATGAGGGCTATGTTAGTAAGCTTTGCCAGCTACCATTTATGGCTGAATTGGCAAAAGCCAGCGATCTATCTTGCTAGTCTTTTTACAGACTATGAGCCTGGAATTCATTATAGCCAAATTCAAATGCAATCAGGCACCACTGGAATCAATACTGTACGTATTTATAATCCAATTAAACAAGGTATTGATCATGATCCAGAGGGAGCATTTATTTTAAAGTGGATCCCAGAGTTATCGGGAATTAATATTAAATATATACATAAGCCTTGGGAATGCCCAGAGCCTATAGATGAGTATCCACTGCCTATCGTCGATGAAAAAAGTGCAAGACAGGCCGCCACAAAAAATCTATATACATTAAGACATAGCAGTATACATAAAGAGATATCAAAGGAAATCTACATAAAGCATGGAAGTCGAAAAAATAAGGTTAGGTCAACCAAGTTAAAGAAAAATAAGAGAGTCGCACCTATTTATGAAAAATTACAACAAGAAATGCCATTTTAATATTCAATACTGAGATTGTAAATCTATAATGAAACCTGATGACGTAATCGAAGAATTTAAGGCTAGAGATATAGTTATTCCTGAAGAGCTTGTCCCATGGATGAGATCAAATCATGCTGGTGAAACTGGTGCTGTTTGGATCTACAAAGGAGCTAAATGTATATTTTGGTCAAAAAAAATTAAGCAAATGGCTTCAGAACATGAGATATCTGAAATCAAGCATCTAATCATCATGCAACATCTTGTTGGTTATTCAAAAAGAAGTAAGTTGCTATTTTTATGGAAGATTATGGGTTTTTTACTCGGATTTTTACCATCTCTAGTAGGTTATAAAACCTTTTGTATTACGATCAATGCTGTAGAAACATTTGTAAGAAAACACTATGAAGAGCAGATAAAATTCCTTGAAAAAAATAAATGCTATCCTAACCTTCTATATGTTCTTCAAAAATGTTTCCATGATGAGGTTTCTCATCAACAAGACGCTAAAGATAAAATTACTAATGTAAATCTCTCATTTATCGAAAAAATATGGTTTTCAGTAGTAGGTTTTGGATCTGCTGCAGCGGTTAAGATTGCAAAAATAATCTAAATGATGCTCGATTTCATTAGAAATTTTTTTTGGTTAAAACTAAAATATTGTTTAATGAGCTACCTGTAAGCTTTGCTACTTTTATTAATTCTTTACTCAGGATGATAAAGAAAATGATTATTTTATTTTGGGCTTTAATATCCGTTATTGCGGTATGTGTAATATGCTTCTTATTAAATAAATACCTCAATAGGAAATTAGTAATTTTTATTTTCAGCATATTCTCACTAGCAGGTTTAGTTGTTTCAGTAATAAATGGTATGAATGACTATATTCCTTGGTTCATTTGCTCACTGCCTTTAATTATTTATTTCATTTATATAATGATTTTTAATAAAATAAAAAAATTCTAGGCAACTTTTACTACAAGCTTAGTCAATCGAAATATATAAAAGAGGTCAACCATAAAAAAATTTATTTTAAGCCTATTTCTTATATGTTTTCTTTTTTTCAATGATGCATATGCAAATGACCATCAAATTATGACATCACATATCCAGAAAATTGTTTTGGGTTCTGGTTGTTTTTGGGGTGCCGAAAAGGGTTATGAATCTCTTCCAGGAGTTATGAATGCAGTATCAGGTTACTCTGACGGTCTTGATGTCGAACCAAGTTATTCGGTGATTACAAAACCAAAAAATAAATTCAACCCACATAACCACGCAGAAGTAGTTGAAATTACCTACAATACAAACTTTATTTCGACTGAAATACTTCTAAAGCATTATTTTGAATCTCATGACCCAACTCAATTAAATAAACAGGGTAATGATGTAGGAACGCAATACAGGTCAATTATTTTATATACAAACGAAGATCAAAAAAGGGATGCAGAAAAAGTTATTGCTATTTACCAAGAGCTTCTAAACAAATTTGATTATGGAAAAATTGTTACCCAGATTAAATCTCTAAAAGAATTTCATAAGGCGGAAGCCTATCATCAAGACTACATTAAGAAAAACCCAAATGGATACTGCCCAGACCACTCTACTGGAGTGAAATTCAATATTCCAAATAAATCAGATGCACCTAATAATCAAAGTCTCAAGGAGGGGAAGTACATAGTTATTATTGAGCCGCAAGACTATTGCTTTTATTGTGAGAAATTTAAGTCCGAGACATTAAACGATTATTCAGGAAGTATACCCGTAATTTTCAGGCTCGCTAGTCAATTAGGTCAACTTAAAATTAAATCGCCAACATGGGCGACACCAACTATTATCTTCTTGAAGGACGGAGAAGAGGTATTTGGCCACCAAGGTATAATGTCTTCAAAGGAATTTTATCAGGCTCTTGGTTTCTTCAAACTCGGCAAATCTGAAGCTTATAAGGTTGCTTTCGAGGATGCAACTGATAGGAGATTTTGCAAAGAATATAATATTTTCAAAAATACCCCTGATGGTATATTTGTTGACAAAATTAGTGGGGTACCTTTATTTGATACTAGAGATAGATATAATTCTTTTAGTGGGTGGTTATCGTTTACGAAACCTATTGACGGCGCAGTTTATTCAAAACCAGATAACAGTAATGGAATGAAAAGAATAGAAATTCGGTCGACTATATCAGATATTCATTTAGGTCATGTATTTCCTGATGGACCAGGTGGTTTACCAAGGTACTGTATCAATGCAACTGTTTTAGAATTCAAAAAAAGATCTAATTAAAATATTACATTTTGTTATAATGTTTTAAAAGAAATTATCCCTTATCAATTAATAAAATTCATCATAATCAATAAAAAACATGCATTTAGTAATGTTATAATATATCATTTATCTTGCTTTCAAGATGTCGATGAATATAATCCGCATTCTAAAAATTATATTTTTTATTTTTTTAAACCTCAATGGAGCTATCGATGAAAAATTTATACCTATGCCTACTTGTTTTTTTTGTTTCACAAGCCTTTGCTGAAGAAACTAAAATTAACGTGGCGGAAATACCTGTGACAGCAAACCCTTTACAAATTAACTCTAACGAGATGGTCAAGCCTGTAAGAATCATAGGTAATAAAGAACTAATGCAAAATAGTTCTGCTTCTTTGGGCAGAAATTTAAAAAATATTCCAGGGGTTAGTAATAGCGGTTGGGGAGAAAACGTTGGTAGGCCAGTTATTCGCGGAATGGATGGTAATCGAATCAAGATTCTGAACAACGGTCTTGAGGTAAATGATGTTTCTGCGATGTCAGGTGATCACCCTGTGGGTATAGATGCTTTATCTGCAGATCAAATTGAGATTATTAAAGGACCTGCATCGATTATCTATGGTGGGGGCTCTGTGGGTGGAACAATAAATATCATTGATCATACAATTGATGACGAGGTCATTGAGGGCCTAACTGGTGTCTATGATTTCAGTCAGGGTGGTGCCCTGAGAGAAAATACAAATTCTCTTCAACTCGATTATGGTTTTAAAGATTTCATGATTCATCTTGATGGGTTCAAGCGGGATAGCAAGAACTTAAAGATACCTGGTGATTCAGTATCGTCCAAGCTTAGTGCCGCGAGAGCAGCAGAGGGTGAACCTATTGCTCGAGATAAAAACGGCAAGGATACACTTAATAGCTCGCATAATGATAGTTATGGAGGAGGTATTGGAGCATCCTACGTATTTAGTGACGGATATACTGGGCTGTCATACAAAGGTTATGATATGGAATATGGTAACCCGATCGAAAACGGTGCTTATATGGATGTCGAATCAGACAGATACAACTATATATTCCAAAAAAATAATTTATCATCGAATATTAGTAGTTTTAGATTTGATACTAGCTACACCGAATATGACCATGATGAAGTAGAACCAAGTGGAGAGATTGCTACACAATTTTTACAGAATACCTATGAAGGTAAATTTGAAGTAACACATTCGTTCATTAACGAATCAAAGGGTGTTATTGGTTTGGACTTTGGTACACGTAGATTCACAAAAGAAAAAGGTGGCCCAATGATTGCAAATAACAACTCCGAAAAAATATCTTTATATTTATTAGAAAATTTCTCTTACAATAATCAAAATATTACATTTGGTTTTAGACAGGGCTTCGTTAAACACAATGGGAATGACTTCGTAAGTGATGATGGGTGTACTGTGGACTATCTTGAAGCTGGCTGTGAGGCAGCTGGAGGTGTAGAGAATACAACATCTTTTGATGACACAGAAAAAACATTTCAAACATCCAATATATCTGTAGAAACAAAAATGGAACTGAGTCCGGGCTTATCACTAGGCGTAAGTTTGAGCCATATTCAAAGAGCTCCAACTTATGAGGAGTTATTTGCATACGGTCATCACCATGCCACGGAAACAATTGAGCAGGGAGATAGAGGGTTAAGTGAAGAACGATCTAATTCCCTAGATTTTTCACTTAATTGGGCAGGTGAAAATAAAAATATCGTGGTTTCGCCATACTACACTCGCTTTAACAGTTATATTGCAATGATAAATACTGGGCGAACTCAGAAACATATGCATGAAGGTGAAGATGAGAGTGAGGAAATCTCAGTCTTCGAATACAAAAATATACCTGCTGAGTTTTATGGTTTAGAGGTTCAAGGTGATTTTGACTTATCCAAGAATTATAGATTAAGTCTCTGGGGTGATTATGTTAGAGCAAAGAATCGCGATGGAGGCGATTTACCTAGAATACCTCCAGCAACACTAGGAGCAACTATTTTCGGTGACTGGGGTAATTTCAAAAGCGACCTGAGCATGAGACAAGTATTTAGTCAAAACAAAATCGGTAAGTATGAGATTAAAACTGATGATTATTCTGACGTAACTTTTAACTTAAGTTATCAAATACCATCATACAAATCAGTTAGCATATATATTAAAGCTGAAAATTTACTAGATGAAGATATTAGAGATCACGCGTCCTTCATAAAAGATCAAGTTCTTGGTGGTGGAAGGAATATTAAAGGTGGCTTTAACGTAAGTTTCTAAGTTCTTCAGTGGAAGACATTTTGTTGTTGAATGAAAAAGGTGATTTTTAGACTCGATATCTAAGTCACCTTTTTTATTAAATTGATTATTTGAGAATTGCTGAGAACTATAAGGCTATTAACTGGCGCCTGACTTCTTGATCACAAAGATAGGTTTTTTTTCATCTTTTGCATGCTGATATTTTTTACGATAACAAAACTTATAAAGAGATTCCGAATCTTCAAAGAGATATCTACCGCCTAAATTGTCATAAACTATCCAATGAGTGTTTCTAGTCACTAAAGTAAACCCTAGTTCATTCAACTTCTTTTCGGATTTTTCAATTAGTCTAGAATTTTTGGCTTGCCGTTTTTTCTCTTGATCTATACTCAAGCTGTCTTTGTAACATTTCATATAAAATATATATCTAAGTTTGACAATATTTAGATTTATGTGATGGATAGTAAAACTTAATTGTTTTTTTTAAAAAAGTAAAGTTTTTTGTTAATAACAGAAGTAATGCTTGCATCTTTACTGAATGTCTAAAACTTTATGTGTTTGTAAATTTAAGCGCCATTTTGGGTTATCAAGACAAAACTGCACTGCCTCTTGCGTTGCATCATCTTGACTTGGATAAATGTATTTATCTGAAATTGGTTTAGCTATTGGCGTAAGATAAAAGAAATCAGCCTTAATATGATTAAAATTTTCAGGCATCGCATCTTTCTGTGGAAAAACTAATTTAAGCTCATTGCACTCATTAATAACAATTCTCGAGGTTCCTTTTGGACTACAGCATACCCAGTCTATGCCAGAGGGCAAGGGTAAAGTTCCATTTGTTTCTACAGCAACCTCAAATCCTAGTGAGTGAAAATTATCAATCAGTTCTTCATCTAATTGTAGTGCAGGTTCCCCACCTGTACATACCACAAAAGGCTTCCCTTTTTTATTAGACCACAGAAGGTTTACTGCTGAGGCTAAATCTGTGGCTGTTTTGTACTCTCCACCGTTTTGACCATCAGTTCCGAGTATATCAGTATCGCAAAAATTACATACTGAACTAGATCTATCCTCTTCTCTGCCATTCCATAGGTTACATTTACTAAATCTACAGAAAATAGCCGGCCTCCCTGACTGAGCCCCCTCACCCTGCAAGGTATAAAATATTTCTTTAATTTTATATGTTTTACTCATTATTTATACTCAGAAGGATCGATCATATGATTCAAAGCAAATGCTTCCCTTCGCTCAAAACATGCTCCGCATTTTCCACAAGCTATATCTTTTCCATTATAACAACTCCAAGTTTTACCATAATCCAGCTCCATTAAAAGACCGTCTTTTACTATCTGTCCTTTGTCATAATGTAAGTAAGGGGTAACAATCTCAACTGATTCATAATTTGCAATAGCGCATACATTATTTAATTTTTCCACAAATTCTGGTCGACAATCAGGATAAATTGCATGATCTCCCGTGTGAGCTCCATAAAAAACCTTTTTTGCATTAATTGAAATAGCATAACCAACTGCTAAAGATAGGAGTATCATATTTCTATTAGGCACAATAGTGGACCGCATAGTTTCATCAGCATAGTGCCCCTCTGGAATATTAATATTTGAAGTCAATGAAGAGCCTTGAAGGAGCTGATTTATGGTAGTGATATCTATAATTTTATGTGGCACTTGAAGATCTACACATGCAGATTTGGCATATTTGATTTCTTTGGCATGTCTTTGCCCATAATCGAAAGTGACCGCGAATACTTTATAGCCATCTCTAATCGTCCGGTTTAGGAGAGTGAATGAATCCATTCCTCCAGAAAAAATAACTACGATTCTTTCAGTCATAAGATTTTGTCTAACGAAAATCCATTATTTTGATTAATTAAAGCTATAGTTAATTAAAATTCTTGTTAGCGTCCAGAGTAGATTCAATAACCTCGACCAATTTATCAGAAAGAGGATCGGTAATAGACGAATAGGCTATGACAAAATTACCTTCATGGTCTAATAAATATTTATGGAAGTTCCATCGTGGCGAACCGGATTTTTTCTTAATCCAAGAATAAAATGGGTGAGCATTTTTTCCTTTAACTCTCACTTTAGAGGTCATTGGAAAATCTACGTTAAAGTTGACGCTACAAAAAGTTTTAATCTCGCTCTCCGTACCAGGTTCTTGACCCATAAAATCATTAGACGGGACACCCAAAATAACTAGACCTTGATCTTTATATTTTTCCCATAAACTTTGCAATCCGGAATACTGTGAAGTGAAACCGCAACGAGATGCAGTATTAACAACTAACAAAGCCTTGCCAGAAAAACTAGATAACGGCAGTGGCTCTCCGTCGATTGTCAGGAAGTCAAATTGGTGCGCATTTCCATCAAAATTAATTTCACTTGTATTCATATCATTTGCCTCAGGTGCATTTGAATTGGCCCAAGCAATTGCTTGGTAAAATAAAAAAGTACCAATTAGTATCAATTTCATTAAATTTTCCTATATAAGTTGAAAAATATAATCGTTAAATATATAGAGTACCTAAGCGACATATCTATATCTGTTGTTCTATAATACATCACTCGAAGCCTACTATCATAGAAACGGTTACAAAAATTTAATTTTTTAGTATTTAATATGTCTTTAAAAAAATTTACAAAAAAATATATTTTTATTGTTCTTTTTTCTTTAATGGACCTGAGTGCATTTGCTGATAAAAAAATGGATGTCTTGTCATCAGCTGAGTCGATACCGAGACTATATTTTAATGATGGATCGAACAACATAGATATAAAAAGATTTAAAGGAAATTATCTCTTGCTTAATTTTTGGGCGACTTGGTGCGCGCCATGTGTTACTGAGATGCCTTCACTTAATAGGCTTGCAAAACATTTTTACGAAAAAAATCTTTTAGTCATTGCAGTAAGTCAAGATTTAAAACCTGTGTCAGAGATAGAATCTTTTTTAGAGCCAATGATGTTAGACAAAATTCTTATATGGTATGACGAAAAAAATAAAGGTTTCCGTGAGCTTGGTTTAAGAGGTTTGCCCACAACTATTTTAATAGGGCCAAATGGCTTACTTCTAGCTAAACTTGAAGGAGCCGCAGAATGGGATAAAGATTTAATTTTGACACAAATAAGAGAAATTATTGATAAAGATAGTCGATGAGGTATATATTATTTTTACTTTCAACTGAGAGTAAAAGCTAGTAAAAAATGTAACGCGGCGACAATAGTGGTCAGCCTCAAACGCATAGTTAAATAATTTGGTTTAATATCGAAATCAATGAAGATTATTCCATCTACTCTTAATATAACCAAGTGCATACAGCCCAAAAAAATAATAAAAATATCATCCTGTAATAATAGAAAAGTAATCCAAACTAAAACCGGTACAACAATGCTTATAATGAATTTTTCGAATTTCTTCACATTACTGATTAGCGCTAAGCCCCAATGAATTCCGCTCATAAAAGATATTATAATTACAGAATATACAATAAATGCTTGTTGTGCTGCGTCTTTAATTTGAGGTATGTATATCACTGAAATGAGCGACAACACGAATGGAGTTAAACCTAAATATCCTAAATACAAAGTTATCGGAAAATCATTTTTTTTATACATCAAATCGTCTCTTTGTTTGCGAATAAACTAAATGGTCCTAGATACCATAACGATGGTATGTCAAACTTATCTAATGTATAAAATAAAAAAAATTATTTTCATAATATTTAGCATCTTTAGCTGTAATTTGATTTCTGATGAAATACAACCGGTTGGTAACTTTAATATATCTCAATATCTCGGAAAATGGTATGAAATTGCTAGATTAGATCATTGGTTTGAAAGAGACATGGCACAAGTTTCTGCCAGCTATTCTATGGAAAAAGACGGTTCAATAATAGTTATCAATCGTGGAATCAAAAAATCTGATAAACAAAAAGTTGCCCATGGCAAAGCTCGCCTCTTGAAGAATAAGGATCAAGGTTATCTTGAGGTCTCTTTCTTTTGGCCCTTTTCAACACCATACATAATTTTTGAGTTAGACGAAAATTATCAATATGCTTACGTCACCAGTGATAGCAAATCTTACCTCTGGCTTCTTGCAAGGAATCCTTGTGTACCCCAAAAATTAAAAGATGATTTTGAGAAAAAAACTTATAGCCTTGGGTTTGATATAAGTGAGTTGATTTATGTAGACCAAGCCTGTGACCTCAATAAAAAAACAAATTGAAGATATATAATATACATCTAATTATTATCGTCAGTCTCACTTTCTATTAACTTAATCTTTTTATGAATTATATCAGCCTCCTTAGAGAGCTGAGAATAATTGAAAATATCCCCTGAACGCTGGGCCTCCATGGCATCCTTCAACTTTGCCTCATATTCATCTTTAAGTTTTTTTAAGGGATTTTTTTTGAATATTCCAAACATAATAATTTCCATTTATTAATTAAATTAATAAGCATTTTAGCATTAAAGTATACTGGCTTATTGCAATTAATTTTGGTTAGTTTTTTTAGTCAACCAAAAATATATACGATAGGGTAACAAGCTGAGTATTTTAATGAAACTGGAAAAAATGAAGGGGAATCTAATCTCAAAACCTCGACTCTCTAAACCTTTTTTTATTAAAACAGCCGCTTGTTTTGTTGTCATAAGTGAGGGCATCTTAAAATCATTCAAATCAGTCAGTCTAGTCTTAACAAATCCGGGGTTAATTATCTGAACTTTTATGTTGTGAATTGATAAATCACATCTTAAGTTTTCTGCTAAATGAATTAAACCAGCCTTACTAGAGCCGTAACCAGTGTCTTTCGGTAACCCTCTGTATCCAGCTATACTCGAAACTAACGCGATATGCCCATCTTTTTTTCTTATAAATTCAGGGACTACATGAGTAAGCACTCTATATGCACCCACTAAATTGATGTCAATTATCTTTTCAATCTCTTCTACCTTAATATCCTCAGAGCTCATCGGTCTATAATAACCAGCACAATAGATAAGTGTATCTATTGTTTCTACTTTACTTTTAATCTCTTTCCAGCCATTTTCTACGGAGGCGTTATCCGCAACATCTACACGGCAAAACATTGATTTAGTCTTTATATGTGATGACAGGCTCTCGAGCCGATCAGAATCTCTAGCGGATAGAATTAAAAAGTTATCGACGTCTTGTCCTAACTCCTCTGCAAGAGCCCTACCTATTCCCTCGCTTGCTCCTATTAGCCATATTTTTTTCATTATTTTTTCTTCATTACCAAAACTATTTCACCGACCCTAAATCCGAACTTTTTCATAGAAGTTCTATTAATAATAGTATTTTCTTCTACAAGATACATCCAATCATCCATACTTAAATTAATTGTCGAACCTTTATAAGGGATATTTAAAACATAATTTAAATTAACAGCATTACCATTAATAACTCCTTTTGCTTCACCGATTACATCTCCAGCAGAACCAACAAATGAGTTTTCATCAGAGAAGGATATTCTCCATATTCTTTTAGTTTTCTCACCATCATCAAAAATAAACCATTCCTCCAAGACCCCTGTATCGCCCTCCCATCTTCCCTTGATATCTACCTTAAAACTTCTTGTTTGCCTTCCGTTAAAATCAAATAAACTTCCCCAGCCTTCGACGTCACCATCAAAAAACTTTCTAAGGTCTATTTTGGAGGGTTTATCTCCATAATAATCTATAGAATTATTGGTGCACCCAGAAAAAATAAAACAAACAAAACTCATAACTAGAAATTTAAATTTTTTCATATAGAACCCATTTCCTTTTCGTTAATTGAACCCTTAAAAAATATGTATGATTAATTTAATATCTCCACTTGCATGACGTTTGTTCTATTTGAATTAAAGCCTGCTATGCAAATACTCAAATAAAACTCCCATGAACGAAGGAATGACTCAGAACAACCGTTTAATATTAATCGTTTTTTTTGATCTGCGAAATTTTCTCTCCATTTCTGGAGTGTCCAAGCATAATCTTGGCCAAATTCGAATATCTCACCTATCTCTAATTTTGAGGCTCTAGCTTTACTGCAAAAAGCTTCCTTTGATGGCAGCATACCTCCCGGAAAAACATGATGTCTAATGTAGTCACTTTTTTTCCTATATTCAGGAAAAATTTGATTATCAATAGTAATAGTTTGGATCATTGCGCAACCATTTTTTTTAAGCAGTCTTTTTATTTGGTCAAAGTAAGTTTTCCAAAACTTTTCGCCGACTGCTTCAAACATTTCAATTGAAACTATCCGATCAAATTTACCTTTAATCACTCGATAATCTTCCATTAAAATCTGTGCATCCATATTTAATCTTTTTGTAGCATATCTGTATTGCTCATCCGATATAGTAAGTCCTGTAACATGAGCCCCAGCAGCAGCAGCCTCTTCTGCAAAACCACCCCATCCACAACCAATCTCCAAAATTTTATTATTTTGAACATTAATTTTATTGATTATTCGCTGGTATTTATTTAACTGGGCATCCATCAAACTATCTGTTTCGCTTGATCTTATAGCCGAAGAATAAGTCATGGTTGGATCTAACCAAGACTGATAGAAGTCATTCCCTATATCATAATGTTCAAGAATGTTTCTTTTGCTGCCATAAAGTGTGTTAGCTCTAACTAGCTTATTATGCAAATAAAATATTATCTTATTAAAATAGCTGGCCTGTCCTTTATTTTTAATACTACTTAAATTTAAACTACAATAAGTCAAAAGATCAGGTACATTCGAACTATCCCAAAAACCTGAGTGGTAAGCCTCGCCAAAACCTATGTCCCCTCTTTTTGCTAACATATTCATGACTTGCCAATCATGGATTGTCATATCACATTCCGGTCCATCGACACCTCCAAAAAAAATGATTTCCTCTGAATTAGGTAGCCTGATAGTCAACTGTCCGATGTTAGCTTTTTCAAAAAGATTTTTTAAAATGTCTTTATATCTTTCACTCATATCTGTTGGCTCTATGTAATATTTTTATCTATTTTTTTGGGCTTACTAACGAAAGGTATTTTCTTAATCCACAGTATAAGTGCATGAAAGTGAATTAAAAATATTACCTTAAAAGTAAGAAAAGGTAAGGCAACAAGATGGGGAATTAAGTTCCTATTATCGAATGGTATAATATCTCCAGTTATTGTTGTGGAAATTAATTTTTTATCTCCATCCTTATAATTGATATCAATTTTTATATTTTTTTTATTAACATCAAACCTGAAATCATATTGTCCCTTAATTTGGCAAAAAGGTGAAACATGGAATACCTTCTGATGCCTTATTATATTTTCATACTTAATTGAGTTCATGTTCTCCTCAAAGCACAAGTATCCATGTCTCTCACTGAAAGTATTATTCACCTCAGCTAAAACAATTTTTAGGTTTTTATTTATATCAAAACACAACCAGAAGCTCACTGGATTAAAACCCCAGCCTAGTGCTTTTGGAATAGTCAAAAGCCAGACATCATGTGCATTTACAAGATCAATTTCATACTCTTCTAAAATGTTCGAAACATAAAGCTTTGGATCGTTAAACCTCTCGAAACCATAATCTTTCCAAAAAACACTAAATAAATTAAATTTATTGATCGAAAAAAAATTATTTTTCTTTGGCGGATAAATGTTCCTTAAATTAAGTAAAACATAGAGCATGCTGTGAGAAAACTCATACACTCGTGGCGTATGTCTTTTGTGGAATATCTTCATTTTTACAAGGGAGGAATAATTCAAGATTGATCACTTTTAATTATTTTTTTAGATACTTCCGCAGCACTCCATACTCCATCCTCATGAAATCCATAACGTAAATATGCTCCACAGAACCATATATTTTGGTAACCTTGCATATGATTTAGCTCAAACTGCCCATCTATTGCTGCTTGATCAAAAACAGGATGATGAAATTGATGCACATCATAAATGTTATCTTTAGGGATAGGTGATATTGGATTCAACGTGACAAATAAGGGTATATTATTATCTATGTGTTGTAATTTGTTCATCCAGTATGTTACGGCTACTCTACTATCGTTATCACTCTTTTTATAAAGGTAATTCCAACTACTCCAGCATTTTTTTTCTTTTGGCATCTGCTCTTTATCTGAATGGGTATAAGCTATATTTTTTTCTCTAGTAAACTTTATGAGAGTATTTTTCATATCCGGTTTTATAGATCTTAATAAAGATAGAATCTCGACGGGGTGACAGGCAAATAGGACCTCATCATAGATTATAGATTCTTTGCCTTCTTCTTTAATTTTAATTTTGCCATCTGAACAATCAATGTAACTGATATTAGTATTTTTTTTTTATAATTCCATTTTTTTCAATAGAAATCTCAAGAGCTCTAACATATTCCTTGCTTTTATTTTTTAATGTATGCCATTGGGGTCTATTTTTGAGGCTTAGTAACCCATGATTTTCAAAGAAATTAACAAATGTAGTAGCAGGAAAATTCAACATAGTATTAGATGGACAACTCCAAATGGCTCCACCCATTGGAAGAATGTAGTAATCACGAAACCATGCTTTAAGATTCATCTTTTGAATCAACTCTCCTAAGGATAAATTGGGAGATTTTTTTATGAAATCTTTTGCGTAAGCGTTAAATTTCAAAATATCTAGTACTCCTCTTAGCATACTTAGATTAAATAAATTTTTTCGTTGAGCAAAAAGTGTGTTCAATGATGATCCTGCCCATTCTAATTGGCCATTATTAGTCGATATTGAAAATGACATCTCTGTATCTTTTATTTCAATTTTTATATCTTTTAGAAGCTTATTAAGTAGAGGGTAAGTGCGATCATTTAAAACAATAAAGCCGGTATCAACCTCTAACTTTTTTTGATTTTTTGTTAAAATAGATATTGTTCTACTATGTCCGCCAAGGACAGCATTTTTCTCATAAACCGTAAGATCATATTTATCTCTAAGGAAATATGCCGAGCTTAGTCCAGAAATACCAGAGCCAATGATAGCTATACTTTTTTTTTTGCCCATAATTTACGATTGCTATTTGCTGTTTATTAATCAGGCGTCATTAATTTATGGTGAATGATAACTCTCCTGTCAAGAATGATAGTTATTACCAAAAAGAATAAGCTCACATGGAAGACGCCAAATGAAATTTAATTATATCAAAAGCATTAAATATTTTGTTANATATTCATCTATTATTATCTAAACTTTACCTTTAAATCTGAAAAACCTCAGCCATAAATCGAAGACTTTATCTTTACCAGGGTATTTCTTTACCATCCCAATTCCAAAATCTCCCACTATTTTTTGAATTAAGGTTATCTATAACATCAATGAGCAATGCTGCTGTTTGATCTGCACTGAAAAGTTTTTTTATAGCTACATTTGCTTGAAATGGTGCAGATAGCTGTGTGTCGGTTGTACCTGGATGAAGAGCGGCGACACAACAATTTGGAACCTTATATTGCCATTCAAGTGATATCGTCTTTATCGCCATATTTAAGGCTGCTTTTGAGGCTCTATAGCTGTACCAACCTCCCAGCCTATTATCTTGGATGCTACCAACTTTAGCTGAGATGACAGCCAAAATTGACGCCTTAGACTCTAGAATTGATCTAGAAAAATATTTAGCTATTAATAAAGTTGGTAGTGTATTGACTCTAAAATTATCAAGAAAAAATTCTGGCTCGATAGCTCGAACTGCCTTTTCTGGCCCCTTATCTTTTGTATGAAGCATACCGACACAATTAATTATCCAGTCTATTTTTTTTAGGTCGGCAGAGAGGCTCTTGTAGTCATCCTCTTTGGTTACATCCAATTGGTACCAGGTGAGTCTATGATCATGAAACTCGGGTTTAGATTTTCCATAGGTCGCATAAATAATGCAAGTATGGTTATTTTTAAGTATAGACTTAACGAGCCCCATACCTATACCACCGCTACCACCGATTATAAGCGCATTCACTGATCTTCACCGACACATGTATCGCAATCATATAGCCGGCGATATCTTTTTTCAGCCCATTTTTCATATACGTATTCGGCAATATGATTAATTAAGGGCCATAATAAAGGCTTAAAAATCCAACCCCAATTTGTGTGCGACCATGCTTGGACTGTAGCAGAAACACCCTTCATCCAACCACCTTGTGCAGTTCTTAGGTGAAGAACTTTAAGCATATCTAATTTTGGCGGCAAATTTTTATCTATCTCACACTTATGAACGTCCACAAAACTAAGGCCACCATTACTGATATTTTTTAGCAGTTTTATTTCTTTGGTACACATTGGACATGAACCATCAAAAAATAAGGTATCTTTTTTATACTTTTCATTAAAAAAATTTGTCATATCGTGCTCTTTATTTTACGATTATTATCATGGGTAGTGCTGCAAAATTTAAGTAAGAGATTTTCGATTAACTTAAATAAGTATCTATAATTGCTTTTTTAGATGAGACTCATTCCTAAAAATTGAACAAAGAATTCTTTAAAACATATTTATATAATTAATTATACTGAAATCTCGTAACAAACTAAAGAATAGGAGTATTCTTGGTGGTCAGAGTAATGGATAGCACGGCACCTAAGTTGCAAACAAAATCTATTGGTATCATTGGTGCAGGAATTGCAGGATTGTCCTGTGCTAAGACTCTGGAAAAATCTGGTTATGATGTTGAGATATTTGACAAAGGCCAAAATTTATCNGGTCGAATGGCTACAAGACGCAATGAACTTTCAGAATTTGATCACGGCGCGCAGTACTTCACTGTAAAAAATTCTGATTTCAAGGAGGAGGTAGATAGGTGGATTGGGGCAGGCGTAGCAAAAGTATGGAATCCAAAAATATCTATTTTAGGCGATAAAGAATTTGAAAAAACTAATATTAGTACAAAGCGATTTTCTGATCGAATTAGTTTAGGTATAGAGGAGTTAAAATCCTCAATGCTATCTATTTTTAGTAGTGGACGAAGCACTAGCAAAGTTGATCGTTATGTGGGTGTTCCCAAAATGACGACACCNGCTGCATTTNTTTCTGGAGGTCTCTCTATCAGAAANAANACAACTATTGAGTCAGTTTTTATCAGACCTCAAAGTTACCCTAGATGGTCTCTTGAAAGCAAAGAAAGCGGAGTTATAAAAAGTAATTTTAATATCATAATTGCAGCTATTCCTGCACCTCAAGCATTAAAGCTTTTTAAAGAAAACTCGCCTGAGCTCACTGAAATTGCACGGAGTACTAAAATGTCAGGGTCTTGGGCAGTAATGCTTAACTTTGAAAAAAAGGTAGATTTGGATTTCGATGCTGCTTTCGTTAATAGAGGTCCCCTGAGATGGATGGCAAGGAATAGCAGTAAACCTCAAAGAGGTGATGCTGAAACATGGGTGCTTCATGCAACTTCTGAATGGACCGAATCACATCTTAATATTACAAAAAAAGAAGCAGCTGATCTTCTAATCACAGAATTCATTGCTCTTGGCGGTGCGATTCCTGTTCAGTCACAGGCCCATTTATGGCGCTACGCAGAAGCAACTCCCTCGTTGGATAGAGGTTATGCTTGGGATAAAGAAAAGAACCTAGGCATTTGTGCTGATTGGCTAAATAATGGGAGGGTCGAGGGGGCCTGGTTAAGTGGTAGAAAGCTTGCAGAACATATCATTAAATCTTTGAAAGATAACGATCCTCTGAGAAACTACTGGGGTCATAATAATTAACTATAGCACAGAAATTCTAGTATTTTTCTTTATTGAGCTCAAATGCCTCACGTTTCGTTTTCCACTAAAAAATGCCATGATTCAACGATTAACCTGATCATTAGGAATAATTGGCAATTTATTAAATTTCTTACTAGGATTCTATTTAAAAAGATTTAAATAAATTTATATTGAGATGTAAGNTGATGAATATACTTGTTTTAGATAATGAAGATTTTTTAGGAGAAAGCAAAGATATAGTCAAATTGTATGGACGAAGAGCAAAACATATTTTGGGTATTAAAAAGGCAACGATAGGTAGCTCAATAAAAGCGGGGTTGTTAAACGGAAACTCAGGTGTTGCTATTCTAAAAGATATTGATTCTGAATCTGTGACACTGAAGGTCTCGCTTAAGGTTCAGCCATCTCCGCTGCTGCCATTATCTATCATTTTAGCACTTCCTCGGCCTAAAATGCTCAGAAGGATTCTACAGACTATAGCTTCTTTAGGAATAAAAAAGATGTATCTACTAAATACTTGTAAAGTCGAAAAAAGCTACTGGCAATCGCCTCAGCTTGATAAAATAAATATTCGAAAAGAGCTATTACTTGGTTTAGAACAAGCTAGTGAAACTCTCATACCTGAGATAGTCATAAAAAAACGCTTTAAACCGTTCGTAGAAGACGAACTTCCGTCTATAGTTAGGGGTACTCAAACTTTAATAGCTCACCCTTGTACAACTAANTATTTCCCGAAAGAGATTAAGAAAAGTACTTTGATTGCTATTGGGCCTGAGGGTGGTTTTACAGACTATGAATTTCAAAAATTTACTTCGATCGGTTTCGAACATTTGTCATTAGGGAAGCGGACACTTCGAGTAGAGACAGTTATCCCTTTTTTGGCTGGTAAATTATTTTTTTAAGTTCAGTTGGTTTTAATAAAGTGAAATCAATTTCAAAAACATATAAAAAAGTGTACTCTTCTTACATAAAGCTTGCGGATAGATACTTGAAAAGGATAAGAGATAATGATTCTTTATGATTGCAATATAGCACCAAATCCCAGACGGGCGAGAATGTTTATAGCTGAAAAAAGTTTAGATATTAAGAAAATTCAAGTTGATATTATAGGTGGTGAAAATCTCACAGAAAGTTTTTTATCGATAAATCCTAGGGGATTATTGCCTGTTTTAGAGCTTGATGATGGAACAAAAATAGATGAAGTTATGGCAATCTGTAGATATCTTGAAGAAATATATCCTGAGACTCCATTGCTTGGAACAAATCCACTAGAGAAGGCAAGGGTAGAAGGATATCAGCGTAAAATGGAATTTGACGGAATGATAGCTATATCTGAGGCATTTAGAAATGACGCTGCTAACGAACGCTTTTCATTTAGAAGCCTTCCAGGGCGGGATGGAACCCCTGCTATAGAGGGACTTGTTGAAAGAGGTCAA
>NYXF01000063.1 GCA_002685455.1 Porticoccus sp. | reverse complement strand
GATCAATTGCAAACTCTCGTTAAAATCTAGTTATATAATGAATCGCATGGTCAACTCCAATCCCTACTGTGATCGCAGCAATTGTAATTGTCATCATATCGAGAGGTATTCCAGCTACACCCATACCCCCAAGCACGACTCCTGCGGCTAAAAAGTTAGGTGTTATAGCAATCAGAGATATTGGTACTGAACGGAACAAGATCATAAACATTGTCATTATTCCAATAAACACCGTACCCAATGTCATGATCTGAGAATTAAATAGGCTCTGTAACATGTTATTATATAAAACTAGTATACCTGTGAAATTTAACTGTTCTTCGGTAAATCCAGCTTCATCAATAGCAAATGCACGAATTTTTTCAAGTAGCTCTTGTCGATTTAACTCTCCTTGTGTTTCATTCACGCGCATAGTTATTCTGGCCTGATTATTCTTTTCATCTATATAAGGATCTAATAGAAACTCTTTATTTTCTTCTGAAAGCATCAAAGACATAAATGCTAGCTCAAGATCATTAAGTTTATGGCCGGTGAGATCAGAAGCAACATCTGTAACTGTAACAAGAGAATCAACTCTACCAATTTCTGGTAGTGACTCCAGGTAAAGATGTATTTTTCTTATATCTTCTATACCAGCGCTCGTCAGCCAGTAACTATCTTCAACTACATCCACTTGCGTAACCCCAATAATATCGCTATCAGCAAAAGAATCTGTTGAATCTGTCTCTTCTTCCTCGTACATTCCAGCAAACGGATCATATGCTTCAGTATCTTCTGAGGCTGAGGTTTCATTATCTTCCTCGTACATTCCAGCAAACGGATCATACGATTCTTTACTCTCTGAAACGTTTTCCTCACCACTATTTTCATATGCTCCACCAAATGGATCTCCATAAGGATCATCAGCTGTAGAAGTTTTAGACTCTCCACTAGTTGCCATTATTTCATCAAAACTCAAAGAGCCGTCGTCTTCAACTGGCGGAGCGTTTAAAATAATTTCAAGAGGAGTTGTTCCACCTAATTTCTTATCAATTAACGCTAAACCCTGATGTATTTCTGTATGGGATCGAAAATAATCTATGAAACGATTCTCGACTTTGAGTTGAGATATGCCCCACGCACTTACGATCCCAGCGATTAAAGATAGAGACAATACTATACCTCCGTATCTTTCGGTAAAGTTTGAGAAACGAAGTGTAAAAGTAGCAGAATTATCTCCTGTATCAGTATTTTTTGCTTTGCCTAGTATCATCATTCCTGCTGGTATAATTATAAATGCAAGGAAAAGTGCTAATACAATACCCATTGTCATCATCCAGCCAAAATCAATTACTGGTCGAATATCACTTACAACTAGAGAAACAAAGGCAACTACTGTAGTTAAAACTGTATAAAAACATGGCAGGATCATATGGCTAACTGTATCGCGAACTAGATCAAGTTGGCTTCTGTCGGGGCCGTCCCTTAAAAGCTCTCTATAGCGAACAATTAAGTGGATTGTTAATGCTAAAGTTATTATTAATAATAGTGATACAAAGTTAGAAGAGATAACGGTTAGACGCCAGTCAATCCAACTTAGGTACCCGAGTATTATCTCTACAGCTAAAACACAGGTAATAAGAGGAAGTATAACCCAGCGTAACTGTCTAAAAATAACAGCCAAAGTCGCAATTATGAACAGTAAGATTCCAGTACCAAAAACCTTTAGATCACTTTTAATAAAGTCGACCATGTCAGCTGTTATCATACTAGGACCACCAAGAAAAACTTGAGCATCAACTTTAAACTTTGACATTCTCTCGCGAATTTCAGCAACTCTTTGACGTTCTTCTGCAGCACGAAGGGTGCGGTAATCAAGGAAGCGTTTACTTACATTTTCTAATTCGATAATCTCTTCAGGCTCTAAACCATCTTTGTCTCTTTTGATTCTAAGAGCATCACGAGTATTCACTAATGATAAGTACTTATTATCTAGCTTCATAGTGGCAAGCAACGCTGTAGTTTGCCCATCCTTACTTAGAATGAGGTTCTTATAGATAGGACTCTCAAGAAATTCTTTGCGAACCATATTTTTATCAATATCTGGAAGAGATAGAGTCCTTGGCGGATCCTTGAGCTCTGACGCAGAAATCTGTGGGCTATATAATAACGGCACATTCATCATAGAAAGCACCTTCGCTACACCGTCAACTTTTTCAAGTTCTTTATGCATTTTATCAAGAATTTGAAGTGATTTATCATCAAATAAATCACCCGTATGGGGGGTGTATGTAACTACAAGAAAGTCACTACTTCCATATTTCTGAAGTGATTCACGATAATACGCAAGAGCTGTATCATTTTCTAAAGTCAGTGAATCTGCAGAAGCGTCTAATTTGAAATTAGGAAGACCAAATGCCATTATGATAGCAATCAATATTACAAATGCTATGGATGCAACTGGTCGAAGTAAAATTGAACTCTCGTAGACTTCTAACAACCTTTTAGACATCTGGCTATCCTTTTGTTTTTATAAATAAGTTGTATATTATGACAGAAACTTTCAATAGAGCACCATTCTGGAATTTTATATGTATCAATATAGAATAAATTTCTCAGCTATCAAACGAAATTATATCTTTCATACACTCTATGATTATTCCTTCTTTAAAATTGCTTAAGATCTCGAAACTAAAAAAATCTTATACCTTAAAAGACTCCTTAAGTTTTTTCTTAACAAAATTATTGTCTAATTTTTTATATATAGGTATACCATTTTTATAAGGTGGGTAGTCTTCCCCTTGAATAAGAGGGGAAAGGTAATTAATACCCTCTTTTGTTACACCGAAACCATCAGCAGTAATAAAGTTTTTTGGCATTTTTTTTTCTTGATTTGCTATATCAGCAAGTTCGGCTTCCCCTAAATCCCATGAGTAAATATTACCCTCTTTTCGCTCAATTGTTACCATTACCGAGTTTTTCCCTGCAAGAGCATATTCAACTGCTGTGCGACCGACAGCATAAGCTTGAGCAACATCTGTAGCAGATGCAATATGCCGTGCAGATCGTTGTAAATAGTCCGCAAGAGCCCAGTGATATTTATAACCTAGAGAACTTTTAATCATATTTGCAAGTGTTGGAGCCAACCCTCCAAGTTGATGATGTCCAAATGCATCTTTATTTGTTGAACCTGAAATGAACTTACCATCTAAGTACTTTGTGCCCTCCGATGCAACGACTACACAATATCCTTCTCTTAATACAGTCTTCTCTACTTTATCAAGAAAACTTTGACCTGAAAAAGGTACCTCAGGAAACAGGATGATATGAGGAGGATCTCCAGCTTTTTCTGCTGCAAGTGCACTTGCAGCAGCGATCCAACCAGCATGTCTGCCCATAACCTCAAGAATAAATACTTTAGTTGAAGTCTCACACATTGACGCTATATCTAAACTGGCTTCCTTAGTTGATACGGCAATATATTTGGCAACAGAACCAAAACCAGGACAATTATCAGTAAATGGCAGATCATTATCGACTGTTTTTGGTATATGTATGGCCTGAATTGGGTAACCCATCTGTTTTGATATTTGCGATACTTTAAGACAAGTATCAGCAGAATCTCCGCCACCATTATAAAAAAAATATCCAATATTATGCGCCTTAAAGACCTGAATTAACCGTTTATATTCAGCCTTACTATCTTCAAAGTTTTTGAGTTTATAGCGACATGATCCAAAGGCTCCAGATGGGGTATATCGCAAGCTAGCTATTGCATCGTCTGACTCTTTGCTTGTATCAATTAGTTCCTCTCGAAGAGCACCTAATATCCCATTGTATCCAGCATAAACATTACCGATTTTATCTGAGTGCTCGCGAGTTGCCTCAATGAGACCACAAGCGGTTGCGTTAATTACCGCAGTTACACCCCCCGATTGGGCATAAAATACATTCTTCTTTTCTATCGTGCTCTTGTGCATAGCTATCACTCGCTGAAGGCAATATTTAAAATCATAGTAATGATACTTTAAAGTAGCAGTTTGTTGCATATTTAATAAGGTTTATTTGTAAACCTTATAATTTAATCTATATATATATTAAAATTTTTTCCAATCAAGGTTTGCATCAAGTTTAAATTCAGTTATGTTGCTCTATGTATAATTGGGCAATTTGTAGTGCAGGTATATCGGTATGCATATTCACATTTTAGGAGTTTGCGGAACTTTTATGGGTTCTTTGGCGCAGCTTGCTAAAACTCTAGGGCATGAAGTATCTGGTAGTGATGCCAATATGTACCCTCCAATGAGCACACAACTCCAGCAATCGAGAATCAACTTAACTGAAGGGTATAGTGATCTTTCACAGTTTACCCCCGCTCCAGATATGGTGATCGTAGGTAATGCGATGTCTCGCGGAAATCCTGCTGTAGAATATATGCTCACAAATAAATTAAGATATACATCTGGACCCCAGTGGTTGTACGATCATCTCCTCAAAGATAAATGGGCTTTAGCGATAGCTGGAACGCATGGCAAAACCTCAACATCTAGTATGCTCGCTTGGATTCTCGAATATGCCGGTATGAATCCTGGTTTTCTAATTGGCGGAATACCAAAAAACTTTGATATATCAGCACGAATAGGAGACTCTAAATTTTTTGTTATTGAAGCAGACGAATATGATACTGCTTTTTTTGATAAGCGCTCTAAGTTTGTCCACTATCGTCCGCGAACTGCTGTATTAAATAATTTAGAATTTGACCATGCAGATATCTTTGAGGATATTAGCGATATACAGATGCAATTCCACAACCTAATTAGAACTATTCCTAGTAATGGATTGATTATTGCTCCGTCAGGCGATTCAAATATAAGCGAAGTGACGGATCTAGGATGCTGGTCAGATACTGAATATATGGGTAAAGGAAAGGATTGGAACTTTGAGTTCAAAGATAATAGTAGCTCGGTATTTTCTGTTATGCACAAAGGTGTAACTAAGGGGACTGTTTCATGGACGCAAACTGGAAATCACAATGCGAGGAACGGACTAGCTGCGATTGCAGCTGCGAATCACATCGGAGTTGAGCCAAATCTATCTTGTGAAGCATTATGTGCTTTTCTTGGCGTCAAGCGACGTATGGAGAAGATATTAGAAATAGATCATGTAACTGTATATGACGATTTCGCTCATCATCCCACAGCTATTTCGGCTACCCTGAAGGGCCTGAGATGCAGGGTGGTAAGTGATAGAATAGTTGCTGTTATAGAGCCTCGCTCAAACACAATGAAAAAAGGTATCTTTAAAAATGAGATGGTTGAGGCCGTCAAGCTTGCAGATGAGGTTCTATGGTATGAGCCTGAAGAAATAGATTGGTCAATAAAGGATGTTCTTGATAAAAGCTTTAATCAAATATACATTTCTAATGATATCGACCAACTTGTATATAAAGCATTAGCTAGTATTTCTGGTCCAACTCATATTGTCGTAATGAGCAATGGTGCTTTTCAGGGGTTACATACCAAACTGACCAAGGAAATAAAGAGAAATTTTAACAATATAACATTTGAGGAGCAGTAATGTTTAAGTTCCAACGTTCAATAACATTAGCAATGACAGGTGCATCCGGCGCTCAATACGGATTGAGGCTTCTCGAGTGTTTAGTTCAGGAAGGTTTTAGGATCCATTTTTTAATTTCCCATGCTGCCCAAGTTGTTGTTGCCACAGAAACCGATCTAGATTTCCCTGATGACTCAAAACTTGAGGAATTTTTAACTCTAAATTTTGATGCAGAACCGGGACAAATCATTGTAAATACCTCAAAAGATTGGTTTTCACCTGTAGCTTCAGGATCCGCTGCTCCAGAGTCAATGGTTATTTGCCCAGCAAGTNGCAGCACCATATCCGCAGTTGCTTTAGGATCTAGTAATAATTTGATTGAAAGAGCTGCAGACGTTGCCATTAAAGAAAAAAGACAGTTAATTATTATGCCTAGAGAAACCCCATTGTCCGAAATTCATCTAGATAATATGCTAAAACTAGCTCGTCTTGGAGTTACGATTTTGCCAGCTATGCCAGGTTTTTATAATAATCCGGAAACAATAAATGACCTTATTAATTTCGTTGTTGCCAGAATTCTTGATCATTTAGGTGTTAGACAAGATATTATCCCTCGATGGGGGGATTAAACCGCAAAACTTGGGGTTTTAATACTCTCTATTTAATTCTATCTTGTAACCAATCTGATATATCTGCTATCTCTTCAAGACACACACTGTGATCCATTGAAAAAACTTTATATTTTGGGTTTAACCCCAAAGTTATTAATTTTTCCACACTAATTTTAGCCTGAATTTCAGGGATGACAACATCATGCTTGCCATGGAAAAATTGTATAGGCAGATTTTTATTTTCTGGAGCTATTTTGATGATTTCGGCAGTTGCAAAATATGTAGACATAGCCAAAATACCAGATAGACTTTTTGGATAAGTGAGCGCAGCATGCAGGGCAACAGCTCCACCTTGAGAAAACCCAGCAATAATAATATTTTTGCTGTTTATCCCTCTGTTTATTTCCTCGTCGATTAGAAGGTGTATTTGACCGGCCGATTCTACCAGTTGTCCTTCATTAATTTTTCTATCGTTTACAACTTCAAGAATATCGTACCAAGCTGACATTAAAAATTTATTATTTATAGTAACTGGTATTTTTGGGGCAGTTGGAAAAATAAATCTTGTAGAGTTAGTTAAAGGGAGATTTAGCTCTTTAACGATTGGCTCAAAATCGGCACCATTTGCCCCTAAACCATGCAACCATATTATTGTAGAGTCGGCTTTTTTTTTTGGTTCTATTTCAATTTTCTCAAGAAGATCCATAATATAAGTCTACATCATTTTGACTGTTAAAAAATTAAATATATATAGCGGAGTTAAACCCTGAGGATTAGGATGTCTGAGTTGCCAATTTTATATTCTTTTCGACGCTGTCCATATGCAATTAGAGCAAGAATGGCTCTAATTTATTCAGGTATAAATGTTGAGTTGAGGGAGATTACGTTAAAAGACAAACCAGCTGAAATGTTAAACTTTTCTTCAAAAGGCACTGTACCAGTCTTAGTTTGTTCTGACGGAACAGTATTAGATGAAAGTTATCAAATAATGCGATGGGCCCTGGATATAGCTGACCCTGATGATTGGTATAGTTACACCTTTTACGAAGAAATAGATACCCTCATATATGTAAATGATTCAAATTTTAAACCATCTCTAGATAGATATAAGTATTCAGATAGATACCCTGAATATCCAATAAAATATTATAGAACTGAGGGAGAAGTTTTTTTAGCTTTTTTAGAAAATAAATTAAAGACGTCTAGCTACCTCTTAAATGAGAGTATTAGTTTGGCTGATGTTGCTATTTTCCCTTTTATTAGGCAGTTTGCTTCTGTTGAGCCAGATTGGTTTAAATATAGTCCATATAAAAACCTGCAACGATGGTTGGATAATTTCTTGGGTGCGAAAATTTTTTTAGAAGCTATGAAAAAAAAATCAATTTGGAAGCAATAAAAAGAAAATAGAACCAATTATTATTTAAAATATGGAAAATTTTATGGAAAAATTTTAAAAAAATGTATGGTCTGAACTTGGAAAAACCGCAGATTTTACTTGTTGACCATATAGCTTTATCGCCCCCTGTATATCTTCAGCCTCACATAGAAAATTCTTAGAGAAACTTGGTATCCGAACAGAGATCCCGATAATATCATAAATAACTAATACTTGGCCGTCTGTACTGGAGCCGGCACCAATACCAATAACAGGCACTTTAATTTTTTTTGTTATTTTTTGGGCTAAGTCAGAAGGTACGCACTCAAGCACCAGTAAGTCAATTCCGGCTTCCTCTAATATCAGGGCGTCTTCGTAAATTTTTTCCGCGCTTTTTTCTGTACGACCTTGAACCTTATTACCACTAATCTTATTAATCGATTGTGGCGTGAGGCCTAAATGCCCACAGACAGGGATTCCGCGCTCACAAAGCATTTGAACTGTCATAGAAAGCCATGAGCCACCCTCTAACTTAACCATATTGGCACCAGCTTTTATGAGCATCGCTGAATTATCTAAAGCTTTATGTTTATGTGAGTATTGCATAAATGGTAGATCAGATATTATAAAGGAGCTTTTACTACCACGTCGAACAGCCTGAGTATGATAAATCATATCGTTCATCGTTGTCGGTATAGTGGTATCATGCCCTTGAATTACATTACCAAGGGAATCTCCTACTAGTAAAACTTCTATGCCTGCATTTTCAGCTAATTTTGAGAATGAAGCGTCATATGCTGTAATTACAGGAAATTTTTCTCTGTCTTTCTTTTTTTTATGTAAGTCTTCTATGGTAGTAGTAACCATGTTTCTGTCCCATTCTAAATTTATTGAACCATTATAAAGAAGAGCGAGAATTATAGTAATGTCTACCTGATACAATATTATTCATATAATCAAGTAAGCCCTGATAATCCTGGTCGTTGTTGGCAAGATCTATCTCTGTTGCATTTACTATCAGTAACGGAGCGCTATCATAATAATAGAAAAAATTAGTATAAGCTTCATTTAGTTGACGCAAATAATCTCCATTTATAGTTTGCTCATACATAATGCCTCTCTTTTGAACGCGACTTAAAAGAGTATTTGTTGGAGCCTGTAAATAAATAACTAAATCAGGTTTTGGCGCGTCAATCATAAGTTGCTTATACACAGCTTGGTAAAGTTTTAGCTCTTCACTATCAAGTGTTATTTGAGCAAATAATTGATCTTTTTCCATTAAGAAATCTGCAATCTGGACTTTTTGAAACATATCACTTTGACGAATTTCTTGAATTTTTCTAACACGTTGGAATAAAAAGTATAGTTGTGTAGGTAGGGCGCCTGTTTTTTGATCTTGATAGAATCTTTCTAAAAAAGGATTTTCTTCTGGCTGCTCTAGTAGTGTTTTACAGCTGAAAGTATCGGCTAATCTCTTTGCGAGAGTTGTTTTTCCTACACCAATAGGACCCTCTACAGCGATAAACTGAGGTGGTTGAGATTTTTCTTCATCAGTCAATTTTTTCACTAACTACTCCTGGTGGGATTGGGACAATACCTTTTAAATTGCAATTTTCCAATAGTGAATTGAGACTGCTTCCATCAGGCAGAACCAAGTCTGGTTGAATATCTGCTAACGGAATTAAAACGAAACTCCTAATTTTGATTCCAGGGTGAGGTATCGTTAAAAGTCTTGTATTTAATATTCTATTTCCAAATAAAAGAATATCGAGATCAAGTGAGCGGGGACCCCAACGAATACCTCTTATTCTTCCATGTGCATCCTCGATTTTTTGCAGTTCTGTTAAAAGCTGACTAGGTGATAATTTGGTAAAAATTTTAACAGCTCCATTTATATATTTTGGCTGATTAGCAGGCCCCATAGGTTCGCTAGAGTACCATTGTGAGATAGACTCAATATTTATATCTTTGATCGATTTTAAACTATTGACAGCACTTTTAACCTGAGAATAGGGGTTATTTAAGTTGCTGCCAATTGAGATATAAGCAATTTCAGTCATGAATTGTTTCTTATTTTTTTTGATGACCTCTTTTGGGAGCTTTCGACATCGATAACCATTTCTTTTTGAGCTTCATCCTTTGCGCCCTGAAAAACTGTCCACCAAGAACCAAGTCCAGACTCAATTTCACCAGCATCTTCTCTAAGTAAGAGGAAGTCGTAACCCGCACGAAAGCGCTTATTATCCATTAGTTTAAAAGCTTGATTTCCAGCTCGACGTGGAAGACGTAATTGCATCTCCCATATTTCTTTTATTGATAAAGAAAATCTACGCGGTATAGCTACTCTTTTGCATTGATCATGAATTACTTTATCTACGTTTTCTTGTAATAAGAATTGATTTATTTTTTTTTGCCCAAAAGAGATTTTCTCGATGTTTTTCAGAGCTGGCCAGAGAAAAGCTGCAAGAAGGAAGGCTGGAGTAACCCTCTGTTTTTTGCGAATACGCTTATCAGTATTAACCAGTGCTTGTTCAATGAATTTAGAATAACAATTAGATTTGAGGGCTAGAGCCCTTTCAGTTGCTGGAAACAAGATTTCAAATAACCCATGTTCACGCAACCCATTGTAGCTCGATAAAGCGAATCCATTCATAAATAGCTTAAGAAATTCGTCAAACAATCTTGCAGGGGGTATATCTGCTAGCAGTAGTCGAGACCTTTCAATTGCCTGACATGACTTATTTTCAAGAGAAAAGCCAAGCTTAGCTGTAAATCTTATCGCCCTGAGCATTCTTACAGGATCTTCTCTATATCTTTTGGAAGGGTTACCGATTATTCGTATAACCCGCTTATTTATGTCTATTAAGCCTTTGGTGTAGTCGATTATTTTATTTTCTTTAGGGCAATAATAAAGTGCGTTCATAGTAAAATCTCGGCGAATTGCGTCTTCTGCAATTGAACCAAAAACATTATCCCGAAGTAAAATACCATTTGATGATAGCTTGGAATTAGTCAATCCATTTTGACCATCAGCATGTTGCGCGCGAAACGTTGTTACTTCAATTATTTCTGGACCAATGCGAACATGAACGATTCGAAATCGACGACCTATGATGCGTGAGCGGCTAAAAAGACTTTTAACCTGTTCCGGAGTTGCACTTGTTGCAACATCAAAATCTTTAGGTTTCATGCCCATAAGTAAATCACGAATGCACCCACCAACTAGGTAGGATTCATATCCACTTGATTGCAGCTTTCTTACAACCTTGAGTGCACTAGCACTAATTTTTTTTTCTGAAAAAATATGACTAGCTGCATCAATTTTAGTTGGCTTAGTGAGAAGTTTTGAAATATCAGACTTAAATTTATTTGTAATATGCTTTAGCATTCTATATCGGCCAAAATCTAAGTCCAAAGTAGCAGTCAACAGCAAATATGAGCATTTTATTCCCTATAGTTTTACAAAAAATATATTAGGTGAAACATCTGATTGATTTTTTACTTTAGCATATTGGACAAAAAAAAACTTTTATGCGTTATAATATTTTCTATATCTGGATACTCTTTTTCTTTATAGATTTAACACTATATCTTCTCCAGCTATCTATTGCCCATGGTAGAATTTGTTTAGGACTATTTGCTTCTAATAATTCGATAGGAACTTCAAGCCCAAGCCAATTTATTGCTTCAATTAAATTATTTTGTGGAGCTCTATGGTCTAAGGTAGCCGCGAGGTTTTGTTTGCTGAGTTTTATTCCGTCGTCGTCTACCACTATAGGTATGTGGCCATAAATTGGTGTTTTTAGCTCAAGTGATTTTTGTAAATAAATTTGTCCAGGTGTGGCCTTCAGTAGGTCACTTCCACGAATGACGTGCGACACCTGCTGAAAAGCGTCGTCAACAACTACAGCAAGATTATAAGAAAATATTTTTTCTTTTCTTAAAACTATTATATCACCTACTTCTTTTTTTATTTGCTGCCTTTGTTCTCCTTGGTATAAATCACTGAACATAACATCAACATTATCTTTTATTTTTAATCTTAGTGAATATAAGGCAGTAGGGTTTTTAGACTGACATGGATAATTGTGTATGGATGTCTTACCTTTTAGTTCCTTTCGGCTACAATAACATCTAAATATCAAGTTATTTTTTTTTAATTTTGTAATTGCAGATAGATATGCCTTATTGCGTTGACTCTGATATAAAACCTCTTTATCCGAATACAATCCGTGCGCTTCAAGTTGTTGAAGTATTTTTTTAGATGAGCCTTTTAATTCTCTGGGGGGATCCAAATCATCAATTCTAACCAACCACAAACCATGATTTGCTTTTGCATCAAGGTAACTTGCGACAGCACTGACTAGTGATCCAAAATGTAGCTCGCCTGTTGG
>NYXF01000062.1 GCA_002685455.1 Porticoccus sp. | reverse complement strand
CCGGATTTTACAGCCTCTAGAATAGCCCAAGGTTTACCAACACCCATTAAATATCGTGGCTTATCCTCTGGCATTTTTGGTGTCGTACTTTTAAGAATCCTTAACATATCCTCTTTTGGTTCTCCTACTGAAAGTCCACCGATGGCATAGCCATCAAAACCTATCTTTTCTAAACTTTTTAGAGAAATTTCTCGTAATTCCTCGTACATTCCGCCTTGAATTATTCCAAATAATGCTGAATTACTAACTCCATGCTGCACCTTACTTCTTTTTGCCCAGCGTAAAGACAGCTGCATTGATTCGTGTGCATCTCTTTTTGATGCCGGGTAAGGTGTGCAATCATCAAAGATCATTACTATGTCTGCCCCTAAATCCTCTTGAACCTGAATTGAAGTTTCCGGGTCCAAAAAAATATGACTTCCATCTATTGGCGATCGAAAAGAAACACCTTTTTCACTAATCTTGCGAATAGTGCCTAAACTATAGACCTGAAATCCACCTGAATCAGTTAATATTGGTCCTTCCCAGTGCATGAAATTATGCAGTCCTCCATGACTTTTTATAACATCAGTTCCTGGCCTTAACATCAGGTGAAATGTATTTCCGAGTATAATTTGCGCCCCGGTTTCTTGGAGATCCTTAGGCAAAATAGCTTTGACCGTTCCACTTGTTCCAACTGGCATGAAGGTTGGTGTATCTACTATACCGCGTGGAAATTTTAGGGAGCCTGTTCTTGCGCTGCCATCTTGAATATCAAGCTCGAATCTCATAGAGCAAATACTACTCATTTAGCTTTTCCCTGAATATTTTTCTATAATTGGTGTCTCTTTATGTGCATCTGGATTATTGACTAAGAACATTGCATCACCATAGCTGAAAAATCTATATTTTTTTATAATCGCTTGCTGATAAGCATTCATTATTCTCTTATATCCAGAAAAAGCACACACTAACATTAATAATGTTGATTCGGGCAGATGAAAATTCGTAACCATTGCATCTACTACCTTAAATTTGTAGCCTGGATAAATAAATATATCTGTTTCGCCCTTCATTGGGCTAATTTTTCCTGAAGAGGCTGCACTCTCCAGACATCTGACACTTGTAGTTCCAACAGCTATTACTCTGCCACCTCTTTTCTTTGTATTTTCAATTTTCTCGCAAACAGTCAATGGTATATCTATGACTTCTGTATGCATTACGTGATCATAAATACTATCAACTCGTAGTGGCTGAAAGGTTCCAGAACCTACATGTAAAGTAACATATGCTATATCGATACCAAGTGAAGAAATTTCTTTTATTAACTCTAAATCGAAATGCAAGCCGGCTGTTGGCGCAGCAATAGCGCCGGGAATTTTTGCGTATACTGTCTGATAGCGTTCTCTATCAAATTCATTATCTGGTCGATCAATATATGGGGGTAAAGGTGTATGCCCTTGTGACTCAATCACATCAATTGCTGGCTGATCGCTAAGGAATCTTATGATAAATAAATCTTCTTCGCGCTCTTGCACCATAGCTTCAATAGAGCCCTCAAAAATTATTTTTGATCCAAATTTGGGAGGTTTACTACAGCGTAAATGTGCCAAAACCCTCTGATCATCCAAGAGCCTCTCGACCAAAATCTCGATCTTTCCTCCAGTTTCTTTTTTTCCGAAGATTCTGGCAGGAATAACTCTAGTATTATTAAATACCATTAAATCTCCTGGTTTAACCAATGAAACAATATCGGTGAATGACTGGTGCTTTACATTGTCATTTTTTCTGTCCAACACCATCATCAAGCTCCCTCTTCGCTCTAAGGGTGGTTCATTTGCTATTAATTCAGTCGGCAACTTGTAATTAAATAATTCTCGCTTCATATAGGCCTAAGTTTTATTATTGAGAGCGGCAAGAGTAATAGAAATTTATGCTTATAACCAGTAATCTTGAATCAGTAGTGCGAAGATAAAAATAACCCAATTTGATTATAAGATAGTCACTGCTATAATTTCGCCTCATGCCAGAGTGGTGAAATTGGTATACACAGGGGATTCAAAATCCCCCGCCCTTAAAAGCTTGCCGGTTAGAGTCCGGCCTCTGGTACCATTCCATGGGTTATTCACCTCTCATACCCTTAATCAAAATAGATCTCATATAGAGGATGATGGACGGTAAATATATTAATGGTTAATAAATTTAGCAAAATTAAAAATGATCGAATATTTCAAAGTATCGTGATTTTTATAATTTTACTCTCCTCACTTTTAGTGGGTTTCCAGACATATGATGTAAGCGATAATTATATAAATGTAGTTATCTTTTTGGATTATTTTGTAACCATATTTTTTGTATTTGAACTATCAGTTAGATTTTTTGGAGAGCAAAAAAAATTATTATTTTTCAAAGATCGATGGAATCTTTTCGATACTATTATAGTTCTTGCCTCTCTAATTCCTGTGGCTGGATCATCCATTCTAATTTTGAGGTTATTAAGGATATTTCGTGTTCTAAGGATAATATCTATTATTCCGGAGCTCAAAGAGCTGGTTGAAGCATTACTAAAATCTTTGGCAAGATGTGGCTATGTTGTGTTAATTTTGTTTATTATTTTATATATATATGCGGCAATCGGGTCTATTTTGTTCTCTACAGACGATCCAGCAAGATGGGCCGACTTGGGCATTTCATTGCTAACATTAACACAGGTTATGACTTTATCAAGCTGGGAAACAGTAATGCTTCCAATGCAAGCCTTGTACCCATGGGCTTTCATATATTTTATTTCATTTGTTTTTATTACAGCTATAGTGCTATTAAATCTTATAATTGCTGTACTTGTTGACGTTGTATCAAAATCAAAAATTAATAAATAAGCTCAAAAAGAAGGCCCACTATAATGTTTGGTGGGCCTGGTTTTTTGATTTTGAGCGAATCTATTAAACTATTTTAAACGGTCCCTTCATCATGAACGAATGTCCAGCAAAGGAACAAAAGAATGTATATGATTCAGTTGGACTTAATTGTCCAGTCGAAAAAGTTACGGTTGCAGTCTCTCCTCCACCGATAACTTTTGTGGCAGCTATAACTCTTTCATCGCCATCTTTGAGATAACCGTTAGTCGCACCAGCTGTTAAACCGTCACTAGCTATAGACTTTACGTCAGAAGTTTTAGATAAAACNCAATTATGCCCCATAACGTTAGCTGGTAACTTACCATTATGTGTAAATGTAACCATAACTTTGTCACAGCTTGAACTAATTTGGAGTTCTGATTGATCAAATTTAAGTGTGTCTCCAGATGCGATCTGTATATTACAGTTTTTTTCATGATCGTTAGCAAAACTAGACGGTATAAACGAAAATAATGAGATTATTGTTATAAGATATATTTTGCGCATTTAATACTCCTTGATAATTGATTAGATTTAAACTAAATTTTATTTTTAACAAATTCACAATAGAGAAAAATTAATCGGAACCAAAAATTTTTTTCCTAAGAATTCTACTATATTAATATCAATTCTCATAAAAACTACACCTAATATTGCATTTATAGACATTTTTGAATTACAAAATGATGATTCAAGTCTTGGATTATCACCAACTAAATACATAAAATCTCCGGAAACTGATTTAACACGTTTAACAATTAGGCCCGATGAGTTGGTATTTACTACTACAACATCATTGGCAACAATTTTTCTTCTTTTGCTAATTAAAATTAAATTATTATGCCTCAGAGTCGGAGACATACTATTACCAGTTATACTTATAAGTCTAACCACTTATCAGAACAGGTATCACAACCTTTTTAGCTGGGGGATATGGGGCAGTAACTTTTTCAGTCCTAATTCCCTTAGTTGCCCAAAATATTTCTGCAAAATGATTTAAGTGCTTCAGAAGCATCTCTGCGTGCTCTATGTTACATTCCTGTTTACATTTTGATCCATATTGCATTATGAGATGAACAATTTTATGTGTTTCTGGAAATTTATTTAATTGAGCCTCTTTAAAATAATCTCCCCAGATTATATTTACCTCCTCCTTTACAATTTTAGCTTGGATTTCTTTCTCCATAACTAGTCGCATTATTTGCATTTGAGAGCTAGGTGAATTCTTTGTCTGTTCCTGCTCGATCAAATCGATAAGCCTATATATACTTAAAGCTGCAATCAAAAAACTCGATGGATCGTAAATTTTACAGGGTATATCACAATGTGCTGATGCGCTGTGTATTCTGATCATATAAATCAACCCATCCTTTTGTTAGATATAGGGGCTATATTTCGATTTTTGTCTGATGACTCTGACATCTGGTGTGTATACCCCTTTATGATTAATGTGGATGCAATAGTTGCTAAAAGTATACCGGTCATCATTAGAACTATAGCTAATGTTTCTGTATGGGTTCCATCCAAAGGTGAGCCTGGATGTGCAACTATATTTGTGCAAACCATAGATAAAATATAAAGCATCACTATTTTCATTTTCTTACCTCAATAAATTATTCACTATGCCATAGATATAGCAGATTAAGACGAACATATAATTGAATAATTATCATATTCTAATTGCAAATGATTATCATTTGCAACAAATATATTCCCCAGAGGTATTGGCATTTAGTTTATTTTTAGATTTAATCTATACTTTATTGATGTTGCTGACTGGTAGATATATAAATTTAAGTCTTAATATGATTTTTTTAAATAAAGCTAATTTTAGTAACATAAGCTATTATTAATAATTAAAAGAATTGCGGGATACACCCAAGCCTATGAATAAAATTATCTCATTTATGCTTATTTTATCTTTTTCTATTGGATTAGCTGAAAAAAATTATGCTGAAGAACTGTATGTTTGTCCTGTTAAGGAGGTATATAAAACCGGTGCTGGCAGATCCATAGATGTTGCTGGGGGTACCGTAAAAATTAAAATTAATGGAGATAAAATCGTTGTAACAAATCCAAGTGTTAGCGGCTTTGGCTCTATTCCACTCGATATCATCCAAAGAAATGGACACCAAATTAAAGCCCGAAATCCAACGGTAATGTTTACGTACAAAATTGTATCTAGAGAATTTGTAGTTCATACCGGCATTGCTCCGATGAAGTTCGATGTTGATGTAGGTCATAGGGGCGGGCAAATGCGCATTTTTGGAGTGTGTAATAAATAATTGGGGAAATTTATTTAAGAGATATTAGTTATGAGATTTTCTCCTCTAGATACAAGTTAATCTTTTCTTCTATCGCCCCCTTAAATGCTGTCATCATAAACCCCAGTGAGGCCTGGATGTTTACTTCCAGTTTATCGAAACTTATTTGGGCTTTTATGCCGCTGTATGTATAAGTAACAAGGTTATCCTTGATCTGATAATTACCACCGTATTTCAATTGAAGATCCCTACCTAAGCCTTCAACTAAAGATTGAAGCTGCATATTACTCATATTATGCGATTTACTTATTGAAATAGAACTCATTATGTAATCCTCTAATTTTCAGTGAAAGCTTAATGGAAATTTTTCATAAGAAATAAACCAAAAAAATCCTCGATAATATATTAATTATTCAACATGCTTGTTAACATTTTACATTAAAAATATGTTCTTAATAAAATTGCAGCTTAAAACAATGTATGAGTTTTCATATGAATAAACTGGATGATAGCCCAAAAGAACCTGGAAATTTAATTAGGAGACTAATGGCAATATTATATGACTCCATGTTGCTTGTAGGAATAATTTTTGCTTTTGGAATTATTGTATTTCTGTTAAGGAAATTACTAGGTGATGACACAATGCAAGCGCCAAGCGGTATCCTACAAGTTTTCATTACACTTGGTATGTGGTTAAGTTGTATTACTTTTTATGTATGGTGCTGGCATAGAAAAGGACAGACTCTTGGTATGAAGTCTTGGAAGCTTCATCTGCATGTCAAGAAGCAGGAAGACTTAACACTAAGGAGGTGTTTTTTTCGATGCCTCGTTGCTCATATCTCGTTTGGGTGTCTGGGACTTGGATATCTTTGGTGCTTATTTGATAAAAAAGGTAGATGTATTCATGACATCTTGACTGATACTTCGATTATTGTTGTCAAAAAACGTTGAAAATTGAAATTCATCTCAGCTGACTAAGGAAAATTTTTATAATTAGTTAGGAGGATTTTTTTAGTAAGAAAATACCAATTAAAGAACAGATAATTGCAGGAAAAATAACTGCTATAAAAGGAGAAAAACCAAACACTATGCTAGCGGGACCTAGCAAATCCTGACTTATTCTAAATACAATCCCAACGACTACTCCCGCAAAAACACGATAGCCCATTGAAACTCTTCGCAATGGGCCAAAGATAAACGAACTGGCAATTAAAATTAAACCAATAATTGTTAATGGCTGAAGAGCCTTTCGCCAAAAATCTAACTCATATCTTGAGGCATTTTGACCCTGGTCGTTTAAATAACTACTATGCTTGCTTAAGTCTCTCATGGAGAGCGACTCAGATGGAAGAGAAGCTATATTAAGAAGTTCTGGTGATAATTCAGTCGTCCAAATTCTCTGAATAAAAGTTTCTACTCTGGTGTTATTGGCTTCAAAATAAGTCGCTGCTCCAAATTCTTCTACCCAAGTTCCGTTTTGAAATGACGCCTTATCAGAAAAGCTAGCTTTTTTTAGTACATGATTTTCATCAAACTCGTATCTAGTAACTCCAAACAATTCACCGCCAGGAAAAATTGCTGCGATATGGGTGAATTCGTTTCCCTCTTTGTTCCAGAGACCACTAGCAGAACCCTGAGCTACTTTATCTTTTGTTAATAACATCCGTCTACTTTCCGCGTATTTTTCGGTATGTGGAACAACATATTCACCAAAAAGTACACCAATTAGAACAAGAAATAAAATCGGTCGCAGAACTATCCAGACAATGCGCATCACAGAAAGTCCTGCGGCTCTGATAACAATTAATTCAGAATTATTTGCTAGCGCCCCTAAACCTACTAGGCAGCCAATTAGAGATGCTGTTGGGAGAAATTCATAAATCCTACCAGGTACTGTCAAAGCAACATAAATTAATACTTGAAGAAAGTTATATTCTGCTGTTACGTCACCAGCTCCATCAATCATAGCTCCAACACAGTCAAGTGTTACAATAATTAATAGTACTAGACCTATAGCCCCAACTACTGAAATGGATATATATGATGATATCCTTTTCGTCGATTTTAAATCCTCGAAAAGGCGTGATGGTAAACTTATGAGAAAACGGGAGAGTCTTTTTATCGGTATACCCTCTTGTCTTATGTGCTTGGCTAAGTCTTTTAAATCACCTCCTATCGATCTAGTCATGGAAAAAATAAAACTAGGTAGTTTTTTTACGCGATCTAACAAGTATTCAATTTTATTAGGTATTGATACCCTTAAAGATTTTAACTTCATCATAATAGAAAGAGTAAGCTTTTTTCGCTCAGGGGATGATATGAATTTTTTCATCTTCTCACCAGCGGTGTGTTTCGATTAAACCAAAGTTTCATAGATGGATAGCATAGTAAAAATACTGCTATAAAGAAGAATAGTAAGTGAACGAACCACAGTCCAATATAAGGAGGAATAATACCCTCTTCTAATGCACTTCTTGAACTATTAAGCATAACCAAGTAAACCATATAAAGAAGAATCGCTGGAATCATTTTAGCGAATCTACCTTGCCTTTGATTTGTTTTGCTGAGCGGTATAGCTATTAGACTCATTACTAAAACCAAAATTGGAACAGAAAAACGCCACTGAAGTTCTGCAAGCTGCTCACGCTCCTCGGAGAATAATAATTCCGAAGTAGTTAATATCTGGTATTTTTTTCTGTTACGACGGTCTGGAGCCTGCTTTTTCATAGACTGGCCATATTCTTCAAAACGAGTTATTTTATAATTGGCAAGACCGGGAACACCCTCAATACGATAGCCGTCCTTTAAAACTAGATAGTCCATGCCTTCGTCAGAGTTTTTTTGTTCTCCAGTTTTCGATACAGTTAAAATTAGCTGGTCACCATTTTCCGTGTCTGGGTGATGCTCAGCAAGGAAAACGTCGAGCATCAGGCCATCTTCATTTATTTTTTCTGTATAAGTGACGCCCTTACCTTTCTGAATTGGATAAAAATGGCTTGCTGCCATTCCATCTAAATCTCCTCTCTCATTTTGATCTGAAATTAAAACCTCAACTTTACGCGCCCCATCGGGAGTAGCAAAAAGGCTTAGGTAAGACGCTAAAATAGCTATTAAGACCGCTGGAATCAATGTATAAATAACTAGCTTAGTTTGACTCATCCCGCAAGCAATCATTACTGTCATTTCACTTTGAACATACAAGCGCCCATAAGCCAAGAGGATTCCTAAAAAACATGCGAGGGGTATAATTAACTCTAAGAAACCTGGAAGACGATAACCGATCAAAGAGAATAGGATTCCTGCATCCATGTCACCAGCTGCCGCCTCGGCGAGATATTTCACAAATCGACCACTCATGACAATCATTAACAGCACGATTGTTACTGCAGAAGCTGAACTTAAAAAATCACGCGCAAGATATCGAAAAATTAGCAATAGAAAGATTCCTATTATGCTTTAATATATACAAATAAATTTCAAGTCAAAGTAATTATAAAGATTAAAAAAAAAATTGTTAGTAAATGTACGTCGATTAAAATTCCTAGCCAACTAAATTTTGGAGAAAAAATGCAAATTAATGCGACCACTTGTAATCTCAGTTCAAAAAAAACTGAATGCTTAGTGTTTATCCTAAGCAATCAAAAAGATCATAGTAATATTCGTCAACTAGCTATTGATGACTCGTCTCAATATCTAGGGAATGAAATTATGGAGTTAGTCACAAAACTTCAAGAAAGTGATGATATTCAAAACAAATTGGGGAGCTCCCTTGTAATTAATGACCCAAAAAGTCTCGAAGCAAAAAGATTACTACTAGTAAGCACAGGTGATAAAGCATTAAATGAGCAAATGTTTTTGAACCTCACACATATAATTGGCAATAAAATAAGAAGCTTGCCTATCAAGAATGCTGTAATCGCAATTCAAAATGTCGATGTAGTTGGTAGAGATAAGATCTGGCAAGCTCAAAAAATATCTCAAGTTCTTGCTGAGAAAAGTTATTTTTCGGATGCAATGAAAACTCTAGATAAACAGAGTTGTTCACTGAAAAAAGTTCTGATTGTTATTCCAAAAGGACAAAGCTTGAAGAAAACAAAATATTCTTGTGCATTAGGTATGTCAATATCAAAAGGTATGAATCTATCAAAATACCTTGGAGACCTACCGGGAAATATATGTACACCGTCTTTTTTAGCGAAAGAGGCAAAGAAGATCGCTGCAGGTCACTCTAAATTAACATGTGATGTGATGAATGAAGCTGAGATGAAAAATCTTGGTATGAACTCACTTTTATCGGTCACAGCTGGCACCCAGCAACCTGCAAAAATGATTACTCTCAAATACTATGGATGCAGTAATAAAAAATCGAAACCTATCGTGCTTGTTGGAAAAGGTATCACTTTTGATTCAGGCGGAATAAGCCTCAAACCTGGTGCTGCAATGGACGAAATGAAATACGATATGTGTGGTGCAGCCTCAGTTTTAGGTGTTTTTTCTATGCTGGTTAATATAGATTTAGATATTAATGTAATTGGAATTATACCTGCTGTAGAGAATATGCCCGGCGGTAAAGCAATTAAGCCCGGTGATATTGTAAAAAGTATGTCAGGCCAAACCATTGAAATTTTAAACACTGATGCTGAGGGTCGCCTGATTCTTTGTGATGCCTTAACATATGCAGCTCGATTTAAACCAAAAAATGTCATAGATATTGCAACTCTTACAGGAGCATGTGTAATGGCCTTAGGTAGTCATGCCTCTGGTCTGCTCAGCAATAATGATATTCTTGCAGAAAAATTAGAGGCTGCTGGGGAAAAAAGTACTGACAGGGTATGGCGGCTTCCACTCTGGGGCGAATATGATTCTCAATTAAAAAGTAATTTTGCTGATATGGCTAATATTGGCGGTCGTTCAGCTGGAACAATTACTGCTGCCTGTTTTCTTGCTCGCTTCACAAAAGACTATGACTGGGCCCATCTAGATATAGCAGGAACAGCATGGATGAGTGGAAATAATAAAGGATCCACTGGAAGACCAGTTCCATTATTATCTCAGTTCTTGATAGATGAAGCAGCTAATGACTAATATTATTTTTTACCGAATAAAGGGTGATTATGACTCATTATTGTTATTTACATGCCAGTTGACTGCGAAAGCTTATAAGAAGAATTTTTCTGTACTAATAAATACTCCTGATGAAGATACCTCAAATAAAATCGATGAAAAACTTTGGGGCTTTGAGCCTACAGCTTTCATTCCTCATCATATCGAAAGTGCACCGTCATCATCTATAGCTATCAATCATGATCATAAACCAGGTATTCACGATCATCTCTTAATAAACTTATCAGATGTATCTACACCAAAGTGGTTTTCAAGATTCAAGGAGGTCATAGAAATCGTACATGATGGAAAAGAAGTTATCGATAGTAAGAGGAAGCAGTATAGTTTTTATAGGAATCGCGGATATCCTATTGCATATTATGATTTAACTGAGACTAATTAAGTGAATAATTAATCATTAAATAGAAGTTGATCGACTCTACACTGCTGATCCATTTATAATCTGTGAGTTGAAAAATTCTTTATTTTTGCTTATCAATATTGATCGGTAGTTTTAACTCATCTAAATAATAAAAAAAGAAAGATCATGGAAAAGACATATCGCCCAAAAGACATCGAAACCCAATGGTATAAATCATGGGAAAATCATGGTTATTTTAAACCTGCTGGGAGCAAATCGTCTTCTTTCTGCATAGCAATTCCCCCGCCAAATGTAACTGGTAACCTCCATATGGGGCATGGTTTTCAAGAAGCAATAATGGATGCCCTCATACGTTACAAGAGGATGAAGGGTGATGATACTCTATGGCAGGTTGGAACAGATCATGCCGGAATCGCAACACAAATGGTTGTAGAACGACTTCTAGGTCAGGAAGGGGTCACCCGTCATGACTTAGGTAGGGATGAATTCATCAAAAGGGTTTGGGCCTGGAAAGAAGAGTCAGGTGGTGCTATAACAAAACAACTTCGTCGCTTAGGTTCGTCAGTCGATTGGTCTAGAGAACGGTTTACTATGGATGATGGATTTTCTGATGCTGTTCAAGAAGCCTTTATCAAAATGTATGAAGATAATTTAATATATAGGGGGAAAAGACTAGTTAATTGGGATCCAAAATTACATACCGCTGTATCTGATCTCGAGGTAATTTCAGAAGAGGAGGATGGAAAATTATGGCATTTCAGCTATCCGATATCTGATGGAAGTGGATACTTGACTGTTGCTACTACCCGCCCTGAAACTATGTTAGGTGATGCAGCAGTTGCAGTTCACCCCGAAGATTCAAGATATAAAGATCTTATCGGTAAGTATGTTATTTTACCTATTGTTGAGATTGAAATTCCTATAATAGCAGATGACTACGTTGATAAGAATTTTGGTACGGGTTGTGTAAAAATAACTCCAGCTCACGATTTTAATGATTATGAGATGGGAAAGCGTCATAAATTACCCACAGTTAACATATTTGATGATGATGCCCGACTAAATACAAATGTCCCCGATGCTTATGTTGGGATGGATAGATTCGACGCTAGGGAAAAAATTGTATCTGACCTAGATAGTTTAGGTTTGCTTAAAAAAATTGATGCTCATAAAATAAAAATCCCCCGAGGTGATCGGTCTGGTGAAATAATAGAGCCCTATCTAACTGATCAGTGGTACGTTAAAGCAGCCCCTCTAGCTAAGAAAGCATTAACTGCAGTTGAAAATGGGGATATTAAGTTTGTTCCTAAACAATATGAGAATATGTATTTTTCTTGGATGAGAGATATTCAAGACTGGTGTATTTCCCGACAACTTTGGTGGGGCCACCAAATTCCTGCCTGGTATGACGATAAAGAAAATATATATGTTGGAAAAACTGAAGAAGAAGTGCGAAAAAAAAATAATCTTGGCAATTTAAAGTTGAAGCGAGATAGCGATGTTTTAGATACTTGGTTTTCCTCAAGCCTCTGGACTTTTGGAACACTTGGGTGGCCAAAAAATAATAAATTTTTAGAGAAGCATCACCCTACTAGTGTTTTAGTTACTGGGTTCGATATTATTTTCTTTTGGGTGGCTAGAATGATAATGATGAGCCTGTATTTTGTAAAAGATGTTCCATTTAAAACAGTTTTTGTCCATGGCTTAGTGCGTGATAGTCATGGTCAAAAAATGTCCAAATCAAAGGGCAATGTCCTAGATCCTATCGATTTGATCGATGGTATTGAATTAGAGCCGCTTATCAAAAAAAGAACTTCAGGAATGATGTTACCAAAGTTACGTAAAAAAATTGAGCAGCAAACTAGAAAGGAGTTTTCAAAAGGGATAGAAGCATATGGAACAGACGCACTCCGATTTACATACTACTCTCTGGCATCAACAGGACGAGATATAAATTTTGATGTAGGCAGAATTGAGGGTTTTCGTAACTTTTGTAATAAAATATGGAATGCTGCTCGTTATGTTCTCATGAATACTAAGGATCAAGATTGTGGGCAAAATGATCATAAAAATTATCAGCTATCTTTGCCAGATCGCTGGATTATTAGCCGCCTACAGCAAGCCGAAAAGGAAGTGGCCGACGCTATCAAAAACTATAGATTTGACCTGGCATCACAAGCAATTTATGAATTTATTTGGAATGAATACTGTGACTGGTATTTAGAGTTATCTAAGCCCGTTTTGTGGGGTGATGAAACCTCTCCAGAAATGAAAATTGGGACCCGTCGAACCTTAATAAGAGTGCTAGAAAAAACCCTCAGAATGACTCATCCATTTATGCCATTTATCACTGAGGAGATTTGGCAACAATTAAAGATTCTAGCTGGAAGAAAAGGTAAAACTATTATGTTGCAGCCCTACCCTATAGAAAATAAAAAACTTATAGATAAGGAGGCTGAAGATAATATTGAATGGCTAAAAAAAGCTATAATAGGAGTTCGTAATATACGTGGTGAGATGAACATTTCGCCTGCCAAACCATTAAAAGTCTATCTAAAAAATGGTTCCAGCAAAGATAAATGCCGGCTGCGTGCAAATGAGGCCTTTCTAGTCAAAATGGGGCATCTAGAAGAAATCATATGGCTTAATCATAATGAAGAAGCACCCACTTCAGTAACATCATTGTTGGGCGAAATGGAAATCCTTATTCCTATGGACGGACTGATTGACAAAGATGAAGAAATAAAAAGACTTAATAGAGAACTTACCAAAATCGAGGATGAGTTGCTCCGTGTAAAGAGTAAGTTGGCAAACCAATCTTTCGCAAGCAAGGCCCCACAAAAAATTGTTGACGCAGAAAAGGGCCGACTGTATGAGTTGGAAAAAACTCATGTGAAAATTTTACAACAGAAAGAAAAAATCATCAGCCTCTAATTTTAGCTCCCTGGATATAATTATGAGGATTCAGAGACTTATTCTGGGCGCATGTGAGGAAATAAAAGAACATCCTTTATCGAGGCTGAATCAGTCAAAAGCATCACTAAACGATCAATACCGATGCCTTCACCAGCTGTTGGAGGGAGCCCATACTCCAATGCCCTAATATAGTCTAAGTCATAGTGCATAGCTTCATCGTCTCCAGCCTCTTTTTCAGCCACCTGTTGACTAAATCTTGAGGCTTGATCTTCCGCATCATTAAGCTCAGAAAATCCGTTAGCTATCTCTTTTCCTCCAACAAAAAATTCAAATCGATCGGTTACAAACGGATTATTATTATTGCGGCGAGCAAGCGGAGAAACTTCTGTCGGATATTCAGTTATGAATGTTGGATTATCTAATAAATGCTCTACTGTTTTTTCAAAAATCTCGATTTGTATTTTCCCCAATCCCCACGTTTTTTTCATCGGGATGCCTAGGTTGGACGCAATAGAACGAGCTGAAGTTTCTATACTTAGTTCTTGAGCATTTATATTTGGGTTGAACTTTAATATAGATTCAAAAACTGACATTCTGACAAAAGGCTTTGAAAAATCATAAATCTTCTCTTGAATAATTTTTCCCTCGTTATTTTTTAAAGTATTCTTGACAGTTGGGCCGCCCAGTATCGAGGATGTTAAACTTCTCAACATTTCCTCAGTCATATTCATTAAATCGGTATAGTCTGAATATGCCTGATAGAATTCGAGCATAGTAAATTCAGGGTTATGCCGAATTGATAAACCCTCATTACGAAAGCTTCGGTTTATCTCATATACACGCTCAAAACCACCAACAACTAACCTTTTTAGATATAGTTCTGGTGCTATACGTAAATACATATCAAGATCTAAGGCATTATGATGGGTGACAAATGGGCGCGCAGCGGCTCCGCCTGGGATGACTTGGAGCATAGGTGTTTCAACTTCCATAAAATTTTTTTTATTGAGATAAGAACGTATAAAATTCATTACTTTTGTGCGAACCTTAAATACGTCACGAGATTCAGGATTAACAATTAAGTCGACATAACGCTGCCTATATCTCATCTCTTTATCTAATAAGCCATGATGTTTGTCAGGCAAAGGTCTCAGAGACTTTGTTAAAAGATAATTATCATCCATACTAACATACAGATCTCCCTTACCTGATTTATGTAGAACTCCATTAACACCAATAATATCTCCAAGATCTAGATTTTTTACAAAAGGTCTAGCCCCCTTAACTACATATAACTGCATGATTCCAGACATATCTTGAATCACCATAAAAGCACCACGGTTTCTTATCAACCTGCCAGCAACACTTACCAACTGATTTGAGGATTCTAGCTCCTCCTTTGATCTATGTGAGTATTTTTTTAGTAAATCATCTGCTAGGTTTTTTCTACAAAAATTGTTTGGGAAAGGGTGCGTGTTATTTTCAACGGCTTGCTCACGAATTTTTGCTAACTTAGCTCTTCTTTCAGCAATAAGCTTATTTTCGTTTTGCTCTAACTCTTTACTCATTTTTTTAACCAAATTAATACTCGTGAATTAAATTTATATTGCTGTATTTTCAACCATGATACTTAATTTTACAAACCTGCTTTCAGAGATGCCTCTATAAACTCATCTAAGTGCCCATCTAAAACCAAACTACAATTGCTAGTCTGAATATTTGTTCGCAGATCTTTAATTCTCTGGTCATCGAGAACGTATGAACGAATTTGACTACCCCAACCGATATCTGATTTTGAGTCCTCTAACACCTGAGCAGCCTCATTGCGCTTCAGCATTTCTTGCTCATAAAGTTTTGCTCTTAACATTTTCCAACAGTTTTCGCGATTCTGATGCTGGGAACGCTCACTTTGACATTGTACTACTGCTCCTGATGGAATATGAGTTAACCTTACAGCTGAATCTGTCTTATTGATATGCTGTCCACCGGCGCCGCTTGCTCTGTATGTATCTGTTCGCACATCTGAAGGATTAATTTCAATATCAATATCGTCATCAATTTCTGGAGAAACAAAAACAGAGCAGAATGAAGTATGTCTGCGACTTCCGGAATCAAACGGTGACTTTCTAACAAGCCTATGAACACCAGTTTCTGTTCGAAGCCACCCAAATGCATGCTCGCCCTCAAAATGAATCGTAGCGCTTTTTATGCCAGCTACATCTCCTGAGGAAATCTCTTCAAGAACTGTTCGGAAGCCTTTCATTTCTCCCCAACGAAGATACATACGTAGGACCATTTCTGCCCAGTCTTGGGCTTCAGTACCACCAGAGCCTGACTGAATATCTAGATATGCATTATTAGGGTCCATCGGACCTGAAAACATTCTACTAAATTCTAACTTAACCAGTTCTTTTGTGAGCACTTCTAGGTCTGACTCTATCTCCTGAACAGTATCAATATCTTTTTCAATAAATGCTATTTCTAATAATTCAAAAGCGTCAGAAATTCCTACATCTAACGAATCTATAGTTTCAACAACAAGCTGCAGAGAAGACCTTTCACGTCCAAGATTTTTTGCACGCATAGAATCTCCCCAAACTTCAGGATCACTCAACTCTAACTCAACCTCATCAAGACGATCTTTTTTATTGCTATAGTCAAAGGTACCCCCGAAGCACATCGGTTCTTTCTTGAAGATCTTTTAAGACGTTTTTTATCGGATTTATTTCCATTAATTTATGATATCCAAGAATGAAATGAGAAATAGAATTCTATCGGAATATTAACGCCTTCTCCAGCTACTAAAATTTAGAATGGGTTGATGTATATTATTTCAGTGAAATAGCTCTCAGTTAAAGATTAAAATATTGCGAGAATTTATTTGCATATTGGCGCAAAATTTAAAAATTCTGTTAAAATCCATGCAATTTCAATATAGCCAACTATGTGAACGATAGAGTAATTATGAGCTTAATCCGTCTTGATGATATATCTATTGAATTTGGTCATATTCCACTACTTCGAAAAACAAATTTTTCTGTAGAGCCTGGAGAAAGAATTTGCCTAATAGGAAGAAATGGTGCTGGAAAATCTACGCTACTAAAAATAATTAATCAAGAAATTATCCCTGATTCTGGTGAAATTCATCTTAGACAGCATTTACGAATTAGTCAGCTAGAGCAGAACCTTCCCCCTGCGGGAGATCGTAAAGTTTTTGATGTGGTTAAAGAAGGGTTATTTGATCAGCAAAAACTTATAGATCTTTTCAATGAAGCCTCAAAAAAAAATATGGGTAAGCAGGAAATAAACCACTTAGGCAAACTTCAGGCTCAGATTGATGCTGGTGGCGGCTGGAACATTACACAACAAGTTGAAACGATTATAAGTCAGTTAAATTTGCCTGCCAATAAAACACTAGCCGATCTATCTGGTGGATGGCGACGAAGGGTGGCTCTCGGAAAAGCATTAGTATCCAATCCAGATCTATTACTATTAGATGAACCCACTAACCATCTTGATATAAGTACAATTGAGTGGCTAGAACATAAAATACGTAGCTATCAAGGGAGCGTAATATTTATTACACATGACCGAAATTTTTTAAAGAAACTCGCAACACGTATTGTAGAAATAGAGGTGGGTAAACTAATTAGCTGGCCTGGAACTTTTAATAATTATCTATGTTTGAAAGAAAAGGCAATTGAAAGCGAGCAAGTGCGAAACGATTTATTTGACAAGCGACTTGCAGAAGAGGAAGTGTGGATTCGACAGGGCATTAAAGCAAGGCGTACAAGAAATGAAGGTCGTGTTCGTGCATTAACTGCAATGCGTGAAGAGCGTATACAGCGCTCTACTCGCCAAGGAAAAGCCAGGATAAGTATTGAGTCATCGGAAAAGTCTGGAAAGAAAGTTATTGAGGCCCGAAATCTTTCACATGGATATGGACATGACAAGCTTTTCAATAACATTAGTCTCAAGATACGCAGAGGTGACCGTATAGGTCTAATTGGAAATAATGGTGTTGGTAAATCAACACTGCTCAAGATTCTTTTAGAACAAATCTCTCCTAATAACGGTTCTGTAAAACTAGGGACCAATTTAAACATAGGTTATTTTGATCAAATACATCGTGAATTAGATACTGAAAAAACTATTGCTGAAAATGTTGGGGACGGCAAAGAGTACATAAAAATTAACGGTAAAGACCGGCATATAATAGGTTATTTACGGAATTTTTTATTTTCACCAAAAAGAGCTATGACTCCTGTTAAAGCTCTTTCCGGTGGCGAAAGAAATAGAGTTCTTTTAGCAAAACTATTTACCCAACCAACAAATTTTCTAGTGTTAGATGAACCAACTAATGATCTGGATATTGAAATGCTAGAGGTCTTGGAAGAAAAACTTGTTGAATACGCTGGAACATTAATTATTGTCAGCCATGATCGTCAGTTTCTTGATAATGTAGTGACAAGTGTCCTCGTATTTGAAGATAGAGGTAATATACAAGAATATCTAGGCGGTTATACCGATTGGGAAAATCGTGGCAAAAAATTAAACATAACGGATCATCAAAAAAATGATCGAAAACAGATAGAAAAAATATCAAATCGTTCTGATTGCAAGAGTGGAGAAAAAAAGATTCCACTCAAACTAAGCTATAAACTCCAACGCGAGCTTGATATGCTCCCAGCTATGATTGAGAAGTTAGAGCATGAGCTGGCTGTACTTCAGAATGAAACCAATAGGTCAGAGTTTTACCTCAAACCTTATACCGAAACAAAACCCCTCTTAGATGCTTTAAATGAGAAACAAAAAGCACTTGATTTGGCCTCAGAGAGATGGATTGAATTGGAAGCTAGCAAATAAGAGTCTCTATTATTAGTTGTAATGATTCTCTTCCCTGCCAAAAATTAACATCTAATTTATATACAATATTTATTTTTTCTTTTTTATATTCCTCAATATCATCTGAGCTAACATTGAATGCAATGGCACTAAGTTGTTGTTGTTTGTCAAAATCTAGACAAAGCACTAATCTTATATGTTTTTTACCAACTACGCGTTGACTTAAAATATAAAAATCTCCAACGAATAGCGGCTCGGGGAATTGCTGCCCCCATGGACCAGAGCCTCTAATTAATAACGCATTTTCTAGGCTTAGCTGTTCTGAAGAAAGAACGCCGTCTGTTAATATCAAAGCTTCAAGATCAGATGTCGTCACCCGGCTTCTAACTTCTTTATCGAAGGCTTTTGCGAATAAAGCATATTTATTTGGATCCAGGCTAAGTCCAGCAGCCATCGCATGCCCACCAAACTTATTTATTAATCCTGGGTGAGCTGTTGCAACAGCTTCCAATGCATCTCGAATATGAAGCCCGGGAATAGATCTAGCGGAACCTTTGTATTCTTTTTTTTCTTTCTCCCCTCCGGTTTCTGCAAAAATAACAGCTGGTCGATGGAGATGATCCTTGATTCTAGACGCAAGTAAACCCACAACTCCTTGATGCCAGTTACTATCAAATAAACAAATACCCCAAGGCAGATCTATGTCATTCATATTAATTTTTTCTAAAATTTCTAATCCTTCTTCTTGCATATTAGTTTCAATACTTCTTCTCTCTAGATTAAGCTGTTCAAGCTGTATTGCATATTTTTTTGCAGCGCTGTAATCATTTTCTAAAAGGCAGGCTATACCAATACTCATATCAGTTAATCTTCCAGCAGCATTCAATCTTGGTCCAACCGCAAAACCTAGGTCGCTCGCTATAAGTTTTTTATGGTCTTTATTTGCCAAATTTAACAACGCTTGTATTCCTGGCCTTAGGTTTCCAGACCGTATTCGTAACAAACCTTGATGAACTAGAATTCTATTAGTGTAATCAAGTGGTACAACGTCTGCTACGGTCCCAAGGGCTACTAAATCTAGCCATTGGGACATATTTGGTGTCATTATTTTTTGTTTATCAAACCAACCGATTTTGCGTAATCTAGATCTGAGGGCTATTAATAAATAAAAAACGACGCCCACACCTGCCAGATTTTTACATGGAAAATCACAACCATGCTGATTAGGATTTAAGATGGCATCTGCAATTGGTAAATTTAATCCTGGTAAGTGGTGGTCTGTTATCAAGACCCTCATCCCTGCTTCTTTTGCGGCTAAAACACCACTAATACTTGATATACCGTTATCAACTGTAATGAGCAGATCTGGTTTAAATTTATTTGCTAACGTAACAATCTCAGGAGTAAGGCCGTAACCAAATTTAAAACGATCGGGAACGATATAATCTATATTTTTCATCCCCATCGCACTTAATGCTAATATCATAAGTGCAGTGCTTGTCGCACCGTCAACATCAAAATCCCCAACTATTAATACACGCTGCTGGTGATTCAATGCTTCCTCTAAGAGCCTTGTGCTTTCATCTAAACCCTTAAATTCTTTTGGGGGATGAAGTTTTTTTAAAGAATAATCTAACTGTTTCTCATTAGTAATTCCTCGACCTATATAAATCCTTTTAAGAAAATCAGGATAATTATTATCAAAATTACTAGATTTAAAATCAACTGTACGAAATTTTAGGTTTTTTTTAGGCTTAGAGTTTTTTATCAATATATCGTCCTGTGAAACAGTTAGTTTGAATTATAACTTACTGACTGAGATGGACTCTAGGTCTACTAATATTTCTTTTATCCTAGACTTTTGGTCGGATCTAATCGTTTGTATATCTTTAATACTAGACTTTCCTGTCGGATTAATAATCTTCATAATTTCTTGTCTTATATCTTCGAGATCAGCATCTTGATATTTGAGAATAAAAAGATTTTCCAATTCATTTTGTGAGTAATCATCTTTTAATATTTTTAATAAAAAAGTCATTAAATATTTTCGTGCCTTATCTTTTATATCCATTCTAGTAATCCCTAATAAAGTTTTTTAGTTAAAATTTAAGAAATTTTTAAACTCAAAGCTTCTTTTTCAAACTGGGTACCTGACCATCCATTTTTGATGAAACTTCTTATACCTTGATGATTGACATCACAAGGACCCATTAAGACATGCTCTCGATAATAATCACCAAGATAATGAAGAACCTAAGGCTCTTTAAGTATATTTAACAGGCCAAAAGCGAATATTTTGCATGACCCATTATTTTCATCTATATTATTTAAAATCTTTGCATTCTTGAATTCTAATGGCTCAAAAATATAATATTTATAAAAAAAATTGTGTCTTCAAATGAAACGTTCTATGGAAGATTTTTTAGTTTAAGAATTTACTCTTGTAGGTCCATGAATTTAAAATTTCACTTTTTTAAGATTATTATTCCTTCAAACGTTATTGTAATTTTAGGATAGTCAATTTTTTTTAGTTGAAAATTTTATTTTGGTAAAACCTGAATTTTGAGATGCCTTCATAACACTAATTATTGTCTGATAATCTACACGACCATCAGCATTTATGATTAATGAAGTTGTTTTTTTGTCTCTGTCGTATATATTTTTAAGAAAAACCTCAAGGTCTGTGGGTGAGTTAACATGCACAATTTTATCATTGATAGAATATCTTCTATCTTCAGTGATTCTAATAACTAGAGGATTATTTTTATGCTTTTGTACAGCCGCTTCTGCAACTGGAAGATTTACTTGTAATTCACTAAAGCTATCAAATGTTGTACTGACAGCTAAAAAAATGATGACT
>NYXF01000028.1 GCA_002685455.1 Porticoccus sp. | reverse complement strand
TGATAAATCTTTAAAATCATATCAAATTTATAGTATCCATAAAAAACACATGAGAAAAAAATATATATTATTATAATATATATGGGGCGAACAAAGAATAAAAGGAAGATTCAAAAAACAAAAAAGAAAGGAAACAGAAGAAATAATCGTAAAAGAAGTATCCAAAGAGGTGCGAGTTTAAAGCGCGCGAGTACAGAGAGTCCAGGAAGTTCTAGGAGTTCTGGAAGTTCTGGGCGTGCTAGGAGTCCAGGAAGTGATATGCGTTCTAGGAGTCCAGGAAGTGATATGCGTTCTAGGAGTTCAGGGAGTGCTGGAAGTTCAGGAAGTGATAGGAGTTCATGGAGTGCTGGAAGTTCAGAGGGTGATACCCCCCCCACTCAACCCGTTCAGCTCTCGGTAGAAAAAGCATTTGCTGATGTAGATAATTATATTGGTGCTAGAGAATCAGTAAAAGCATTAACAGATAAATTATCAGAGGTTGATAATAAAGGAGGTGTGGAAATATCAAAAGGTGTAAAATTATACGGATTACAATATTGTTTGAAGGAGAAATATAGGATTGAAGGTAAGCTTGATAAAAGATTACTAGAAATGACCGAATTAGAAGATAAAATCTCTTTTTTAGAGAGAGCATTTGAAATTGATCCTATTAAAGATGTATTAAGATTTACTATGGTAATTGAAGGTAATGAAGTCTATTTAGATACTTTACGCAAAATAAATAAATATTTAAAAAACCAAGGCCTGTCATTACATCCCCAACATGGAGGACCAGGACCAATGACTAGTGAAGCAGATGGAGAACCTTCATTAGAGCCAGAACCAGAATCACAGGGTAAATTATCAAAAGATACAATAACTGATATTTTTAATACTCTTGATGAAGATGGTAATAGAACAATCACCTTAGGTGAATTAAAATCATCCATGGATTGTGTTAGTGAAGATTTAAATTTAGATGACTTATTTAATACTCTTGATGAAGATGGTAATGGAAAAATCACCTTAGATGAATTAAAAAGGGCATTTTATACAGTGGATCAAGAGAAGGGATCGCCATCTTCAGTGACAACTGAAGTAGGTAATCCTATTACATATGGTTTAGAATTTATGCGCGGTTTAGAATTTATGCGCGGTTTAGAATTTATGCGCATTACGTGTAAGAGAAATAAATATATTAAAGATATATTTAGAAGGTCTAAAGAAGGATTAGAAAATATGAAAGATATATTCATTGGATTAGAGTCAGGATTGCGATCACAAGGTGGTGGCGGTGAAAAAATTAAACGAGTTGAAAGATGGTTTGAATATGGACCATATAAAGGTATTAATGTAGTATATCTTTTAAGATTAGCTAGTGGTGTTGTCCCGGTTGAAATACAGTATCATACAAGTGATAGCATTAAGATGAAACAAGAAGTTCATGACCTTTATGAATCAACTCAAAAATTAAATTATGAAATGACACAAAATAATAAAGAGATGCTGAAGAAATTTAATTCCCTGATGGTAGATGAGAAACTACCATTTAGCGAGGAGAGTGCTTACGAAGAAACATTACTTGGACGGAAATTGACCCCAGCAGAAAAAAATCGTAAACTTTTATATAATAACCCAGATAAAAAAACAGCTGAAGAACCAGCTGAAAAACCAAAAAGGAAGATTGGTGCGGTGGTTCGCACCCCGATGACGAAGAGTGGATTAAGGGAAAAAATGCGTGAAGCGAGAACCCTCCAAGCAGCCGATAAATAAATAATTAATTTATATTATCTAATATTTGACATAAATTAGATTTATATAAATTTAAATTTGATTTAAAAACAATGCAAGGTAAAATACAAAAATGAATAAATTAACACATTTGTTAGGTTTAAGTATTCCCAAAATAAAGACTAGTTCTATGTATAAATCTTTAACGATTGGTGAATTACAATCATTAGAAACATTAGAAATGAGTGGCAAAAATCGGAAAACTATAATAAAACATATTAATAGTCGTATAAATTCTTTTAATAAGAAACCAACTAATTCGATAGTGGAAAAAACATTAAAAGAATCTGATATAGAATTCTTTTATAATCATCAAATCAAGAGTTGTAATGATGAATGTAATAAAACTAGAGAATATATTATTAAGACTTTAGCAGATGGTAATCCATATCCCGATAATCATCAATGGATTAAACTCCATGATAAATACAATCTTTTCATTGACAAATTAAAAAGTCAAGTTAGTAATACCCATCAACCAGTATGCGATTATAAGATAAAAACTAAGGGTGGTAGAAGATATCATTATGATTTCATCATCATGTTTTATAATGCGAGTAATACCTTAATAAAAGAATATAAAATTGAGTTTAAGAATAATGCTTGTAATGTAAATGATTGTCCTCAGTATGTTTCTCCGATGAAATTATCAAAGTATTTTGAGTGTGAAAAAACATATGAGGAATTATTTTATGATGAATATTTACAGTCAATATGTTCCCAAGTCAATCATAATATTCCTGATAAAACGATTTATCTAAAACAAATACATGGTAATAATCCAAAATGTATGATACCAGTTAAAGAATCATATTATAAGGGTGCTAAGCAATCATCAAAATATACAGGATTAGAAGAAGATATTAAAAATTATAATTTTATGAAAGAAAAATCAAAAGAAAGTATTAAGAAGTTTTTAGAAGGAAGCCAACTGAAAATTTCGGAAATGAATAAATATCTGATTGATTCTCAAAAAGATAAAAAATACATGTTATGGGGTAATAATGAATTTCATTATCAAGAAGTAGACTCAGATGATTATACAATTGAAAAAGTTCTAATGATAAAAAAAAATCATACAGTTGTGTGTTTAACGAAGAGTAATAAAGAAATGAATATCTTATTAAGATGGAAGAATGGTAATGGTGTTGCTTTCCCTGCTCTACAGATTAGTTAATCAGATAAATTTTCGTTGTATTCAATATGATAATTATCAGATGTCTCTTGTTTATTACTATAAAATTCTTTGACTCTGTTTAATCTCATACGAATATTTTCTTCTTCTTGATTTTTCTTGTTAGCATCTGTAAAACCATTCCAAAGAGTATTTTTTTCTTTCATAAAGTTATCTGATGAACGATTTATGTTAAGGATATTAACCCACATGTTCTTCTTGTCTTCTAATGGGGAGTATTCCTTATAATCCATGACAATCATTCCTAAAAATTTACCCGGATTGTTGAAATGAACATTTACTTTTTCTCTTTGTCTAGGAGGCATTTGTTCTAGCATTGTATCATGAATACTTTTATAAAATTCCATAAAACCATAAATATAATCTATATCAATTTGAGAATAAGGTTGTCCATTTGATTTTTTTACATCTAAATATTCGCTATTTCTATCATAAGACTTTTTATAGATATTGTTTACTAATGCACTTATAAAAGTAACAAATTCTTCAAGAGGTTTACGTTCTTCTTTACCATTCTTATCCTTTCCCCCAAATTTTGAAACTCCCATAAAAGTATAATCTAATTTTGAGTCTTCTATAAGATTAATAGCTATTTCAACTAGTTTTTTACTCTTGTAGCACCAATATTTATCATTATCTGATAAAGATGCACCCTTATTAATGCGATCAAAATTTACAAAATAATGATCATCTAAAAGCATATTTGAGTTGCCTCTATTTCTACTCGGTGTAGTTATATCAGTTGAAAATTTATAATCCATAAATCTGTTACGATCATATTCAGTTAATTCACTGAATAAAAGACTATTAAATTTAAATTTATCTTCTATGAATTCTTGAATCACAGTTAGTCTAGATTGTCCGTCTTCAATATTAAAATAGAAATCCATGGCATTATTAGGGTGTCTAGATAAACTAATATTACCAATAATATAATTCAGAAAGATTGAAGCGATTAAAGATTGTTTATCATCAGATGACCATCGATTAAATCTTTGGTGTATCGGGATACGATATTTTTTCTGTGTTTGTGAGCGATCTTCTGTAGCATCAAAGTCTAAATATGAACCATCTCCACCTGTAGAAAATAGTTCTCTAATAGTGATTTGCCCGAGTTCCCTTTCAAAAACAGCAGAAGGAATAGGATCAGCCATTTTAAATAGTTTGTTATTTATTTATAACAATATTAAATCAAATTTCTACAAATAGATAGGAAGCACATTTTGTAGTTCAGTTGTATTTAATGCTGAATTACAGCAATACAATTTTATAAATTCTTCAGTTCTTTTATCGTTAAATGATTTAGTTATCATATTAAATTTACTAATTAACTCTTCTTTCGTAAGATTATCTTTTGATTTTATAATGATTAAATGATTTTCAATCAGATATTCATGATCTAAATCAATAATACCATAATTAAGATTATAACTTCCCACCCCATACCCTCTATTTACTACTAAGACAGGTTCTGTTTCCCCTTTTTTCATAATATAATTTTTCTTTTTATCATTTTTATATTCAGTTAATTCTAATTTATTATTTTTAATATCCCCGCTATATATTAACCTTGTAAATTTACTATCATCTGATAAAATATCTTTACATTGATTCCAGACTGTATTTCCGACCTTAACTGATAAATTAAGATTTTTAAGATTTGTAGAGTTATCATATAATCGTTTAATGTGTTTAATATTTTCTGGTGTATTAAACAATATATTTCCATTATTATTGTATATATAATCGTTATTTTCACCTGGTTTATTATGAATAAGAAGCATGATAGTATCTTGTGCTGTTTCTAGATATGATTCTCTGCTAAAATCGTAAACATCTACAATTGTAAAATTTTCATTAATGTGTGATCTTATCTTGTTGTAATAAAGACAATTACAAAAACTCTTTGGTAAAATGAAAGATATTAGACCACCTTCTTTAAGCTTTGATAGAGAATGAATGATAAAGAGAACGAACATATTTGGTCTACCATCGTAAAATTGTTTATATTCTTCCTTTACATCGGCTTGTTTAACTACAAAATAAGGGGGATTTCCAATAATAAGATCATACATTCTTTCTACCTCATATTTTAAATAATCCATTTTCATTAAATTTACATTGTTTCTGAATTTTAATGATTTTATATTTTCATAAATAGTATCATCGTATTCAATTCCATCAATAATTACATCATCTGTTATATTATCAAGATGTTTAATATATTCACAAGAACCACACGAGGGTTCTAAAATATCATTAATTTTAATATTATTCTTAGCACAATATTCAAATACTATATCACATGATTTCTTAATAATATTATAAGGTGTGAAGAATATCCCCTTAGATTTTTTAGTGTTTTTATCTAATTCTCTTGTAAGTGTTTTTGATAATTCACCAAACTGAGGAACTAATATTTTAATTTGTTCATCTACTTCAGATTTAACAAGATTATCTATTACTTTATTAATATCTTGACATGGATTTTTCTTTTTACAATGTTTCTCAAAATGCGATTTTTGATTGAATTCTTTGCCACACCGCTTGCACAAATATATACCCATTTTAGTTAAATATAATATTTTATTTTTAAGTAAAATATCAAATTTTCAAATTAATGTAATGATATTAAAATTTAATATATATTTAATTATAGAATGAATAATCTGATAGATATTGTTTCACATATATTATACAAAGTAGTTATAATAATGTTAATATATCAAAGGGGTATCATAAAAAATAAGATAGTGTTAGTATGTTTATTATTATTATTATTACAAATTATATTACAAGTTGTCTATGCTATTAGTCAAAGCTCTTATATATGTGGTGAAGGTAGAAAATATAAATTTTGCGATTATTCGTGGTTTACTTCATACGGTGCATCTAATATAAATTACATGTTAGATATAATACCAACTTTAGTGATATTAATATTAGTAAAATAATAATTTATCCATCTACTTTTTAATATATTATACATATTGTTTAAATTAATACTGTTCAGACCATATATGTATAAAAATTAATACAATTCATCTAGTGTGTGAAATGTCATAAACAGTTAAAATAAAAGCTAACTAGTAAATTATCTTTTTTTAGATTTCTTACGTTTAGTTTTCTTATGTTTAGATTTCTTACGTTTAGATTTTCTCCTTTTAGATTTTCTCCTTTTAGATTTCTTTTTAGTTTTATGAATACCAGCTTTTGTTGGTGTTTGTGTTTGTTTTAAATCTTGCAATATCTTATCATAAAGCACTTGTAAACAAGGGTTATCTGATATACATTTTTGAAAATCAGGTAATATTTCTGGTTCTGGTTCATGGACTGGTTGTTCTTCATATTCAATAGGTCTTTCTCCTACTACGGTATCTATAGTATCTATAGTATCATCTGACATAGGTGAAATTTCAGAGTCTTGTTGCGATTGTTGCGATTGTTGCGATTGTTGTGATATAGTTGGTTCTAATGTTTCTTTCTGACATGGTAAATTCTCATGAAGTGTAGATTTATTATCTTTATGATATTCATATTCTTGTAAAAGATATTGTGCTATTCCGCTAGTATTTTTAAATCTTAGTAATTTGTTTGTATAATTTCTTAACGAATCTAATAAATTTAATCNTTTAAAATGATTAAATAAATTAATAATGAATGTAGTAAAATCAGATGATTCTGTAACAGTAATACCATATTGACTTGAATTAAAATCATAAGATGGATTATTCATTAAAAGATCTAATAATTCAATTATTTTTTCATTTTCATCCATAGATAATTTCAGCGTTGATTCTGAACTAACATGTGCTTCACTGCTTAAATTAGAATAAACTCTATCAGGGAATGATACTTTTGCTACACCATTTTCGGGTGATATACCAAATGTAACTAATGGTAATTCTAAATCTTGTTTTGTAGGAGTTTCATTCGGCAATAAGTCTTTTGTGCCAAAGAATACTTCCTTAACGCATAATAAAATCATAATACATGAATGTTTATCATTGGATTTAATCTTTAATGATTTAATTTTAAGATAATATCTTGATGGATCAGTTAAAGCCATTTGTTTATTACCATTACCAGTAGTAAACGCGAATCTTAAATTACCTGTGCTAGCTAAATTAAGAATACATCTTATATGTTTTAATGACTGGTTTGTATCTCTTAATGGGTAATGTATCCACTCTTCATTAAAATAAGAGATTAATGTTTTACGATAGTTACGATTACCACCTATCATATATATATATATATAATATGATAGATAATATTTAAAAAATAATACAAACTACATTACCCATTCACTTAAAACCAGATGGGGGCCAACCACCACCACAAAGTCCATGAAAAGTGTCCCCCCGTGTTCCTGTCATCTACGACTTCTCATGTGTCCAAGGTAATGAACTCAGGGATTTTCATACCAAGTATCGGCCAACCATCTAACTTTAAAGTGTTTGAAAACAATGTCTCTGGTCTCTCCCCACTGACGAAATCTCTCCACCTTGTAAGCATGCGAGGTGACGGAGTGGGAGCTGTTGGTGGTGGTCGGGGGGAACGATTCCTTCACCTCTTGAAGCACCTCAACACGTTTTTTCGGAATCTCCATGCTCCATTCGGTATCTGCCCCCTTCTCTAGATATTTGTTCTGAAAATGTGTTCTCATTAATTCAAACTTATCCATAAACTGAAATATTTTCGGATCATAGAAATCACTTAATTCTTTATCCAGATGTGGTCGGTCTTTTCCTATCTCCCAGAACAGTTTTTCTTCTTCTTTATGTAATATATTTAATTTTTCCATCTGCTTTTTTTCATCAGGAGTGGTCTGGTGGTCCTCATCATCAACCTCTTCCACATATGAAAGAGGAAAGTATCCGATCATGATGTCCTTGTCCTTCTTGCCCTTGGGCAACACGCGACCCCCCCACCATTCCTCAGCTGATCGTCCTGGGTCAAATACCTCCACAATATCTCCAGCTTTAAGGGGTGTGAGAACAGCTCCTTCCCCTCTAGCTTGGCTTTTACCATCATAGTCATATTTCGCTATTACACGATATCTATATATTTTCATTAATTGAATAACAGTCACCTGAATATGCTGATATTTTGTCACACTCTCATGCCCGTATAGGGTTCTATCCAGAATTTTTCCTTTATAATCATAAGATGAGAGTTTATCTAGAGGGCGGATGGGCGGTTTAATCAAACCGAAATGCAAACTCACCGCTTTCTCTATGGTTAATTTATTTTTTGACAGAGCACGCCCCAGTAGAATTTTGATCGAGCCTTTCTTTTTCGTTTTTGCGTTTTCCCGCATCTCTATTAGACTCTCTTTCGTCATTTTATATGTTCTCCTATCCATTTTACTGGATATGGACTCTGGTAGTGATGGTGGTTCTGGTTTCATAGCATAGACTTTATCGGGGTTTCTTCCGCATCCCATACAACTACTTAAAAAACTAGGTTCTGGTTCTAGTCCTAGTTCTAGTCCTAGTTCTGGTTCCGGTTCTGGTTCCGGTTCTGGTCCTGGTTTTGGTTCTGGTTCTAGTCCTGGGGAGAAATATCTTACGCTTGTTGGAGCGGATGCTCCTTGCGTTTGTTGCAAAGCCGAAACCCTGGCCCTTTGTGCTTCCCTTGCCATGGTCGCTTCATCTACAACCCTCGGGGGCTGACAACAGCTCCTAAACATCCCCCCCTCTTGAATCAATATTTCATTTCTCTTAGTATTTCTTCTCTTAGTATTCCTTCTCTTAGTATTTCTTCTCTTAGTATTTGTTCTTTTAGTATTTGTTCTTTTAGTATTTCTTCGCTTGGTATTTCTACGATTCATTTTAGATTTCCTCTTAGTATAATTTCTTCTTTTTCTCATTATTTTATACTATATTGTATAAAAAAATTTGATATAATTTAGTATTCATCAAAACTAAAAAACATAATAAATGGATTTAATTTATGAAGGGATTGTAAATAGAGCGAATACTAATATTTACAAAGAAATAATTATCAAAAAAGAATTAGATGAAAAATTAGGTATTGATTTTAATACAGAATCTTTAAAAATTACAGATGATAATAGAATTATATTCCCTAAGATGATGGTAATGAGTATTAAACCGAATGGTATAGCTGAAAAACATGGACTACGATTAGGAACACAAATATTAAAGATAGATAATGATGATGTCACTCCTGAAAATTACAATGATTTTATGAAAACGAAGCATATTTTTAAGATACTATTAAATGATAGTTATTGTGAAGTATATCAAACGTTATTAAGAGAAAATAAATTTAATTTTATAAGGTAATCTATTTACTATTTATATGATTAATATGATTAATAATTCTTGGTAATTCATCTAATGAATCAATAACATAATCTGGATTCGCCGACCATAGTGCTTCTCTAGAAGATTTAAGTCTTTCAACATATTCTTCTTTGGTTAACTCTTGATTATATTCAGTCATTTTCATGTTTATGGACCATTTTGCTACGCCTACTGTTAATGTCCCAGCTCTTTTACCTTCTTGGATACCAATGCATGTGTCGTCTACTTTAATTACTCTTTTCCTATCAGAAATACTTAGTGAATTGATTATCTCATTTATCATGTATGGATTAGGTCTTCCTGCTTTTCCTAANCATGTTGAACTCACATATTTATCAATATGTATATCATCATCAAGTAGTTTTTCTTTGATGGCGTTCATGATAGGGCGAGAAAATCCAGTAGTCACACCAGTAGAAATATTATTATCTCCTAACCATTTGATACAAGATTTAGTTTCTGGTAATATTTCTATATTTTTGATTCCATCATCCATTTGATAACGTATGAATTCATCAAATACACTCAAGGTTGAATTCATAATGGGATATTCACCATATTTTTTTATCCATTGTTTTGAAATATTTTTATCTTTTAAAATTTCAGTAATATGTTCATGTTTTTCAATGCCCATATCTTTGTATATTAATCTGTTTGGAATATTTAATCCTTTCATCTTAAATGCATGTTTTAATGAAATGAAAGGAGATAAACTATATTTGTCAACAATAGTTCCACCTAAATCGAATACAACCAGACGGATGCTCATTATTTAATCTAATTTTAGATAGTAATATATTTTTAAATATATTGTCGCGTAAAATATTTAAAAAGAAAATATGGATTCATTAAAAAATGAATAGAATGATTAATCCGAGAAAGTTTTCACGATGTGTGAATAGTATGAGAAGTTTTTTCCTTGAGAGAAACTATGTTGAAGTCCATACCCAAAATCTACGCTCAATCCTCGCAGCATGTGAAGACCCTACAACGATTTCAACATATCAGTACGCGGGGAATGTATGGCCTCTACCTCAGACAGGCCAAATGCACTTGGAGAATGTGCTACTAGATAATCCAGATTATGAGGGTGCTTTTTGTCTCTCAACAAGCTACCGTAATGAACCCAATCCAGTTCCAGGAAGACATGATTTAATTTTCCCTATGTTTGAATTTGAGAGCAAGGGTTCAATGAATGATTTACAAAATATGCAAAAAGATTTACTTGATCATCTTGGTTTTGATAAGACAGACGGAGAATATCCTGAAGGTGATTATTTAGATGTCTGTGAAAAATATAATACAGATGAATTAGATAATGATCATGAGTTACAGTTAGAGAAGGATTACGGTCCAGTATTTTTCCTGAAGAATTTTCCTTTCAAAACTTCTCCATTTTGGAATATGAAGGCCGATTTTACGACTCAGAATTCAAATAAGATTGATGTTATTTTACATGGTATTGAAACGATTGGTTCAGCAGAGCGTAGTTGTAATCCTGATGAAATGAGAGAATTATTTTACACTATCTCTGATGGTCAATATAAAGATATTCTTTATAGAGAATTTACAAAGGAAAGAGTAGATAGGGAGCTAGATGAGTTTTTAGACCGAGATTTCTTCCCTCGGTATGGTGGTGGTATTGGTGTTACTCGTATGATTCGGGCGATGGAAATAAGTAATCTATTAGAAGATAAATAAATATTTATTTAATATTATGGGTAATTTATGTTGTTGTTTTAAATTTAAAAAAAATAATGCTGAATTAAAAAATAATTTAATAAGTGATATATATTGTGATAAATGTAAAAAAATATATATATCATCTTATGAGTATAATCGTCATATAGTGAATTGTAATTTAATTCATGGAGATATTTAATATCCAGAACTTGATTGAGAATCTGTTTCAGAATCATAATATGTTTCTGCCGAATAAATAGAAATAGAGACAATAGTAATACATAAAAACAGACTACCAATACATATCCCACCTATTAAAATTTTTAAATAATGACAAATAGGTTTTTTATTTGAGACGATATAATCATCTGGATGAATTTTCATTTTATAATTGTTTGAAATTGTAATGAACATTTAAGAAAAGAATAATCAAATTTATTTCCATTCACCCATTAAAATATTTTCATAATCATTAAATCTAGTTTTAAATTCATCAATTTTATCACTAAAACCATATTGTATCATTTTTTTTGTAATTAATTTAGTTTTCATATCTTTTTCAGAAGATATATCATCTAATACTTCATCTAATATTGCTTTTGATATATTCTTTGGTGAAATCCAATCATGTTTATTAAATATATTGATTCTCTTTCCAAAAATATCTCCCTCATCAATGCTTAGAAGCTCACCATCTTTATCTACTAAAATATTTCTCATATTATTATCTGAACTCCTAAACAACCCATCAAATAATCTGATCTTTAAACATTCTTTCATTACAAATTCATCTTTAAGATATTCTTTATTCCGACCTAAATCGCCTATATTTTCATAATAGTCCATCATACAATATATAGATTTTTCAGTATTAAATGATGTATTATTCACAAAAGTTTTAATATTAGGATCTTTCTTTATTAACTTCTTATCGCATACTACTCGTTTCATATTCATGCTCCATAAATCAAAGATACTCTTACATTCATCCATAAATAGATAATCTCTGCCATAGTTCATTGAATTACCCATCTGTTTTAATATATATCTTTTACCTTCATAAATTATATCTATGCAAGGAACTTTACCACCACATACACCTTCTTCTATAATTTTCACTTCTGAAAATTTATCAAATGATAATTCTTTTAAACCTATAAAAGGATTAGATTTATCTATATTGTTTTTATGAGTTTTCTTTTTCTTTTTAGGATCACATTTATGTTTCATTTCAATATAATATTTTTTATATTCAGGACCTTTCTCACCTAATAGAGATAAATCTTCATCTTTCACATATGCCCCTTCTTCAGCGAACTTACCTAATCCAAATCCTTTATTCACATGATAATCATTTACAACATAATCATCCATTTCAATCTTAGTCATATTTATTCTATATTCATCAAAACCTTCTGAATCATATTTACTATAATCTTTGATCGAATAATCCAAATCATCTCGTTTTAAAGCGATGTATCCTAACCATATACCAAAATATGGTCTTTCTTTCATACCTCTTCTCATAAACATCTGTAAGCAGAATCCATATACATTTTCTAACCCCGGCCACATATAGTCTTTTAGTATTTCAAACCATAAATAAGATGCTTCTCTTCTTCTATAACGAAGTCCCATATTTTCTTTAATCTTCATCATTTCATTAAAGATGAGAAAGATAGACTCTTCCCCTTTCTCTAATCTATGAATTAGATCTTCACCTAAAAGCAATAATTCGTCGCTATCTCCTTCTCTTTTATATTTTAATACCTTATCTAATACGATATCTTTTTTATCGTATGATTTATGTCTATACCAATTATTTATATAACTAATGATTCGGTTTCTCTTACCTTTTACGATTAAATCACAAAAGTCTAATAAAAGATGTCTCTGACTCCTATCTTTATCGTATTCATTTAAAATTCTACTACATTCTGAAATGATATAAACTTCTTTACAAGATAAATCTTCCATAATTAAAATCTTTAAACGATTAATGAGGTTTGTAATAAGACCGCTACCTTTAGGGTGATCTTGAAAAAGACTCATTTCTAATATAGACCATGTAAACTTCTCTACTTCCCCTCTTCGGAAATATTTACATATACCTGATTTGAGTATATTTGCTGAGTATCCATGTTCACTACAATTATTAAAGCAAGTATGCACTATCATATTAATATTTATGTTAGTGATAAAAAAAATAATGATAATCAAATTTTTAGTTAATAGTTATCTTTTTCAGGGTTAAAATTTAGATACATATCTTTTATATTTAGTTCGCATTGACATAAATAAGGATCTTGACCACACCTTTCACATGTTTTAAATACACGATCTCTTGATAGGGGTGATTGTTCTTTTGTTTTAATATTCATTTTAATATTCATTTTAATATTTAATTCATTAAGTTCTTTCTTCTTTATTTTATTGTAAAGATGATAAGAAACAATAAAATCCATATTTATATTTTATGAATAAAATCACAATAAAAATCAAATTTACATAAATGATTTCTTCTTACATAGGATATAAAAATACTTCATTGTAATATTTTTAAATTTGATTTTTTGATTTTATATGATAATTAAATATAAATATATAAAAATGGAGTTAGTTCCAGAAGAAAATAAAGAATTAAAAGATAAAGTATTTAGATTTGAACGAGCATTAGATAAAGAATGTCATATTTACGGATGGGGTAGAGGTCTTCGTAAGGCGACACAATTATATCAAGATAATATTTTATTAGAAAGTGAATTAATGGAGTGTAATAATAAAATTCAAGAGTATCAAAAACTGGTTAGTCGTCTAAAATTAGAATTGGAAAGTAAATCACCAAAAGTTGTTTACGATCCATTGGGTAATATATCTACACCTGATATTATCACGCCGGATAATAGAACTCCTGATATTATTACTCCTAACAATAGAACACCTGATAATAAACCATCTGATACTATACATTTGGATGTTTTAACACCAAAATAAATTAATATTTACATATTATAAATGATAGTTGATCAAGATATCGTCCAAAGAATTAAAGTCATGGGTATTTTTTGTCTTCAATTCTATAAGGTTCTTACTGGAACTATGATGACTCTTTTTATCCCCCAAGCGTGTTATGAACCTCTCACTGATGGTTCGGATATTACTTATAGTGAAGATGTAGTTAGGATATGCACTGTCACTCAAAACCTTAAAAACAACGAAATCTATCATCGATTAACTTTATATTGGAATAGTATATCTTTTTTATGTTTTATTTATTGTTATCTTTTAGAATTAAAACGTGAGTCTTGGGCTATCAAATTTTTAGATGTTGATAAAGATAAAAGTGATAATGCCTTAAAAGAGATTATTGTTCAAGAACCAAAATTAGATAAACAGATGGATAAATTAAACAGATTATATTTCTATGGTTTGAGTGTTACTAGTGTAGTATACATGATAAATATTTTAATGATGATTAATGTTCTTCATCAAGATTATCATAGTATGTCAACTATTTCATGTTTTATATCATTTACACTCTTAGTTCAAATGAAATTATATAATAGTTTAAGTATAGCCTATAAGAGTGTTAAAAATGATACAATGCTCTCAGCATTTTTAACTGAATTTGTATCATTTAATGTATTAGATAAAGATTATATTAGTGATAAAAGTAATAATCCTTAGAAAGATTTAAAGATTAATTCATTATTAATCTTTAATATGGAACGAAAAAGCATTCCAAAACCAGTGAGAACACAAGTATGGAATAAATATATCGGAGAAGAGAATGGAATCGGTAAATGTAATGTATGTAGTACAGAGATAAAGGTTAGTAATTTTGATTGTGGTCATATAGTTGCTGCTTCTGAAGGTGG
>NYXF01000130.1 GCA_002685455.1 Porticoccus sp. | reverse complement strand
AAGCCAATTTGTCTTCATCTGACCAGTAAGCATGGACGCGTCTATGCCATGTTGTCGGCGTTGTAACTAAGTTTCCTAAGTCTTCATGTTTTGGTATCATTCTTCCTCAACCTCCGCTACAAATCGAACAAACTCGCCACAGCACTCGTCTTGAAAGAACATATCCTCGTCAGGGAATAACCATGTGCAAGCTCGTTCTTTGCTGCACTTAGGGCACTTGTACGCTATGTCAATAGCGTAACCACTGGTGAAGTCACTTGCGTCCCTATCCTTGGTTGGGTAGTTAAGCAAGTCAAAGGGCGTGTTCAGCCCTTCGGTCGCCTTGGTCATTGCCGAGAAGTGTGACTCGAAAATTTCACCGATGTTCAAAACCTCCCCTCCTTAAGTGTCCAGTGGTTCCTGTTGCCGACATCTTTAGTGCAGACAAACTCTCCACTTTTCTTGAAGACGTAGTTTAGGCGATACTTGTTCGGCGCGTGCCTTAGTGCTAGTTTGCTTCTAGGGTTGCGATACAAGAGCAGGGCATCGAGTGCTCTGGCGGCTGTAAATGATTGCGTCAGGTCTATGTTTTCTGAATTTTTGAGTATCTTAACCCATCTCTGCTCTAACTTGGTCATTCGTGTTGCTCTTGCTCTTTTGTTCGTTGTCATCATTCTTCCTCCTTTTTCTTCATGTGTTGAAAGCAGTATTTGCTATTGTAGTACTTCAGTTGCTTGCATCGACGACTTCCTCTGCCAGGCGTTGTCAGTGCTTCACAGTGGTTATCTGGGTTCAATGCAGCAAGTGTTCGACATTTGCTGCACCTTGGAAAAAACCCTGGGCGTTCCAGCGTCTGCCGGTTTACTCGATAGAAAAGACCACATCCACACTTAATCGACGGCATCATTCGTCCTCCCAGAACTCTCTGTGGATGTCTTTCCAGGTTCGTCCGTAGACAATGTCGGTGATACTACCTTTGCTGACCGAGAAGGCCTCAGCAATCTCTTCAACAGTCCATAGCTCTCCATCAGCGTCTCCTTCATGGTATAAAATAAGGATTTCATATACTTCATCTCCGTTTAATTTACTGTTATGGTTGTTCTCGCCCGCTACTCGTCGTGATTGTGCTAAGTCGTCCATGTTGTCGTTATGGTCGCCCAGCTTGTGGTGGTTAGGATTGCAACAAAGCCTGTTATGGCACTGATGGAGGATAAATTCCTCTGGCTCAATGTAGCCACGGTGTATCATGTAGCAAACACGATGAGCAAAGTAGTTTCTTCCTTTGCCTCCACCATGCTTCTTGACATGAATACGCCCGTAGCCTGCTTTGTCCAATCCTCCTATCCACTCCCAACAAGGGGTCTCAAGTGGTCCGTCGCCTTCGGGATTGACTTTCGCCATGAAGGTTTCGACCCACTCAGAGTCCTTTGCGAGCTTCTCCAACTGCTCCCTAGACATCATTGCCCCCAAAGAACATTGAAAGAACTTCTGCTCGGGTCAATCGTGGCTTCTGGAGCCTTTGGGGAATCCCAAATACCAAACTTCTCATCTCGATAACTCCTCAAATGGTGAACCTGTCGAACAGGAATCCTGCTAAGTCTTTGCAGCGTCTTTCAATGGCCTTTTCGTCCCAAGTAGCAGGGGCCGAAGCGACAATGTCCTTGACAAGATGAAGGTTCGACTTCTTATACTCTGGTAGCTTTGTTGCCCAGCCTTTGTTGGAAACGCTCTTGTTGAGGGTTCCTTCAAGGAGAGTTAAGTTACCAAGGTTGTGTGTTTTGTTGTTGAAGTCATCCCACTTGATGTGAGCCCAGTCAGTGCTAAGGGTCTGTGGGCAGATGTGTTCAACATCATTGAGGTTCTTGGGGTCAGCAGATGGGTTCTTAATCATCTCAACCTTCTTCAACATAAATCGAGCCTGGGCTCTACTTAGGTTATCTGTGTGTACCAGATTGTTCACGAACATGGGTCTCGTAGCCACTTTGTGTGTCTGCGCTTCTTTCTTCATCTCGCTAAGAGCGTCAGTAAAGTTGTTTTTGTAAGCAAGGTGGCCCCAGCGAACATATACCTTCTTCAAAGCGTTTGAGTCAATGTTGCCGGCGAGCTTTGCGTGCAAGTGAAGGTACTCAACATAATTGTAGAGGTCTTTGCGAGGTCCTTTGACGACTCTACTACCATGCTTAGCATAGTGCGCAGCAAGGATAGGAGCAAGTTGGTTAGAAACCCGCATGTCCACAAGGTCGTTATGTTGGTGGTTATCAGTGATTGCGTGGAAGTAATTACCCCATTCATTGCTGAATCGAGTCAGTTGCTGGAGTAAGCGGGTGTACTTCGTCTTCGTGGTAATCTCTTTCTTCAAAAAGTGCTGCCAGTGGTGTACGATACCCCTGGAAGTAATGAGGTTGCTTGTTCGAGTCTTCCAGTAGTCACCGAGCATGAAGCCGATATGTTGGGGCTTTTCTTTGCAGTCAGCCTCAATTTGTGTCCAGAGAACTTTGAAGTCATCAATCATACCGTGCTTAAGTGCATCCTGCCTGAGAAAGACCTTCACAACATCGGACCCATCGAGGTCAAGGCCCGTGGTGTTCATTGACTTGAACATGATGAGGGCTTCTTCCATCTCGTCAGAAGTGATGGTAGACACATGGCAGTACGCCAGGATTTGCTCAAGCCACTCATCAGTGGTGGTCAGTGCGTTAACTGGGTCGTATGCAGCCTCTTCTTCGTATGCCTTCTCGATTAGCTCAGTGAACCAGTAGTAACTTTTGTGTAGTCGAGCAAGACCTGGCCCCATGGCGTTGCACACAAAGCTGGGCTCCAGCATCTGTTGGAGCGCGAGGTTGTCGAGGTGATTGTCGCTCCTCACATTGGAAGCCTTGCTTCGCCTGTCCCAGAGTAAGTTACAAGCCTCGACATAGGCAGCAGACATCGCCGCACCGTGCTGTTTGTAAAAGTCTCTAAACGCAGCCACGAGAGCAAGGAAGGTCAGAGTCCTTTGCTGACCATCGACCAGATGCTTACGGTAAGTCTTTGTTGTGTCTTCATAGATGATGGAGTTACCAAAGTAGTGAATGCCATTGTGTGGCTCTCTTCCTTTCATCACAAGCACTTGCTCACAAATGTCATTCCAAAGCTGGGTAACTTGGTCGTTTCCCCAGTTGTACCGTCGCTGGTAGTCAGGAACGAGAATACCTCCAGTAGAGCTAATTAGGTCACCGATGGTCTCGCCCTTGGGCGTAACGGGGTCTCTTCGCTTCACGCAGATTCCTCCTGAGAGAAGTTTTCTTCAAAGCACATTTCCTTGTAGTCGCATAGCTTTCCACAGAAGTTGGTCTTGGTCTGACCAGCGTTAGCCTTAGACTGACCGTTGTACTCGGGATTGGGCTTGAAGATACCGTTTTCGTATCCGTTTAGAACGTCCGTAACCATCACAAACTCCTCAAGTGTCTTCATGAGGTTTTCGTGCATCTTTTCAGTCACTCGCAGGTCAATGCAGCGGATAGATGCTTCTTGTGGACCTGCTCGGTTCTTCTTTTTGTCAGCAATGAGGTATCTAAATTTGTTAAGTCCCGTCATCTTAGCGTACATAGCAGGTTGATGCTCGGACAGTGCCTTAGCAAGTGTCCAGACAGCTAACCAGTAGTCAGAAGCTAACTTCAAGTCACCAATAGAACCATCCTCAAAGACCAAGTCAATGTAGCCTCTGAGCCGTACAGTGGTGTCTGCTCGAGGCAAGTAAACCTCAACGCAACCTTCTACTTCGGTTTCAGTCACATTCGGTAAGTTGAGCTTGTTTCCGTAGTGGTCTTCGCCTTTCATCATGGCGTGGAGTAGACTCTTACCCCAGATACGAAGTTGCAGAATGAACTCTGCTTTCTCGCCTTCTGTAAGTGGTAGGCCACTTCTGTAGTCTCGTGGGTCTTGGGTGTCAAGTCGGTGCTTCAAGTCCATCTCCATCATGTCAAGCAAGGTATCAGCATCTTGGATACCTCCAACGAGAAACTCCTCAAGGAAGATTTCGTGAAGCGAGGAACCTTGGAGGGCAGCTCCGCCAGTAGGTCCGCGAATCTTATCTACATAGCGATACTTGAACTTCTGCGTACAGTCGTTGTAAATCTTCATCTTGGACGGTGATAGGTCGGTGTTTTGCCAAGGGCCGTAAGGTGAGTCGTTCACGCAATCACCTCTAGCTTACCAGATTTGTTGTCCATAGCAGATAAGACTCCCTTTGCCCAAGCAGGGTATGCAGGGGTCTCAGAGAGGCTGACCATGTGGTTAAGCACACCGACAACCTCTGGTGAAGAGAGGTTTTTACCGCGAGCGTAGCGGAAGCCGTCAAGGAAGTTTTTGACTTCCTTTTTGTCGCCTTCAAACAAAGTCTTGGAGAAACCACCGTCGATAGTCAAGAGTACTTTCAAGCACTCACCCCCGTCAAGTATTCAGCGTCTTGTACCGAGGACAAGTATCGCTTGCACATGAGTTGAGTTTCCTCGCAGTTAAGGGGACGCTTGGCACGAAGTCGTAGCCACTTACGTTCTTTATCTCCAGCACTATAGATATGATGAATAGAAGCGAATTTATTGTATATCCCATTAGGTATACGGAAGCTTGCTGCTTCTTCATCAATGATAACTTTGGATGGCTCCGCAGTTGCCTCTTCAGCAGGTTCTTCAGCAGGTTCTTCAACTACTTCTTCAACTACTTCTTCAACGGGTGCTTGATAACTTTCTTTATCAGAAGTTATCTCCTCAGGTGCTTGAGCACCGAAGGGCTCAACCTCGTTAGTGCGAGCAGAAGTCACTTCGCTGTTCTTCCATGCAATGGAAAGCCAGCCTCGCTCCTTCACTTCACCGACTATGCCGATAAGTCCCTTGAGGGACTCTCGCTTGCCGATGTACTTCACTTGGCTTCCTACTTCAAAGTTCTCTGAAGTGTCGGAGTTGCCGCTAGGTGCTTCTTCGTGGGTCGTTTTGTCAACAGCTTCGACCAAGGTTGCGTTAGCGTGGTCAAGCACTTCTTGTGCGTGGGTCACAAACGCAGGCGGAGAAGGGAGATTACTCTCCAGTTCTGCTCTTGCGAGCAGAGAGATGCTCTCCGCAACTCGGTTCAGGCTGTCCGTCAGGCTCATCAGTGTGGTTTTCAGGTCTTTATCCATATTCACTCCTCTTTTCGCAAGTTGGCCTAGGCCATACTCGGTTTATTAAACTACCCTTCCCGAAACCTAGCTTTACAGGAAAGTACCCTTGAGATAAATCGACAGTATAATGTGTGAAAGGGTCATAGTCTACACGCGGGCGAGGCATAGGTGGCTCTCCTGACTTGTTCAGGGGGCTTCGCCCGCACCTATTACCCCTCGATACCCCCTAAATAGCTCAAAAACGCAGATAAAGAAACCGGGTTTCTTTACTAAGTAACTGGGCCGTTCCTTTCAGTTTACTTCAGTGAGAACCCCTTCCTTCGAAAGAAAGGGGCGGTATCTTTATATGACTCCATCAAGTAGGGGATTTTGAGGGAGGTTCCTTACACTTAACTTAGTTTACAGGAAACCACCCTTACACGAAAGGAGATTAAAGAAATGACTTGGAGAGTAGAATATCAAGACGCAAACGGCCACTGGTGCCTGTTCAACAAAAAGAACTCTGAAGCGGAGGCGAGGCAAATGGCTTCGACTGCCTTCTTACAAACACGGTACAAGTCGATACGAGTTAGGCGGGTGGGATGATGTCAAGAGGAGCAAAAAGAAAACTACACTCAGAGAAGCTGAGGGTCGCTACCTATGAGGTTCTAATGTCGCTAGATAGAGATGTTGAGTATATCAAAGAAGATCTCTATCAAAGAGTGATGGACATCTATGAGAAGAGAGCCAAGCATGTGATACGCTTACGGGGAGACCCTTCCTCCGAGCGAATTGCTATGCCTGTTTGCCGATACTTCACTAACGAAGGCTGGATAACTGTCAAAAGAACCCTTGTACTCAACGGTAGGACAAGGCAATATGTTAGACACTTCAAGTACAAAGGTGATAGACAATGATGTTGAGATGTAGGAATTGTAATCGGGTGGCTGACACAAAGGACATTCTCATTGCTCGAATGCATCTCTCGCCGGGTGAATACTGGTTCTGCTCAAAGGGATGCTGGGAAGGACACATAGCAAAGTGCGAGGAGGCTTCGCAATGAGAGCAGTAGTTTACGGAAGAATCAGCACAGACTTACAGAGTGAAACCTCGGTTAACGAGCAGATACGCCGATGTAAGCAGTATGTCGAAATGAAGGGATGGGAGCTCATTTCAGAGTTCTCTGATGTGGGAACAGGTATGAACATGGACAGAGATGGATTCAAGTCAATGATGGAGCGAATCGAAGAATGGGATGTTGTCGTGGCGTTCAAACTTGACAGGTTCCACCGCTCCTCAGCGAATGCTCAGTCGTGGGCAAGTGACTTGAATGCGGTCGGTAAAAACTTCGTAGCACTTGACATTGACGTAGATACTACAACTGCTATGGGCATGGCCGTGTTTAGAATTATCACTGCACTTAACCAAATGGAAGTTGAAGTGACTAAAGAGCGAACCCGCATGGGGCTTCAAGGTGTTAAGAACGAGGGTCGCTGGGTGGGGAAGCCTCCCTACGGCTACGACTCGGTGTTCGCATCAACAGGCGACGAAGGGGACAAAGGCATACTTTCAGTGAAGCAGTCAGAGGCCGAAATCGTTAAGATGATTTTCGAGCTACGGGACTCTGGGAGCACCTTTTCCTCGATTGTAGAAAGTTTAATAGGCGCAGGTGTACTGACAAAAACAGGCAAGAGAAGTTGGAGCACCGCAACAGTTCGGGACATATTGAACAGACGAGATTTTTACGAAGGATACTACTATAACTTAGACAACGAGCGTCAAACTTACACATGGGGGTCTATCCTGTGATTAAGTTTCTACGCAGAATGTTGTATGGAAAATCAGTTCAAACTGACCCCTGTCAGGTTTGTGGATATGTCATCTATGATGGCGCGTGCCCCACCTGTTTCAATGCCGGTAGGAAGTGGAAACATGGTAAGAAATAAGAGATTGAAAGGGAATGTTGAGCAGGTGTTGAGGAAGCGAGGGCCAATGACTTCGCAAGCCATCATTGATGCACTATACGAAGAGAAAAAGAGTCTACCAGGCATTAACACCTTGGCTATGGTTCTCAGAAGGCACAAGGAATTCGCAGAAGTAGACGAGGTTAAGTGCGTCGGCTATGAAGGTACCTATTCTGTAAAGGTCTGGTATTTACGGGAGGAGTTGGAATGAAGTTTTTGGCACTGGTTAATCTGGTAGGCGACAAGGGCATTATGCTCGGAGTTAAGGCAAAGACTAAGCATGACCTGGAGGGAATGATGGACTTCGTTCAGCTCATACAAAAGTCTGCAAGTGCTGGGGGCTCCACTGTAGAGAGTGTGACTATTGTCAATACGGTTAGCAAGAAACCTAGTGAACCATATGTACATCCCGCTATGATTAGTGGGTTTGCATCTGATAAGTCAATTCAAATGGGTGGGAAGAAGTGGTTAGAGCTTGTCCTTTCTGTTAACTTACTTAAGGAAGAAGAGTGATGGTAGTCGAAGTAAGGAAGCACTTACCACTGTTTCTGACAGACTCTGATATGGTAGTAATACCTGTTCATGTGACCAATCAACGCAAGTCATGGGACAGATATCCAATCAACGAGGCCAAGCTAGAGTATCCGCTAGCATATTGTCACTACAGGCGACTACAGGATGCTAACTTGACTGAACCAGGTGAACCTGTGCTCAGTATAGGCATAGAATCCAAAGTGATTTGTTGGCTTCCGCTGACTAGAGATGTGCGCAGACACTACAAATTACACTGGTTGATTCGAGGTCTTCGCAGGATGAACGAGATGGGACTTCATGAAAAGTACTCTATAGCGTTTCCCGCCATAGGAGTGTACGAAGAAGACCAAATAGACCCGGTAAACGTGTACAAAAGTGTCAAAAAGTACCTTGGTAATGGTACTTTTCCGGTAGAATTCTTCATAGACTTTTAAAGCAAACTCTAAAGAACCGAGTAAGCATAGGCTTACTTGTGCAAAGTCTCATGGCCGGACAGATTTGTGCCGAATTAGTTGACCTAGTGTCACTCGCGGAGAGAGTTATCTCTGGTGAGGAAATAGAAATTACTGAATCCATTGAGGTAAACGGGGTCGATGTGTTAATCATCTTTAGTGGTCTAAAAGAGTTTATCTTAACCATAGAAGGTAGCAAAGAAGATATGAGCATCATTCTTAGGTCAAGTATCATCCCAGACTTAGCAATCACCCTACCAACTCCTGTATATGTTAACTTAGGCAAACCAGTTATCATGGAGGACTTGTGTTGAGACATGAACTAGCTCACTTTACTTTGGACTCGATATTTGGTATCGTCAGTCAGGAAGGAAGCACAGAAGACTCGTTTAGCATAGACATAGACGATTGCCCCTGCCCGAATTGCGAAGCCCGAAGGGCCAATACTATCCTCCCCTTTTCAACTATAGAAGTGACTGTTAACACAGGTGGGGCCGCAATTACTCAGAGGCTCACCACTGATGAAGCCAGAGAAATTGGTCGTCGCCTAATAGAGTATGCTGACTTCTTGGCTACGCTGAATGATGATTTACACAAGGAAGAAAACCCTCTGGAGGACTTTGCTTGAGCCTAAACAGAGACTACGTTAGAGATTACTTGATGCATGAAGACTACTATCACGAGAACTCTAGGTATAACCCCTACGATGAAGGTAAGTATCGGTCATGGACGAGATTTCAGCAGACTCGGCCCAACCTTGCGAGACTTCTTGTTCTCTTGTTCGGGGGCTCTGCGACCGATATTCACCTTGAAGTACATCCGATTCCAGAAGAAAAAGCGGCCTTATTG
>NYXF01000128.1 GCA_002685455.1 Porticoccus sp. | reverse complement strand
AATGTTATCGATCCTAATGATGATAAAATAGTAGGCTCCTTAAATCCATCTAAAGTAATTAAAGTTTTATTTGGAAGTTAAGTTTAATATTTAATGTTTAGTAGATTTAAAAATTCTAGACCACAACAATTTATTTTTCTTTTTCTTATTTTTATTTTTTCTTATCTTGTAGTTCCTCAGTCTGAAGATAGTTATCTTTGGAGGTTACCATCTTTATTTAAAGACTTTCCACTTTGGATCAATAATGTGATTTATAGTGCACTTTATGATTGGTTTCCTCTAAAAGTATGGGATCCGGTTTTTGAGATGTATGAAAAAAAAGCCGCAATAAGGGAATTTACAAGAGCTATATCTAGTGGAGTTTTATTTCTAATAACTTTTATTAGAGAGATTTTTCTAGGTGGAGTCCAGACAATGAGTGCTTTTATAAGTAGTTCATGGCTCAACTCAAATAAATGGTTTATTTGGCCAGCACTTCCTTGGACTGCAGTTGTAGCTGGGGGTATGCTTTTAGGATACCACCTTCAAGGAGTTCGTTTAGCTTTATTGGCTGGTATAGGCGCTTGCTACCTTTCTATCTTTGGTCAATGGGAGCCATCAATGCAAACCTTGTCTTTTGTACTAATTACAGCTCCAATATGTTTTATTTTTGGATTAAGTTTAGGAATTTGGGGTTACTTAAATAAAAAAGTTGAAGCTGCATTACAACCAATTTTAAATGTTGCTCAAACAATGCCTCATTTCTCTTTTTTAATTCCTGTAATGGTTCTTTTTGGAATTGGTGATCATGCTGGTGCTATTGCTACAATTATATTTGCAACACCTCCAATGGTGCGGTTAACAATTCTAGGTTTAAAAAAAATATCACCTGAAGTTGTAGAGTCAGGTCTTATGAGTGGATGTAATAAATTTCAATTATTGTTTAAAGTTTTAATTCCAACAGCTAGAACTGATATTTTAATTGGAGTTAATCAGGTCATTATGCAATGTCTTGCTATGACTGTTATAGCTTCTTTTATTGGAGCTAAAGGGCTGGGATTTAATTTAAAATTAGCCTTAAATTCTTTAAAAATTGGTAAAGCTGCTGAAATAGGTATTTGTATTGTTATTATTGCTGTCGTACTAGATAAATTTTCTCTTGCATGGGCAAATAAACAAAAAAATTATTTTGCTAATTTAAATTTTTATCAAAAAAATAAGAACTTAATTTTATTTTCTATCATTATATTTATTTGTTCTATTTTTTCCTATATTGGTAGTTTTTACTTTACTGGTATTAATTATCTTTACTTCGTGCCTTATGAAAAAGGTATTAGTATTTCACCTTTATTAGATGCTGGTGTTGATTGGATTTGGGAAACTTTTTTTTATTACTTAAATAATTTCAATGTATTTCTTATTACAAATGTTTTAGTTCCTATGAAAACGGCGTACTTGGGAATGCCAGTAGTTTCAACTTTTATCTTAGTTATGGGTGCAGGCCTTATAGTTGGAGGGGTTAGATCTTCTTTAGTCGTAGGCTCACTATTTTTATTCATAGCTCTTTCAGAATATTGGGATAGAGCTTTAATTACAATGTACATGGCAACATTTGCTGTTGTTGTAGCAACTTTTATTGGTTTAGTTGTTGGCTCTGCTTGTGCTCAAAATAGTAAATCAACAGCATTCATGCTTTTTATATGTGATTTTTTTCAAACTTTTCCATCTTTTGTATACTTAATACCTGTTATTCTTTTATTCGGTATAACAGACACGTCAGTTTTACTTGCTGCGATAGTCTATGCTACGATTCCTGCAACAAGGTATACAATAGAGGGATTAAAAAGTGTTCCTGTATCTCTTCATGAAGCTGGATCAATGTCTGGTGTTTCAAGAATACAAAGATGGACTTCAATAGAAATTCCCCTCGCATTCCCTCATATAATGCTGGGTATTAATCAGACACTTATTTTTTCATTATTTATGATTGTTTTAGGAGCCTTAATAGGAACTGAGGACTTAGGTCAAATTATTATGGGAGCATTATCTAGAAAAGATGGTGCGGGCGTTGCCTTAACATTGGGTATATTTATTTCCTTCATCTGTCTAGCTGTTGATCACTTGATACGAACTTGGTCTGAAAGACAGAAAAAACTTTTAGGTATTGCTTAATTTTTAAATGAAATTTATCTATTTAATTTTAGCAATAATTTTTGAAGTCATTGGCACAACTTCCCTAAAGGCATCTTCTGGTTTTACTGTTCTCAAGCCAAGTATTTTAACTGTCATCTCTTATGCGTTGTGCTTTTATTTTTTATCTCTAGCCCTTAAATACTTCTCTTCAATTGGGTATATTTATGCAGTTTGGTCAGGATTGGGTATTGTTTTAATAGCGCTTGTAGGTATTTTTTATTACAAAGAGCAAATCGACATTGCTGGAATTATAGGATTGAGTTTAATTATTATAGGCGCAATTGTTTTAAATGTTTTTTCAAAAATCTCTGTTTAACGATATTAAAATTCGTTTCATATTATGAAAATCGTTAACATTAAGTATTCTTTTTTAAGAAAAAACTAATAAGATTAATTAATGATTATTCCTTCAATATCTAGACCTTACGAACCGGGTCTACCAGCCTTAGCAGATAATCAAGAGCAATACTCTGTTGTTGGTAATGGTTCAATGGCTATGAAATTATCTACAGGTGATAGCTTTCACATATTAAATCTTGAAGGATATCAAAAAGCCGAAATTGTAACTTTCTTGAAAAATGGTAAAAATGATCTTTCAGCATTAGGGTTAAAAAAAGATCATGATGGCTCCTTAACAAAAAAAATTTTAAATGATGTCAGTGAGTCCGCAACAGTCGCTCGATTAAAATTAAAAAAATATAGTATTGATATTAACAGTATTAATCAGTCTACTCTCGTTTTTTCCAATGAAGCTGAAAAAGGATCTATTGAAAAATTTATAGCTCAAGAAAATTGTATATGTATTATTTCAGCTCCGGGTGATATGGATATTATTTCAAGTGGTGTACCTGCTACGGATTTAAGAGTAATTGTTGAAAGAATTAAATCAAGAGTCGAAGGTGAATATTTGCTGCCTGATCCAATTGGAAATCCAATTCAAGAAATATTTATAAATAGACAAACTGCTAAAGCCTATGAGGTCGAAGAGGGTGACTACATACAAGTTATAGATGTTTTTGGTCGACAGTGTTCTGATTTTACAGCTTTTGATGCTACAGATTTACAAAACGGTAAGGAGTCTGTAATAGATACTACTAATTCTAGATACATTATGGGTGGAACTTCTAATCCTGGATTACATTCAAAATACTTTACAGAAAATCACGAACCTTTAGTTGAGGTGATCAGAGATACAGTAGGTCATCATGATACTTATGGTATAGCCTGTTCTTCAAAATTTTATGATGATCACGGATATTTTGGTCATCCTAATTGTTCTGATAATTTTAATTATGCTTTAGACAAGTATTCAGTCAGAAAAAGACTTGGATGGAATGCAGTTAATTTATTTTATAATACTGGCATTGACAGTAACAACTCTCTTATTTTTGACGAACCCTATTCAAGGCCAGGTGATTATATTTTATTTAAAGCTCTTAAGCCTTTAGTGTGTATTTCTTCTGCATGTCCAGATGATATTGATGCGGCTAATGGATGGAATTGTACGGATATCTTTGTTAGAATTTACAGACCAAAAAAGCCCTATAGTAAAGGAGGGGCATTTAGAATGAAGCCAGANTCAGAACCAAAACTTACAAAAGAAACAGGATTTCATCCAAGAGTATCTAAACTTACAGATAANATAGTTGATTATAAAGGTTTTTGGCTTGCAACAAAATATAACAATAATGGTGCTCTTCAAGAATACGAAGCTTGTCGCGAAAGAGCTATTATTATGGATTTATCCGCATTAAGAAAATTTGAAATTTTAGGTCCAGATGCTGAAGAGCTTATGCAAAGAACNTGCACAAGAAATATTAGAAAATTAGCTGTAGGACAAGTTGTCTATACAGCCATGTGCTATGAACATGGTGGTATGGTTGACGACGGAACAGTATTTAGNATGACTGATACTAATTTTAGATGGATTTGTGGAGATGAATATTGTGGAGAATGGTTAAGAGAGAAGGCTAAGGAATTNGGATTAAAAGTTTGGATCAAGTCATCTACTGACAATCTTCATAACGTTTCTGTTCAAGGACCTAGAAGTAGAGAGATAATGAAAAAAATTACTTGGACTCCTGACCATCAAGTCTCTCTTCAAGATTTAGGTTGGTTTAGATTTACAATAGGTAATTTACATCAATTAAATGGTATTCCTATTATGGTTTCTCGAACAGGATACACNGGAGAACTAGGCTATGAAATTTTTTGTCATCCAAGACATGCTNCTGAAGTTTGGGATGCTGTGATGGAAGCTGGTAAGGAATTTCAAATTTTGCCTATGGGGTTAGATGCTCTGGATTTAGTAAGAATTGAAGCTGGACTTATTTTTGCNAATTATGAATTTGATGATCAAACGGATCCATTTGAGGCAGGTATTAGTTTTACAGTGCCCTTAAAATCTAAAGANGATGATTTTATTGGNAAAGATAACTTAATTAAAAGAAAAGCAAGTCCTCAAAGAACTTTAGTTGGTCTTGAGATTGATGGTAATGAACTGTGTGGACATGGAGACTGTGTTCATGAAGTTAGTGGAAGAGCTCAAATAGGCACCATTACAAGTGGGATGAAATCGCCAACATTAAAAAAAATGATAGCTTTATGTAAAATGGATATTAATTATTCTGCTATCGATACAGAAGTTGAAATTGGTAAGTTAGACGGACATCAAAAAAGAATTAAAGCGAAAGTTGTGAGATTTCCTTTTTATGATCCTGATAAATCAAGAGTTAAAGCTTAAATACTAACATGCAATAGAGTAAGTCATATTTACAAATCTGAATTTATTTCCAAACTACTATCGGAATTATTGAATTAATTCATCCAAAAAAAAAATAATTTACATACTTTTTGTTTTTAATATTTTTATCTTATGGCTAGTAAAACAAAAACAAAGATAAACTTTTGCTCTCAAAAGATAGCAAAAAAAATAGAAGAGTCTTATATTCCCTCTTTTATTGACAGATTCAATTTAGTACACCAAGTAAATCTTCATAAGAATTATAAATATAAATCTTGGATGGAAGATACAAATAGGGTTAAAAGTAAAAACTAAAATATACTTTTAATTCTTCATATATGAATCATAAGAGTCATCCAGTTCATCAAGCCATGGCGTGTGATGGGCTGGAGCAGTATTTCCAGTCATAAGTGACTTATAGGACTTATTTCTGTAACCCATTATATCATTATGTTTATCATGTTCCCATTCCATGAATAAATTATTAACACCTTCTATATCAAAGGTTGGGTAGTCTGTAGCTTCCATTAACTCTTTTGTATAATCACCCTGGAACCAGATCATATCCTCGTCAGTCTCAAGTTTCTCTTCTCTGTCTTTCCAATCTTGATTATTTTTAAGCATTTCATCTTTATTAGGAAGTTCGATTTTTCCCATCATATAATCCCTTGCATACCAAGCCTGCACATCAAACATATTAAAAGTATAAAATTGATCTTGCATTCCAAGATACATCATTTTTGGATTATCTACCCAGAAAATACCTTTGTAAATTCCTAACGGCCATAGGCAGTTATTAGTTTTTAGTTTTAAATCATCGGTTAGAAAAGGAAAGTGATGCAAATAGCCAGTACACAATACAATAGCATCCACAACTCGAGTAGAACCATCAATGAAATGAATCTTATTTCCTTCTTCAATTTTACTTATTAAAGGAACTTGAGAAAAATTTTCAGGCCAATGAAAACCTGTAGGATTAGTTCTATAACTAATGGTTATAGATTTTGCTCCATATTTATAGCATTGAGAAGCAATATCTTCAGCAGAGTAACTTGTACCAACAATTAATAGATCTTTATCTTTAAATTCCAATGCGTCTCTAAAATCATGCGCATGCATGACACGTCCACCAAATTTATCTAACCCATCAAAGCTTGGCACATTAGGGGTTGAAAAATGACCACTTGCACATACAACAAAATCAAATTCATC
>NYXF01000061.1 GCA_002685455.1 Porticoccus sp. | reverse complement strand
TTGAAAAACTAAATATAAAAAACAATAAATTATAGGTGTTCTTAAAAAAATGAATGGCTTAAATTGTTTATATTTTACAAAATTTCGTATAGCTCCTAAGAATGGTGTTACTATTAGTAGCATTTATAATACATATCATTATATTTTTAAGTTAATATAATCTACTACTTTATCCGATTCTACTAAACCATTTATCTTTGTATTTCTATTAAACTCTTCCAAAAGCTTACTATATATTTGCTCTAAAACAATTACATCACCTAGAGCCCTATGGGCATTCTCAATTAAGATCCGATATGATCTTGCTAATGTTGGTTGAGAATAATAAGTCCGCCCAGGTAAAATACGACGACTAAGTAATAGCGTATCAATGAAATTAAATCTATCTAGGTTTACCTTAACACTTGATTCATCTAAAGATGGCGTCAATTCTTGAAACATTCTTTTTAGGAAGATAAAATCAAATGTTGTACCATTGTGAGAAACAATTGAGATTTGCTCTTCATCTTTTGTAATCTCATGTAGCCAATTATAAAATTCTGAATAAGCGGTTTCCCATGGCTTGCCTTCATCTCTTAATTGTTTATTGGTAATAGTTGTTATTTCTGTAATTTTTTTAGAGATTGGGCGATTAGATTTTGGCTTCAGAAGTGTTTGGAAGCTATTGTCACCTTGAAATACCTTGGCACCAATCTCAATAATATCATCATGGTAAGGATTTAATCCACTTGTTTCCAGATCAAAGATAATTACAACCATTCTATTTATAATTACTATCTATTTAGTGTTTAAATCAAATTTTAATATATTTTTAATTCATATATGTGTATCAATGAAAAAGTTTCTTTAGCTGCGTTTGCTATTTGTTCATTATCTTGTATCTATTTATTTAAGAGAAATAATAAAAATGATCGTTGGATATCTATAATGTTTGGTTATCTTGGATCAATGCAACTTTTGGAATATTTAATGTGGAAAGATCAAGAATGTACCGGACTTAATCAGTTCGCAACAACTATTGGATTTTTTCATAATATATTACAACCATTGATATCATTATTAATAGCATATTATTTTACAGGTGGAAATATACCATCATATATCTACATTATATTTATCATATATCTAATATCATCTCTTCCACAGATTATTAAAATGAAGAAAAAAAATCAATGTTCTCTCCCATGTAATAACGGTGAAGTTGGTCTTTCTTGGAAATATACAAATACTAAATATCAGGTTTATGTATGGGGTATCTTCTGTTTGGCAATCATAGCCCCATTCTTAAGTATGAAAGAAAATGGTAAAATATATGCCGGTAGTATATTGGGAATATATATCTTAGCACACTTTATATCAATATCAAGATGTCCTAAAAACAAAGGATCACCCCCAAATGGTAGTTGGTGGTGTATGATGGCAGCATTTATACCATTACTCGCAATTAAAATAAATAATTAATATCTATCTTGATCATTTGTCATACATGGCCCACACAATTGAACATTATCTCTATAATAAATTGGCATTATTGGATACCTGGTCTGCTGCTCCCAACTATTAGATGATACATAAATCATTTTGCAATATGGACTCGAACAAATATACGAATGTTTCTTTTTAATAAGTGTATATTTATTCTCTCTTTCATCTGTAATTGTTTTCGGACAATTGTTGTAATACTGTGGTTCTTTATAGCCATACGTTTTACACCATTGAATTAGATTTTTATTATATTTTTCTCTTGCCTCTTCTGCCGAATTTTTACCAATTATTTTATAGAGATCATTCGCTCTTTGTAAATCTTCTTTAATATTTCTCTTTATATTTTTAAAAGAGTTTTCTGTATTATTTGTACAGGTTAGACATAGACCACAATCACCCGAANAACATTCGGTAGCAGTCATATCTTAGTTACAAGTTATACTAACTACATAAAAAATTTTTAAGTGTTTTAAGTTAATTAATTATGGACATAATTGGTTTATCTTCTCCATTAATTCTAAATTTTTCTACAATTATAAAAGGTTTTTCTTCATTTTCCAAATATGTACCGACAGGAGGGTCATCGTCGTCAAATAGTATAAAGTCTGCGAGAGCTTCCCTGATTTGTTGTATGTCCAGGCCGTCACGGAAATTTTGACTTGTTAGAGTATCGCCCAACATAAGGGTTACTGTATTTATCTTTTGCTTGTATGACATTTCTTCTTCTTCTCCATCTAAACGTTCTGTTCGGCAGGAACCCGGAAATTTGAGAAACCCATTCCGAAAATAGTGAATAGATTTCAACAGTAAACAGGAGTTCCTCCACATCCCCCCATCAAAGGGTAACTTACAGGTGATCGGAACTGAAGAATTCATTAGACTGAATTTCCTTGCCCGACTCAACTCGGCAACACTTTTCCAACGATCTTCTTTAGAAATCCTTAGAGATTCATGCCATTCTCGCGCCTCTTCCTCTACAAAGTCCCTTCTTATAGGCTTAAGGATCTTCACGAAGTAAATGACCAATTCTGGGTCTTTTAGAATATCAATAAGTCCCAATGAGACCAATTCAATCCAAGTAAACATGTTTTCTTTTGTTTATTAATTCACATAAAAAATTTATCAAATTTTAAATTATTCTATCCACTCTTAAACTTTGACATTATCTTCGGAAACCTACTACCAGAGCTTTCATCTGAGATTTCTCCATCATCCTGTGGCGTTGTTGGTACTTTTTCATATCCACCTTTCTTAANNTTTTTCATTATTTTGGGAAATTTTACTTCTTCTACATTATCAACCTTGGGAGATACAACGGGGCTTGCCACCGGAGATTCTGTTCCATACATATATTCTTTGAATAGATCATGAATAATTCGTATTTTATTACTCGGTTCAGGCATAAATTGAGCAATATCTTTCAAAGTGTTAAAGGTTGCGACAATAAGTTGTTGAAGTCGCCTATTTTGTTTATCTCTAAGATTATACTTGAGCTCATCTATGCGATAAATAACTTCATCTGCCAAATGTTCTATATCTATAAAGCACTCTGATGAAGACTTGTGAAGGAAAGGTAGAATAGCCTGCAGATCTACAACACTGAGTCTCTCAAACTCAATCGTCAGTGTGTAGTCAAACTCCCAAAAGCCACTCATTTTCTTTTTTTCTTTATTATTAAATACAAAGTAAATTATCAAATTTAATTTAAACTTTTAATTAAATCTTCCTCTTTATTCATTAAACCATAAAAAATTTTATCAAATTTATATTCTTACTCACTCAGAGTCCATCCAAGAATCTGTATAATCTCTGTTTTCCATCTCACTTCTAGAATCCTCTATTGCTAGATTCCGTTTATACTGCTGACATCTCATATACTCATCTGCTGAAAGATCTGGGTGCCAAAACCATCCTGACTCAGTAGGGTCCGTCAGAGCCCAATAAGTCAAAGAATAGTCCAACGGCGTAGGCCAATCAAGTTTGATATCCTTAGGTATGTGACTCAGATCTGGCTTAGGATACATTCTCGCTATAGACTGATGATATTCTTGACTATTCTTAAAGTGAGAAGGAGGTGTCGCATAATTCTCCCCATTTCTAGATAACATATTCATTCGGTTTTTCCCTTGTCTTTCCTTTGAGTTTCTACAACACGTACAGATTGGAACATCCGTTATATAACTATTCCATTCATATCCCGTTTTACCTGAAATCGGATAACGCACATTATTACAATATCTAGATAGATCCGCTGGATCTGTACAACTTTTCTTCACTCTTTCGGACCTCTGTTTCATAAAATCTCCGCAGAATACACAATTTGACAACCAAGATATGTCTAACGTCTTGAGTATGTATTTTTTCTTATCATTAAAACCCTTCTGTCTAAACAATGAATCTACTGTTGTCATATCTTTCAAAGATTTAAAATATAAAATAATCTTTAAACAGGCGGTGAACGAATCGCTAGCTCGCCGACTCCCTAAACCCCAGCGTTCGCCAAGAGATGGATTGTCTTTGTCCCTCCATGTCTTTAAAGATATATGAGCAGGTGTTATAATACGTTTTTCACTTGCCTCGGTATGTGTGAAAAATGTTTTTATAAAGCCTTCGGATTTGAAAATCTTCTTGATTTTATTCAGTGTATCAAACTCACCATTAGAATAATATTTTCGGGGAAATCCCGAAAGAGACAACTGAAACGGAGTCATCTCGTGGAAATCTTTAACCTTATGGCTCAAGGTTATACGCCCCTTTCTCTGCCCCTGAAGGAGGTAAAAGAGAATGTCCTCAAACACATTCTCCGGAAATGAAGCACCAGTGAGAGCAAGGCAGAGTTGAGAGATGATGAGATACATCTTGATTTTGTTTTGTTAAAAACTCATAAAAAATTTTATCAAATTTACTAATCTATTCCTTGAGAAACATATCATCTATATGCATCTTTTCTTTCTTTCCTATTCCATGAACCATCGTGAATTCAGACTGTCTTGCTCCCCACCCCATAGGATTCTTGGTCCATTGATCATAGGCATAAACCCATGATTCAGGAATATTCTTTTCCAATCCTTCGCCATCGATGATATTGATATCAAACCCCGACATTAAGAAAGCTTTAGACTGTCTCCTAGCACGTGCTGCCCAATCTGCTATCGGTAATGCCAACTTTTTATCCCAGAACAAATAATAACGACCCTCATGAATCTCTCCATACCATTTTATACTATTTTCTATTGACGGGTATTGCTTACCCAACTCCCAGATATCGTCGTCGCCTTGACCGCGCCACCTAAGGAGTTTTGATTCCTTGTGTCTTGTCACCGCTTGTCTTCTTTCCTCTGGTATCCTTTCTTTCCAAGATAGTCTCAACTCGTGCATTACTTGACGTTGTAGTACTTGGTATGGAGTGCGCATGGAACAGGCTTTCTTCAGTGTACCGGCGATGTAGCCTTTCAAACACAACTTCTCGAGCTTAAAATAGTTTAGCATTTCCCAATATCCGGACCCAGTATGAAACTCCCTTGCTTCCTCCTCCAAGAACAACCACCGTTCCTTCATCACCACCTTCAAGAGTTCTTTCACCAACGAAATCTCCTCTATTTCTTTCAGTAGTCCATGGCACACGAGTTCTCTCCAAGAGAGTGTCATGTTGTAGTTTGTTTATTAGAAGATCTTCTAAACATAATATCAAATTTTGTATAAGAACATAAAAAATTTATGTATTTTTGTCTTTTATTTAATTAAACAGAACCCAACGTCCGCCGTGGCTACGCCAGTGCGGCCAGTGACCTTCCCCTCCCTCCCACCACCACCACCGCAACTCTTTTTTGAGATTATTATATCTTATCATGGGAGTCGTGTACGGAGAGAGGCGAACAAGGTCGTCACGGCTAAGCGAGGGACACGAGGACATATATATATTGAATATATCGATCGCCGGCCCAACATTCTCTGAATGAAACTCTCTTGCTTCCTCCTCCAAGTGATCCCTGTGCTCCTTCATCACCACCTTCAAGAGTTCCTTCACCAATGAAGGATCTCCCACCTTCTTCAGGAGCCCGTGGCAGACAAGTTCTTTCCAAGAGAAAGTCATTTTGTTTTTGTTTAATAATCTCATAAAAAATTAATCAAATTTACTAATCTAATCTTTAAGAAACATATCATCAATGTGCTTCTTTTCCTTAATGACATTAATGTCGATAGATGCTCTAAGTATATCTTTCTCTGAGGGTGGCGAACAGGAGAGACCATCCGAACAGTGTGCGGCAGCCCTAAAACTATCTTTGTGCCAGAATAGATAATATCTTCCCTCGTGAATCCCTTGATACCATTGACATTTAGCTTTTTGTTCGCGCAAGAGCACTCCGTCATCTGATAAAAGACCTTTGAGTCCATCCTCTGGTTCCCATCCTTCAGCCCTTATCAAGGATGCCAAGATAGATTCTCTTCTTTTGCGGGGCATTCTCTCCTCCCACGAAGAGCGAAGCTCTTTCTTAACATTTTTGTATCTGATGGCG
>NYXF01000129.1 GCA_002685455.1 Porticoccus sp. | reverse complement strand
CGGGAGTCCATCAAATAACGGGTGGGTAGTTCCCGGAACCAAGGGTCTGTTCACATACGAGGTTGAACGAATAAATCGGAAGATTGCAGATGGAATGAATAAGTCACACAACTTTGACCCATACTTTCTGAATAAACAAGTTGGGATAAGAGACGTGACTCCTAGTCAAGGCCCGATGCTGAGGTCCGACGGACTCACCGAGCACTTCTATGGTAACTTATTCGACCACGATAATGGCTACATAGGCAAGCAAATACCAAAAGTGTTTAGGTTAGAAGCAATGAAGTTCCTATTCGGTCGAGGACCACTCGACTTCTTGTGGAGCGAAGACTAACCAACTAGTTCTTCAACGAAGAACCCCTCCGATTCACTATGGCGGACCCCACTGCGATGCTGCAAGAGTTCGTCAAGGTCGTTGAGCAAATAGAACTTAAAGGAAGGAAGCCCAGCGAGGAAGACATCAACGAGTTTCTTGAAAACTTCTTTGACCCAAACAAAAGAGCGTTTCAGTACGGCACTCAGTACGTTTACACCGCAACCCGAGTAGGCCCTAATGGTGAACCTCTTTATGACAAGACGGGCAAGTCTTACCAAGAACTTCTCGACGAAGCAAAGCCAGTTTTGATGCAAAGAGTAACAGAAGCCTATAGCGAAGTTTCAGACTTTATCGGCCCGTGGGATTGGCCCACAGCACCAATGTCAATTGATGAAGCGGCACTCTTGTTTGCAAAGGAAATGAAGCAGGAAGATGACTACCTTTCAATCAAAGGAGCAGATAGACGCAACCACAAAGCATACCAAAAGGCCATATCCCACATAGGTAGAATCAAGTATAGAATCAAGCAATATATGAAGACGGTCATGCCCTTCACGGCAAGGACGACAATGTATCACCCATTAGCAGGAATCCTTTACTTCACTAACAACGGTGGAAGTGAGCTGGTTCAAGGGTTAACGATTGACTCAGAAGAAAAACTTCTCGACTTCACCACAGGGAAGTCCATCGGTAAGTTTCCAGGAGCTGACCACGATGGACTGCGCTCTATTTGGTGGGTTCCTTCTACCTCAGGTAAGGGAGTTAAGATGGGAGTTGTAGACATTGACAACCCAGAAGATTCAGTCTCCGAAAAAGACATGCTAACCGCGACCCGCAAAATCGAAAAGCGACTTAGTGACCTAGGTCACCCAACCATAATCATGTTCACCGGAAGCACCTATCAAGTATGGTTCGGGCAAAACGATAGAGAACCACTGGAAAACTACCGTGAGATGAATGACTATCTACAAGGAATCTTGTTCCAGTTTGGTGCCTTTGACAGAGAAGAGTCCATCGAGTTGGGAGTTCCTTACTTGGATTTGAAGACTAACAAGCCGGGTGGATTGCTTCGCACGTTCTTTTCTCTTCACTACCCAGCTAAAACAGGGGCCCGAAAGAAGTACACAGGCCTTGCAGCAGTCCCTGTTGCACCAGAGGATTTGAAGAACTTCAACCCCGCTAAGTACGCCCACCCAGAAACGGTCCTTGCTAACTTTGAAGTATACTCAAACTATGTCGCAGCATTTTATGACCGAGTCCAGGTTGGACAAGACTATGAAGCACCAGGAGACACCGAGACTACTCCAACTTGCTCAAGGCTCGAGAAAAAGCATCCAACACACAAGCTCCTCAAGAAGTACCTACACCCTGACACAGACATTAACAAAATTGACTACCGAAACGCTGGGGCCTCACTTGAGGATGAAAAGAAAGTCACGGTTCACGCAATCGCCAGAGGTGTGCTAGCAGTGATGGTTTACGACCCAAGTGGCACTGTTGCTCCCAAGGGAATGACTCGACAAAGGCTAGTTAAAGACCGAACAGGTAAAGCAAGAGCCGTAACAGAAACGCCTCACGCATTCTACATCACCTCAACCGGCTTAGTAGTGTACGACGACTACATCTGCCGAGACCTTGAGCGACTATGCGTCAGCAAAAAGATTCGAGATGCTGTTCTTGTTGGAAGAATCTCCTCAATTGACACATTTGGTAGCGAAGAAGGTGAAGCAAGTACTCGATTCAAGTTAATCGCCAAAGAAGGTATCAGACCAACCGACTCCCGCGTTATGCGCTTCACAATCAATCGAGTGCCGATTGTTGGTAGCAAAGTTGTCCCAATGGAGGTCATGGGTGAGCAAGTGAAAGAGTTCTCCACAAAGCGCATCGTTCCGACAGAGTACTTTACCTTCGATGCTCCAGTAGGGCAGAAAGTAAAGCATATGTTCAGCTCATTCATTGCGGACAAGCGCTCAGGCGCAATGATGATTTATGGAGAACAAAAGTATTTACTTACTTCAACCAGAACGCTAAGAGCAACCATTGTAGGGATTCAACTATCAAGTGCATACAATAGAGGAGAGATACCAACTTCATGGATTGCATTAGCAAAGCCCTCACAGAAGTACGGGCTGATTTACTACATCGTCGGCAAGGCGCAAGTGGCCTTAAAACAAGCTGACAGAGTTAAACTCCTTGAAATGGTTGAGGGCGAAGAAAAGCGCAATCTCATCCCGATGCCGAGAAACTACGAAGACTACCAAGATATTGCCTCATTCGCGGAACCCACGGCGGTAGTCGAAATCACCTACGACGATGTATCCCCTTACAAGCAAAGGACACTGGGCTTNTCCTTTGTAGGGGGTAAGTTCAGACCAATCCCACCACCGCTAACTATCAACGCACTTATCAATGCGAAAATCACAGGCATTTTGGAAGGCTTCTCAGTGAAGCGAAGCGTTGACATCAACATTCGTCAAGAGCCACTTATTGAGATTGATAAGAAGTTGGACTCTTCCGGCTCTCTACTGGCTGTCCTACCGAATCCTAACGAAAAGCTACCAACCTTTATTCGACGCAACCCTGCATTCTTTGGCGCACCCGCCGAGTTGGAAACTTATGCAACTTGGACAGGATATGTGCCCCGTGCAAAGAAGGTTACCTATCCCGGTAACTTTGAGGTACTAGAGCCACAAGGCTATGGGGGACGAAAGATACAGGTTCCACTACTAGAAGTGACTCCAAAAACCCCAAGAGTTGACGGGCAGCGACTTGAGCCGGAGGTTAAGGCCGCAAGTAAGCGGCTACTCACAGGTGAGCCTGGATTCGCTGCCTACATTGAACCTAAGAGCCTACAAAAGGCCCCAACCCCAGCACATTATCGCCAGACCAATCTTGGGTTTGAATACAATACGGCCGTAGATGACCCCTATGGTTCGGGCCAAGACGGAAACATGGTTACCTCATTCAACGGGCAAATCAAGGAAATTAGAAACTTCTCTGATGTAATGGAACTGGCTCACTTGATTAACGAGGGTCAAGCAATCGAAGACTCCAAGCTTTATTCTACCACCTTTAGAGAGGTTCCCGGCGATGCTGCCTCGGAGGTAGCGAACTACAGAAACTTCGATGTAGACTATCAGCAAGCATATACACTATACGGTAAGTCTCTAAAGGCAGCGATAACTCCTCAGAAGATAAGTAAAGACTCTGCAATTATGCTAGTGGACGACGTGTTGGAGAATCCTCGCCCAGTTCAAGAAGACGCACTTCATTCAAGACTCGTTGATTTCACAGAAGACTTCAACAAGTGGAGTGCACTCCCAGAGCCCAAGGAGACCTGGGAAAACTATGCTCTCGGGAAGTACCTCTCATGGGAGGTCCCCATTCTTGAAAAAGAAAGAGTTGTAGCAGAAGCAAGGAGCGCAAATGAGTTAACCGAGGAAGAGGTAGACAGCATTGACCTAAACTACTCCACACCAGATGAAGGGAATCCATTTGAATCACTACTCACAAAACTATACGAGGTGAATGACATTGATGACAACACCGAAGCAGTATTCTTCTGACATCCTAAAGGCGCTAAACTTCCCAAAGGCGGGAGACACCCTAGGTGAAACCAAAGTGGTGAGTTCTAAGCACAACTTCCTCAAGGGCTCGATTATGCGCTATCAAATTGTGCTACCAAAGGGCACTCGCGAGAAAGACGTACCAACTCTACTGAAATCATTCTTCAATACTCAGATGCTTGAGGGCGAACACAACATGATGGTCAAGCATCACGACTATACAGTGAAGCCCCATGAAGGAAAGGTTGCAGTTGTCGGTGCAATGCATATCGTCCCAATTGCTCTAGCGAATCCAGGGGCTCAGGAGTTTGATGAAGACTACTCTAAAATGGAAATGAGCAACCCCGAGACATACTTTCGTAAGTTTGACTGCAAGGGATTTAGCGGCACTCAGTTTAGAGCAAAGTTGTTTTCACTTGTTTCTTTCATGGGCGAAAACTACGGCTACTCCGATGGCAGCCACATATACCACCGTCGTGCGAGCCTCGTCATGCCCAAAATCAAAATCACAAAGGCCATCAAAGATGCAAACATGATGTATCACACCCACCCAAAGAAAGATGAGCCCAGCCTTTCCTCTGCGGATGATTACTTACTTTACTTTGACTTATCCCATGAACCGAGAAGTATCCGTGACTTCTATACCGTAATGAAAGACCGAATGGACCACTTCAAAATTACCCCAAAGAAAGGAAGTAAGGATAACTACCTCAAGTTATCTGAAGATAAGTTCATTGACGAAGTCAATGCTAAAATGCACGAACTAGAAGGTAAGTGGTCAAAAAAGATTCCAAAGGAAGGAGCCTCGAAGCAAGATGACCTAGCTTTCTGTGAAGGTATCACAAGAGACTTAGTGGCTTGGTTGAATAAGAAATATGGAAAGATGTTCACCATCAAATACAAGTGCTATTACAAAGTAAAGCAAAATCCTCCAAAGCTTGAAACTCAAGATATCCACTTGAATGACGAGTTCCTCAAGAAGGCACTTGTGGAAGTTTCTTCTGGTGACTATACTTGGCCCGGATTTAAGGCAGACACCCAGCCTCACGAAAGCTACGCCTACTGGCATCAGAGATACTACACAGAGCACGTCAGAGACTCATACATGACGCTAGGTGTAAACTTGTTTGGTACAGACAACCGCCGACGCGATGAGTATCTCAATATGCCGCTTGGTGAGTCAACTCTCAGNAGACTTGACGCCCTCAATATCCTTAACCTATCTTACGATGTAGCAAAGGCAGACGGAAAGATAAGAGATGGAACAGGGTTCATGTCCCGTCTCGACGACCTCTGTGAGTATCTTGAGTTAAGTCAGGATTCCTGTGATAACTTGAAGCTCCTTGAAGATGTTATTCACAGTGGTGATGTATTCAGTGAAAGTTCCAAGACACTATCCGGAGATTACTACCCTCTAGTTCTACTATCATTCTATTCAATACAAGCAATAGAGATAATGAAGAAAGTCAATGCTCAAGAGATGAANCTAGAAGTAGCAAAGTTTGAGGTTTANAATCAACTCAAGGCTCAGGTAGGTGGTGAGTTAACTTCCTTTCTGCGGGAACACATAAGACTCTTCGAGAACGGTTTCGTTGCTGGAGGCTTCCATACAGCAAGCAATCCTCCTGTCCAGTTGAGAAAGGNCGAAGCGTATACTCAGTACCCTCCTGAAGCATTTGACTTGTCAGACTTACTGCGCGATGCATTCGACGAACCGGGGAACTCATTCAACCCAGAGCGAGTTGATATCAAAAAGAAACTGTTTGGTGCGACTGGTCAAATCATCCTCTATGTACCAACCACTGACGGGAGAGTCACGATGATGATTTATCGCTCCACCGGCAAAGCTCAAATCAAAGGGCCATCACTTGAAGCCTGTGCCGAAGCAGCGAAGAAGGTAAATCAACAACTCTACAAGTATGGTGCTAGAGGTGTCAAGTTTGATGATAAGTTTGACATCTCGGAAAAAGCCTACGCAGTCAATCCAAGTAAGGCACAAGTGATTACAATCAGTGGCCCCAGTGGCTCTGGTAAGTCTTCCATGATTCGCACTTTGCTCAAGATGCTACCCAACTCCAAAACTGCACCGACAATTACAACGCGCCAAGAGCGAAAGTCCGATAAGCCTGGCGAGAGAACTTTTGTTACAGTTGATGCGTTCAAGAGTATGGCGAATCGGGGAGCTCTGGTGGGCGTACAACTTCAAGCATCTGGCAACTACTACGCTAGAAAGAAGTCTGACTTTGAAAATGCCGACTACGTCTTAGTCGATGTCAGCCTAAGGGGCGTAAATGACATCACATCAGCTTTTCCAAACACCTTCTCAATCTTCTTGGAACCCGTAGAAACCCCAGAGGTTATCCGACAAAGGTTACTTCGTCGTGGAGACATGAGTGCAAAAGAAGCTGCAGGAAGAGCCGCCATCATCCCATCAATGATTGAGTCAAGCAAGAAGATGAGTTTCGATGCGCGGATTCAAACTCAACAGGGCAGATTTGACTACGCTGCAAAGCAAGCCTTTGACCTGATACCAAAGCAAAATCCAGGAGAAGACTCGGGAAAGTTAACCGACCTGCATATGCTGGCTAAATACACGGTTGAGGAACTTGAAAACGACAACGACTTACCAACTGTTGCCGAGTGTGCCGCTGCAGTTACCAAAGAGAACTACATCGGAGGTGGGGCCTTCGGGAAGGTCTTTCGAGTCCCAGGAACAGACTACCTCTTCAAAATAAACAAAAGGCATGACCCAAAGTTGTTCGAAGAGTTAGTCAAGTACCTTGATGGCAAATCAAAGACATTCACTTACCCAACTGAGGGAGTCACTCGTTATCGGGTCGACTACCGAATTCCGTTCGAATGCGGACAGCCCCGTGCATGGTTGAGAAGAGAAGGTGGGGGAAGTGAACCCGATACCATCATGAACAACTTGGAAGGATTTACCATTGCTGACAAGATTCCCCAAGGTAAGTACGAGAAGGGAGACAAGCGTAGATTCAAGGCCCAGCAAGGACTTGTACCATACTATACAGCAGACAAAATCAAAGAGTACTATAAGTGGATAGAAGAGGTATCAAAGATACCACAGGAGAGTATCAATCAAACAGTATCAGAGATGCAGTATCTCATCAGTAGAGGAGTCCCTCAAGATATTCACTCAGGCAACATGATTTACAACCCCAAAACTAAGAAGGTCACCATCACCGATTGGTTCTGGGATGAGAAGGCCGTAGGAAGGTCAATCATCACAAACTCACCATCACTCACAGGCATCTTTGAGCGAGTCTGTATAGTTAACTGGATTCGCGCGATGACCGACTATTTTAGCCAGCACGGCAAAAAACCAGCACAGAAAGAAGCATCCAAGGTCTTCAAAGCCGGTGCGGGCAAAGCGATGAGGCAATCGCTAGAGTACTTTGAAAAGTGTTTGAAGGCATTTGAAGCAAACAAAGTGAGCCCATCAAAGACGGACTACCAGGAGTCGTTCTTCAGCAGTTCCAAGTTCGAGACCGAAACTTATGTTGACATGATTCGTAGAGTACTTTCAGGAGACTTCCAAGATTACTACTACGACTTTGATGAAGTCCAACGAGCAGACGCTGTTGCGATTTCAAACCCAACCGTACCAAAAAAGCAACTCACTCTAGACGCAGGTGAAACGATTGAAGAAAGAGCCGAGAGAGATGGACGACTAGCCGAGAACAAGAAAGAAATCGAAGAGGAAGAAAGGCAGCAAGCAGAGCAGAGGCGTGCTGCAGCTGAGCGGGCTGAGCAAAAACAGCTTGCTGGTAAGCAGTCTCAGAAGGAGCGTCCCCCAGCAGCTGAACAAGCAGAGCAGAGGCGTGCTGCAGCTGAGTGGGCTGAGCAA
>NYXF01000009.1 GCA_002685455.1 Porticoccus sp. | reverse complement strand
ATGGAATAAAAAACAAAACTTAGTTATTATAAAGCCATCGTTTAATGTTAATTAAATTATTTTGAATCAGTATTTTATAATAGATTAATTTTAAATATTATTTAAATTAATGTATGTTATTGTTCTATGAAATTTTCAATTGTAACAATATCCTATAACCAAGGAAGATATTTAAAGCAATGTATAGAAAGTGTTCTCAGTCAAAAAAATGTTGATATTGAGTACATTATCGTTGACCCAGGTAGTAGCGATAACAGTCGAGAAATTATCAATTCTTACAAAGAGATCAAAAAAATATATAAAAAAGACAAAGGTCCAGCAGATGGATTAAACAATGGATTTAAAATTGCCACGGGTGATTTTTTTGGATTTATAAATTCAGATGATTATTTACTTCCAAATTCAATAAGCAAACTACAAAATGAAATTTTAAAAAGTAATGCTTCGTTTATTAGTGGCAAAGGCTTAGAAATTTTAAATGGTAAAAGTAATATAATTTCACCTACAAAACTAACTTTAGATAAGATGCTATATCAAAGTTCTATAATTTTTCAGCCATCAACATTTTTTAGTAAAATTTTATACAATAAAATTAATGGTTTTAATAAAGAAAATCGCACTTGTTGGGATTACGAACTTTTTACTGATTTTCTAACCGTTGGTGCGGAACATCATTTATTTGAGGAACCTATCGCAGCATTTCGGGTATATCCTGAATCAATTACTGGGAGTGGACGATTAAAAAAACAAATTAAAATTGATATGAATAGAGTATTTAAAAAGTATAAAAATAGAGACTATAATTATTTTGACAAGAGTATAAATATATATCAAAGAATTTTAAATAAATTATCCTAAATGACACAAAGTAATAAAATAAAAGTTAGAATTTTTTATATTACTACTTTAGCAGTTGTTGCATTAATTGGAATTGATTTGGAATATATTCAAAGGCAATTAATTATTCCAAAAGGTATGAATAACATATCAAAAGTTTTATCTCTTATCTTTATTTTAGCATTACCCTTTGTTTTAAATAAAATATTTACAATGCTTAACTCAAGTAGAATGATTATTTTTTTTGTAACCTGGGTTATTGTTATTACTGCGATATCATTTGTTGTAACAAAAATTCTTGGTTATCAGCCAAGATTTTCAAATGAATTTAGGACTTTAGTGCAAGTTGGAGGTTTTGTTATAGGAATTGTATTAGGGTATTATATTTGTAAATTGATGGAAGAAGATCCGTTACGTCTAACAAAAGTAATACATTTTTCAATGTTATTGGTTTTTATAGGAATTTTTTTTCAATTTTTTGGAAAATTTTTTTTTGAGACGTCTGCTAGATATCAAGGAAGGTTATTTGGTTTAAGTGGTGAACCAAAATTTTTAGGAATGTATTTAGTTCCTTACATTATTGCTTTAGTCGTTTCAACTAATAGATATAGTTTAGGAAAAATTCTAGTATTAACATCATGTTTAATAGCTTTAACATTTACTAAATCCTCTACTGCATTTATTTCACTAATTTTTATGATAGGCCTTTATGCTAAGATTTATGGTTTGACTAAAGTTGTAACAATTAAATATTTCTTATTAATTCTTTTGCTAACTTTTATAATTATATTGATGCCTGATTATTACGATTATAAAAAAATTATATTTGGTCGAATTTATGACTACTTTTTTGGTATGTATGATATTGATATGCAAGAACAGTTCACATTCCCAATTATTGGAACAGTTACTGTTGAAGCTAATGAATTTCCTATATTGTTATATTTTGGAGATAATCCGTTTTTTATATTTACCGGTATAGGTTTAGGACAGGAGTCTATATTATCTTTTCGTTATATTGATGAAACAATTGGTGGAAGTGGGTTTCTAAAGCCAGGTCGTGTGGGCTATATAACACCTAATTCATCATTAATTCAAAGTATTGCTAATTATGGATTAATAATGGTTACCGCCCTCACAATTTGGTCAATCAAATTGGCTACAAAAATTAATAAATATTTAAAAGGTAATAAAAAATTTATTTTTTATTTTTTCTTTTCACATTTTATACTTCATTTACTAATATTTAAAACCAAAATACCAATTACCACATCAATGGTTGTCTTATTGTCATTCGCTATTTCTTTTTATAGAGAAAATTATTCTATTAATAAAAAGTAAGCCATTTTATAATGGCTATAAAATAAAATTTAAAATACCGTATTAAATTAATTAAAGTTAAAAAAAAATTCTCTAGATGAATAAAAAAAAACAAATTCAAATAGTAATAGATGCTACTCGAAATAAATCTGGAGGAGCAATTGCTTATTTAAAAAACTTCATTAAACATATTGATCTATCAAAAACAAAGATAAAAAAAATTATAATTTTTTCAAATGAAAAAATTTTAAAACAAATTCCAAATAGATCTTTTTTGATTAAATACAACCATCCTCTTTTAGAAATGAATATTTTTTTTCAAATTGCTTGGCAGGTAATATTTTTGCCAATTTTTTTAAAAAAAAATAAAATTGATATTTTATATTCAACTGACTCTTCTACTTTTTATAATAATTCACACTCAATTGTTTTTAATCAGGATATTTTAAGTTTTGATACACAAACTTTAAATCAAATCCCTTTTAGTTTGGAAAAAATTAGACTTTATTTAATTAGATTTTTACAAATTCGTTCTTTGAACAGAGCAAAAGAAATAATTTTTTTGAGTAATTATACTAAAAATATCATTTCTAAAAATTTAAAGAAAAAAAAAAACTTTAATATTATTTACCATGGCATAGAAAAAAATATTTTAAAGATCGGAAAAAAAAATTTAAAAAATTCTTCTTGGAATTTAAATTCAAAAAAAAAAATAAAGATCGTATATGTATCTCCATTATTTCTTTATAAGAATCATCTTACAGTAATTAAAGCTTACTGTCGGCTTAAAAAAAAATATAGCAATTTAGAAATTAAATTTATTGGCTCGTATAAACATAACTTAAAATTATATAATAAATTAATAAACGAAAATTCATTTGTTGATAAAAATAATTTTATCGGTGAAATAAATCAAAAAGATGTAATAAAATATTTAATTAAATCTGATTTATTTGTTTTTGCATCTAGTTCAGAAACGTTTGGGATATCTCTTGTTGAAGCAATGGCAACTGGAATACCAATTATATGTTCAAATAAAAGCAGTCTTCCTGAAATTTTGCAAAATGGTGGTATTTATTTTAATCCAAAAAATGATCTTCAATTGTCAAATCAAATTGAAAAAATGATGATAAATAAAAATCTTAGAAAAAAAAAATCACTACTAGCAAGAAATAGAGCTTTTAAGTTCAGCTGGGAGGAAAATACAAAAGAATTTTGTAAAATAATAAATAAATTAACTAAATAATATATCACTGGTTAAAAATTAATTTATTGTATTACAATATTTTTTTTAAATATTAATTATTGTGAAATTAAAGGATGGATAAAATTATTAATCGCAAATATCAAATTTGTACTAAATTAGTATTGGACACAACATATCCAGGAGTCAAATTTGATGACAATGGTATTTCTCATCAATATTGGGATTATCAAAATAATATTAAGCAAAAATGGAAAATTGATAAAAGTGGTTTACAAGAATTAAATACAATAGTTCAAAAAATTAAAAAAAATCAATCAGGTCAAGATTTTGATTGCATTTTAGGACTTAGTGGTGGTGCAGATAGTTCATACATGCTTCATATGGTCGTTAAAGAGTTTAATCTAAAACCTTTAGTTTTTCATGTTGATGGAGGATGGAATTCTGAAATTGCAGTAAGTAATATTAAAAATTTAGTTGATAAACTTGAACTTGACTTATTTACGGAAGTCATCAATTGGGAAGAAATGAAAGATTTTCAATTAGCAATGTTAAAAAGTGGTGTACCACACATTGATATTCCTCAGGACATGGCATTCATTGGTGTACTGTATAAATTTGCTAAAAAATATAATATTCCATATATTTTAAATGGAGGAAATATTTCTACAGAATGTGTTCAAAGACCATTAGATATAATTTATTGGGGTTCAGATATGAGACACATAAAAGACATTTTAAAAAAACATGGAACTTTAAATATGAAAACATTTCCATTTAGTTCAGCTTTTTATCATAAGCTATATTTAAGATATGTGAGAGGAATAAAAGTTATTAAGCCATTAAATTATATTAATTATATAAAAAAAGATGCTATGAGCTTAATGTCTCAATTATATGATTGGAAACCATATCCACAAAAACATTTTGAATCTAGATTTACAAGGTTTTTTGAAGGGTATTGGTTACCAACAAGGTTTAATTTTGATATGAGAACAGTTGACTTGTCTAGTTTAATCCTTACTGGTCAGATTACTAGAGATGAAGCTCTAGAAGAATTAAGCAAAAGCCCATATGATAAAGATTTAATTCATCAAGATTTTCATTATATTGCAAAAAAATTAAATATCGATAGTGCTGAATTAAAAAAATTTCATCAAATGCCACTAAAATATTGGATGGATTATAAAAATTTAAATAATATTTTTAAAATTTCTGAAAAAATTCTACAATTAATATCTGGAACTCGACGTGGTGGCTCATTTTAATGTCTAACTTAAATGTTTGCATAATAGATTATGGAATAGGAAATATAAAAGCTTTTAAAAATATCTATGATGAATTAAATATTAATGCAGATATAGCGTCTAAAAAAGATCAGTTGTTAAATGCTACGCATTTAATTTTACCAGGTGTTGGAGCGTTTGATTGGGCAATGTCAAAATTAAATGAATCTGGTTTAAGAGAAATGCTAGATATCCTTGTTTTAGATAAAAAAATACCAATTTTAGGTATATGTGTTGGAATGCAGATGATGACATCAGAAAGTGAAGAAGGTGTTTTACCAGGCTTAAAATGGATTGAGGGTGAGGTTATTAAATTTAAAGATAATAACATATTGCCTCATATGGGTTGGAACAGCGTCAAACCTTTGATTAAATCAAATTTATTTAGAGATATTGAAAATCCTGAATTTTATTTTTTGCATTCATATTATTGTAAGACCAAACATGATGAACATATATTGTCAATGTCTCAATATGGGAATACCTTTGCTTCTGCAATTAATAAAGAAAATATTTATGGTATGCAGTTTCACCCAGAAAAAAGTCATCACAATGGTATTAAAATTTTAGAAAACTTTTTAGCAATATAATGTTAAATCCACGTGTAATCCCATGTCTTCTTATAAAAGAAAATGGTCTAGTTAAAACAAAAAAATTTTCAGATCCCAAGTATGTTGGAGATCCATTAAATGCTGTAAAAATTTTTAATGAATTAGCAGTTGATGAACTTTTAGTATTGGATATTGATGCATCTGCAAAAGGGTTAAGTCCAAATGAAAAATTAATTTCTAAGTTGGCAGAAGAGTGTAGAATGCCACTTTGTTATGGTGGAGGGGTGAAGACTGTTCAGCAAATTGAAAAATTGGTAAGTCTAGGTGTTGAAAAAATAGCAATTTCATCTGAAGCAATTAAAAATCCTCAAATTATTTATGACTCAGCAAAAAAAGTCGGTAGTCAAAGTGTTGTCGTTGTTCTTGATATTAAATATCGTGGAATTATTTCTAAACCAAGAATAACAACATTAAATGGAAAATATATTTCAGATATAAACTTATTTGAGTTTGTAAAAAAGATAGAAGATTTAGGAGCAGGAGAAATAGTTATTAATTGTGTAGATAGAGATGGAACTAAAAATGGTTATGATATTGAACTTATTTCAAATATTCGAAATATTTCTAATTTAATATTAACTCTGCTTGGTGGCGCAGGTTCCTATGAAGATATTGAAAAACTTGTAACAAAAGTGAATACTGTTGGCTCTTCAGCTGGAAGTTTGTTTGTATTTAAGGGTAAGTTTGATGCTGTATTAATTAATTATTTAGATAAAGCTGAAAAAGAAAAGTTAAAAAAAATTTATTTTAATGAATAAAATTTTGATATTAGGATCAACAGGTCTTTTAGGAAGTAGCTTACTAAAATATTTTTCTACACAAAATGATACTGAATGTTTTGGTTTAATAAGAAAAAATTCTGATAAAAAAAAATTTAAAAATATTAAAGATGTAAAATTTTTTAAAATTAATTATGAAAATAAAAATGATATTCAAAAAATTTTAAATAAAACAAAACCTGATTTAATAATTAACT
>NYXF01000060.1 GCA_002685455.1 Porticoccus sp. | reverse complement strand
AAAAAATGAATACAAAATAAAAATGGTGGATGAGCCTAAATCGAATAAATACGATGCCATAGTCATTGCTGTTGCGCATAATAAGTTTAAAGAATTGGGGGCAAAGAAGATATCAAGCTTTGCAACCAAGATAAATGTTATTTACGATTTGAAATATCTTTTCGAAAAAGAATACTCAAGTTTAAGATTATAAATAGTGCTAATGATCACTAAGGAATTAGTTACTGATCGTCAACAAATTTGACAAATTCCTGTTGAAAATTCAATTTTTTGGTTATCCCCCAGTACTTGTAACATTAATAACACGCGCTCTTGGTCTGATGAGAATACCTCTGCTGACACGCCCTTAAATGGTCCATCTAATACTATTACCCGATCTCCCTTTTTAAAAGGTTTGAGTTGATCCAAATAATTAAGCTGTGAAGCCTCGAAATTACGTATATCGTTGATTAGTTTATCGCTTGCCCATGCTGGATCTTTTCCAAAATGCACTAGTCTACTTACTCCACGAGTAGACCGAATTGATGATAAAGATTGGTCCCTGTAAGATTTTCTGACAAACAAATAACGGGGAAACATAGCAGAGATAGTTGTCTGCCAAGCACCTTTTCGTCTTTTCAGCTCTTTCCATAAAGGCAGGTAAACCTCAATAAGCTGGGCAGCTAAATGCTCCTTTGCTTCGGTTTCCATTCTTGGCTTGGTCATAACAACTAGCCAATCTGAATCGATCATATCGATCACCTTTATTGAATTTAAATAAAAAAATTTTGTACACGATAACATCTTTTCTTTATTTTGAGCAAACTAGAGGCTAAAAAAAACCCTGTATTCTTATAAGAGAAACAGGGTTAAAGAAAATAATTTAATGGTGATCATGTATCATCTTGTTTGCTGAAAGGTCCTATTTGCTTGGTGAAGACAGAATCAACAATTTTACTATTAGGCTTATAACCCTTTACCAGTTTTTGCAATAAAGTACTTATTACTTCGACATTTGAATTACTAAGTAAGACCTTCAGCATATCTAAATCTACTTTCAGTTTTTCCCAATCAATGTATGAATCTTGTGTTCTGCTGATTTTTGGATTTGCTGTTGGTTGAGGCTTGACTCCTAACTGTAACTCCTCAAAAAACTTTTCTTCTGGACGCAGTCCTGTTATTTTGAGTTCAATATCGCCATGAGGATTATTTTCATCTTTTATAGAAACCCCAGATAGCTCAACCATCTTATAAGCTAAGTCTAAAATTTTTACGCGCTCGCCCATATCTAATACGAATATATCTCCCCCTTTAGCCATTGCTCCGGCCTGAATAGATAGCTGAACAGCTTCTGTGATCGTCATAAAGAAGCGACTAATATTTTTATGTGTAAGCGTTATTGGCCCTCCATTGAGAATCTGTTTTCTAAACTTTGGTATAATTGTTTCCGATGAATCTAATACATCCCCAAACCTAACTGCAGTGAATTTGGTATTACCTTTTTTATTTTTACTGTTAGATAATGCCTGTAAACAAAGTTCTGCTAAACGCTTACTTGCACCCATTATATTGGTTGGACTAATTGCTTTATCCGTTGAAATCAATATAAAGTTAGATACATTTTTTTCCATTGAAATTTGAGCAATTATAAGCGTACCAATGACATTATTTTTTACTCCTTCTACTAAATTTTGTTCTATTAAAGGAGTATGCTTATAGGCGGCGGCATGAAAAACAGTATCAGGCCTCCACGCATCTACAATCTCCGTGATCCTATCTTCATCCTGAACTGAGGCAAGTAAAGGAATAATCAAATCAGAGGGCTCATTGGATTTTTCTATAATAGACTCTAGTTGCCTATATATTTTATAAAGACTATATTCACTTATATCAAGTAACAGTAATTTTTTAGGTTTAAGTTTGACAATCTGTCTGCATAGCTCGCTTCCAATTGAGCCGCCCGCACCGGTCACTAAAATTACTTTTGATTCTATATTTTTTGAAAGCAAGATATGACTTGGTAAAACGGTGTCTCTTGCTAATAACTCGTCAATATCAAGCTCACGAAGATCTGAAGAATTTACCTCACCTCGAATGAGATCAGACGATCTAGGTAGGGTTTTAATTGTGACTTTATGCTTACGTAATTTTTTTAAAATTTTGTTACGGGTTTGATCACTTTCAGATGGGATGGCTAAAAGAATATATGTCACTCCCTTTGACAAAATTAAGCTGGCTAAGTCGTTTGGGGGGAAAATAGGCTGTCCATTTAAAATATGGCCAAACAATCGATCGTCATCATCTAAAAATCCGACTAACTGTATCTCGTAACTATTTTTTAGCGAAGATACAAGTTGCCTTCCAGCAACACCTGCACCGTAAACAAGAGCTTTTGGTATAGATGAAGACAGCAATTGAGCCCTCAAAGAGCCACCTAACCAATATTTTGCTACTGCTCTTGAGCCCCCTATTGCGAAAAATAGTAACAATGGCTGAATAATTCCAATTGTTCGGGGAATATTTGGAATTCCAATCACCATAACTACTACAAAAAAAAGTAATCCATATATGATTAGAGCTCGAGATATACTCAAGACAGCTGCTATCCCAGAATATCGAAAAATTGTTTTATACAATCCTAGAATGAAAAAAATTGGGAGAGCGATTAATATCGATATTACCGCGCCAAAAAAAACCTCCCCAGATAACATGACAAACTCACCTGACCGCAAATAAAGTGCGAGCCAAAGGGTCATAATACATAGATTTATATCGACGCTTATAGCAATCATAAGCTTAGCATAACGGGGAAGTGCTAATATTGGCTTAGAAGAGATTCTACTATATTTAATTAATTTATCTGAGTACGACAATAATTTACCTTTTTATAATAGTTTTTTCTTTATATTTTTGAACAGCTTCATTCAAGAAATTTTCTAAAGTAGAAATAAGAGCACCTCTATCAAACTCTTTTTTAATATATTCACATCCTTTTCTTCCCATCTTGCTTCTTTCTGATGGGCTTTTTGTCATCATCTCAAGGACAGACGACGCTAATGCTCTTGAATCTCCAGCTGGAGAAGGTATACCAGCCCTTGCGTTTAAGATTAGGTTCGCTCCCTCTCCATCAAGCATCCCTAACACTGGTATACCAGCCATTAAGTAAGATTGAAGTTTTGCGGGAATGGTTAATGAAAATACTGGATCTTTTTTTAAAGTAACAAGCAAAACATCTGCGTGTGCATAAAATGATGGCATACGATCAATTGGATATCGACCAAGAATTAATACTTCTTTTTGCAATTTTCGCCGTTTGACCTCTAATTGTAACCATTTATACTTTCGACCATCACCAATTATCAACCAGCGTACATTGTTTTTATATTTAAGTATTTCTGCAGCATCAAGAATTGCTGGCATATCCTGAGAGTCTCCAATATTTCCAGCGAAAACTATGTCAAATGAGTTAGTTTTAATAGGAACTTCCGGTGCTTTGGGAGACTTAGTATCAAATAAATTTTCAGCCCAGCTAGGATAATAACGTATTTTCGTTTTATCCTTACAATAAATAGCAATTTGATTAATAAAAGATTGTGACTGTCCTAAGACCAGTGTGCAGTGTTTATAAATATAACCCACTAAAGAACCAACTAATTTTAAAATTGTTTTTGATCGAACAGCGCCGACGGCAGACAGTGATTCAGGCCAGAGATCAAGCACCCAAAAAACAATAGGGATTCTTTTTATTCGAGCCAATAAGATAGCTGGCAATGCTACTATTATCGGAGAGGGGCCGTAGACAAAAACTAAATCGAATGATTTTTTTCGTAGGCTCCAAGTACCCCAAAGTATTGCTCCAATTAAAAAACTCAAATAATTCAAGCTTAGTCGAAAAAAACCTGATGATCTCGATAACATAGGTACTCGAATGACCTCAGCACCACGATATTCTCGGTATTCACTTGGCTGATCAAGAAATTCAGGAAAAATTTTTCCAGATGGATAATTTGGTTTACCTGTCAAAACAGTTAATTTGTGTCCGCGATTCTTAAGCTCTGAGACTAGATCATTGATTCTGAAATTTTCAGGCCAAAAATATTGAGTAACGATCAGTATTCGCATTTATCAGTATTTCTTCCATACGACTCGATTAACATAATCTGTATAACTATGAATAATACGCACAATTTTTTGACTTACATTTTTAGTCATATACTCATTTACCGACCCCAAAATCCTATCTTGGCCGCGTGACTGATGTTCAAGTATAGCAAGTGCTTGTCTCACCCTATCTATCTCCAATCCAACCATCATTACGGCAGCTTCTTCCATTCCTTCTGGGCGCTCATGCGCTTCTCTAATATTCAATGCAGGGAAATTTAGTATTGAAGATTCTTCGGTAATTGTTCCGCTGTCTGACAAAACTGCCTTTGCATTCATTTGTAGATGAATATAATCATGGTAACCCATTGGCTTCTCAAATTTAATTAATGAATTAAATTTTACGTTAAGGTCATCTAATTTTTTTCTAGTTCTTGGATGCGTTGATACGATGACAGGTAAACTATAATCATTTGCAAGAGAATTCAAAATAACTACCAGTCTATTAAAAGACTTTTCAGGCTCTATATTCTCTTCACGATGAAAGCTTACAGCAAAATATTTATTTTTAGTTATATTTAACCGAGAGAGGATATTAGACGACTCTATTTTCTGCATATTATAATTTAATACTTCATGCATTGGACTTCCAGTCCTAATGATGCAATCAGCAGAGATACCCTCTCTCATCAGATGCTCTCTAGCAATGTTACTATAAGTTAAATTAATGTCAGCAGTATGATCGACTATACGGCGATTAGTTTCCTCGGGAACTCGCATATCAAAACAGCGGTTACCGGCCTCCATATGAAAAATCGGAATCTTTCTCCGTTTTGCAGGGATAACCGACAAACAACTGTTTGTGTCTCCCAGCACCAACATAGCATCTGGTTGTATTTCCTGCAGTATTTCATCAATCTTAATGATTATATTTCCAATTGTATTAGCTGGCCCAATACTATCTTTGGCGCTGTTTAAGAAATGATCAGGTTTACGTATACTAAGGTCATCAAAAAATACTTGGTTTAAATTTATATCGTAGTTCTGATCCGTATGGACTAGTGTATGCTCACAATACTTGTCAAGTGCTGGAATTATTCGAGACAAACGTATGATTTCCGGACGTGTACCAACAACAGTGATCACTTTAATTTTTTTCATTTAAAACCTCACATGCTACAGTATCAGCATTATTGCTATCAAAGATTTCGCTTGCCCAAAGCATAGCAACCATTAAATTTTCACCAATATTTGTAACTTCATGAGTCCATCCCGGTGCTGTCTCGACAATTTGTGGTTTTTCCCCTGAACAAACTAACTCATATGTTTGACCGGTACTAATGTTACGAAAATTAAACCGGGCAGTACCAAAAATCACCAAGAATTTCTCAGTTTTTGTATGATGGTAGTGTCCCCCTCGAGTTACTCCTGGGTGAGCAGTAAAATATGAAAATTGCCCACTATTTTTTGTTTTCAACATCTCAACAAAAGAACCGCGCTCATCGCTATGTTTTTTTAAGTCATAAATAAATCTAGAAGCTGGTAAATAACTAATATATGTTGCATAGAGTGCTCTNGTTAGCCCCACTCCGACAGTTTCAGATAAAAGCTTGGTGCGCGAATTTTCAAAAGCATGAATTTGTGCAGCTANCTCGCTCAGAGTGATAGAATATTGAGGTTCTATATTAGGCCAACAAAGTCCTTGTGGAATATTTTGGAGTATCGAGATAAAGCTTGTTATCAGATCATCTATATAAACTAATGGTAATTTTGAAGTGTGGTTTACATTTATCTGGATAGGTTTTTCATTAGCTAAATTGTAACAAAAAGTAGCTACTACTGAATTATAGTTTGGACGACACCACTTACCAAAAACTCCAGGTAGCCTATATATGGCAGCTGGGTTGCCTGTATCTTCATGCAGTTTTTTAATTAATTGTTCAGCCTTATATTTACTAACACCATAAGGATTATCCAATTCTGCTTGAACTGAGGAAGAAAAAATAAATGGGATATGCTTACCTGTGCTCTGTATGATATTACAAACTGTTTCTGTTAAACCAGCATTCACCAGATCAAATTGACATTTATCCTCAGGACGATTTTCTCCAGCAAGATGGACCACAGCATCAACGTCGTGTATTAAGTCTTTTAATCTCTCAATTGAATGATCACGAGTGAACTCTAGCACCTCAAAAGATTTAAGTTCCTCAAGTCGAACTTTGAGATTTTTTCCTATAAATCCTGATGATCCTGTTATTAAAACACGCATATATTTCTCAATCGATCAGCTTTCTGGATCAATATAGTCACCCATCATAGCGGCTTGAATAAACTTAAGATCTGTTAATAATTTCTGAACTGCACGCGAATCTAATTGAGTGGTATTATAAGAATTGTATTCTGTTGAAGTGCTTATTTTTATTTCCCCTTGATCTGTAAATTTATTATAACTAAGATCACGCAAGTCTGGTGGAACACGATAATAGTCTCCAAGGTCCTCTGCAGCTAGCATTTCCTCTCTACTTAGCAGAACTTCGTGGAGTTTTTCGCCATGTCGAGTGCCAATAATATCTATAGTGTAATCTTTTTTATCCAAAACAGTTAATAGCGATCTTGTAAGTATTTCCATAGTGGTTGCTGGTGATTTTTGAACAAAAATATCTCCTGAATTACCATGCTCAAAAGCAAAAATAACAAGTTTTACAGCATCATTGAGGGTCATCATAAATCTTGTCATATTTGGATCAGTGAGTGTAATAGGTTTACCATTTATGATTTGATTTACAAATAGAGGAACCACGGAACCACGGGATGCTATTACGTTTCCATAACGCGTGGAACAAATCATCGTGGAGCCAGAGTTGCGTGCCTTCGCATTGGCAACTTTTTCCATCAATGCTTTGGATATACCCATAGCACTAACAGGATGAACAGCTTTATCTGTACTCAAACAGATCACTTTCTTAACATCACAATTTATAGCTGCCTCGATAACGTTCTCGGTACCTATAATATTTGTTTTCATTGCTTCTATCGGAAAAAATTCACAGGAAGGAACCTGTNTTAGTGCTGCAGCATGAAATATGAAATCAACGCCGCGCACCGCATTAAGAACTGATTGGTAGTCACGAACATCTCCAATATAAAAAGTAATCTTAGGATTATTAAAGTGCTTTCGCATAATATCTTGCTTATTTTCATCGCGACTAAATATGCGAATTTCTTTAATATCAGTCTGCAATATTTTGCTAAGCACAGCATTTCCGAAAGAGCCAGTTCCTCCAGTAATTAGTAATATACTTTTTTTAAACATTTTTAAGCCTTCTATACGGGAAAATAATTATTTTTTGATAGTAATCCTATTGATTTCATCTGAGAGCAAACTAACACCTTGCTCTAACGTAAAATTTGAACGGGCCAATAGTAAACCATTTTTTGAGATTTTCTCACGAGCAGTGCAATCTATCAGTAATATTTTTATTGCATCAGCGAGCTCTGTTGGATTTTTTGGGCTGACAATCAGAGCGTCTCGTCCGCCAACTACATAATCTTCAATCATTCCTACACTGGTAAGAACACATGCTAATCCTGCACTCATCGCTTCGATCATGGAGTTAGGTAGGCCCTCACTCCANGAGGGTAGCACAAAGATTTCGCAAGTTTCAAGCAATGCAGCCTTTGCAGCTGGGTCTACCCATCCAGTAAAGGAAACGTAATTCTCAAGTCCATGTAACTTTACAAAACTACGGGCGGTAGCCAATGCACCGCCTTTTCCACTAAAGGTTATATGGAAATTAATTTGAGCTGCACGCAATAAAAGGACTGCTTCCAATAAATCTATTACGCCTTTGAAATCTTCCATCCATCCAAGATACAAAATTTTAGGACAATCACTATATTTATCATATTTGCGTCTTTCTCCAATATGAAGATGTTCCTCCGAGGCCGTCCAATTTGGAATTATAGGAGAAGTCGATTTGTCATAGCCCAATTGATGAATTGCAAATTTTTGAAAGGATGCTCCCTGACATAAAAATAGATCTGATTTACCAATAGTCAGCCTAATAAAAGTAGCAAACCATTTTTTGCACAAATATTCTTTTATTAAAGCGCCAGCACGAGGAAATACTATTATCGGGACTCTAAGCAAGCGGGCACAACAAACCATTACACCTTTCTCTAACGCGCTAGATCCTGACCCGAGAAAAATTATAGATACATCAGGTCTCATGAAGATCAAATATAAATTAAAAAATATGAGTCTTTTTAAAGCAAACATAAGTCTTATTAAAAAATGAGGAGCAGGGTTTGATATTTGCGATGTATTAAGTGTGCTAACTGCATACGATTTGGTAAATGAAGATTCAAGAAGCCTGATACACGCTGTCACTTGCCCGCCATAAGTTTCTTTTGTTGGAGGTGGAAACCCACCAACAATATACACTTTTATCTTCTTAGCCATATTTTTCATATACTGGTTTATAAAGTTTAATTAATCTTTTTTTATGTTATTTATGACTTCATCATATTGAGCTTTCATTGTTAGTATTGAAAAATGGTCCCTCGCAAATTCTTTGGCATTTTTGACCATATTATTTAGTATCTCCGGAGATGTTGTAGCTAGCCGCTCTATCGCCTTACAGATGCTCATTGGCGAGAAAGGCTCACATAAAAAGCCGCGATCTTCATTTTCTCCCAGGATCTCTAAATTATCAGAGATTTTAGATGCTATCACGGGACATTCAGCCAACATAGCCTCACAGATCACGTTTGGAACCCCCTCATATAAACTAGGTAATATGAGAGCATCTGTGTTTGCATATAGGCTACCTATATTTTTCACTTCTCCTAAAAATTGAAATTTTTCTTTTATAGCTGGAAAAGTGTCTAAAAAATCTATCATTTGCAACTTCATAAGTTTATCTTTTTTAGCGGAATCATCCCTGCCAGCCCAGGATATATTTGGAGCAAATCCGTTACGCTCATAGAATATTCTTATTGCTTCAAGAAATCTAACTCCGTTTTTTGGATATGCCACACGCCCTACTATAATAAGACTAAGGCATTGATTGCGACTATTTCTGCGTTTTTCAGATACTGTTTCGCAACCATTCCAGATAGCCGAAACCTTTTTTTTCATACCTGGTAAAGATCGAATATATTCGGCTTGAGTAATGCTATTGCAAATTACGTGACTAGATGAAAAATTAGCAAAATTTGCGAGAATCCTCCTGATTTTAGATTCAGACTCGTTAACTATGCTCATTTCACAAGCAATATGCTTAGGCTTCTTTCCTAATAAAGATGCCAAAGCGCAATATATATTAGAAGCAGGTAAAAAACTCATCATGACATCAACTCGAGACATAAGAATTTTTAACTCCCACAAAACTCTCCAATTAAATCCAATTTTTTTACTATATTTAAAATTTGCAACAACTATGTTTGATTTTAGAGAGCTCATAAAAAAACTCGAGTTTAGTCGATACAGAAATATGGTCACCTCGTGGGAGTCAGATAAAGCGTTAGCGATATTAACTACCTGCCTTTGCGCTCCTCCAGATCCCAAATTATCAATAACAATTAGGATTTTCAGGTAGCACCGCCATCTTTAATTTTTTTATATTTTTCTTCGAAGTATCCTGATATGTGTATAAATTTTATAGCTCCAACCTTTGCAATTAAATTGTCTGTTGAGGCACAAGAAATAGCTGGTTCATCCAGCTTTAAATTAGTCTTGACCAGATTTGTATTAAAAATACCTTCAGCTAATTCAACAACTCCGATGATTGAAAGACCAGTACCGCTACCAATATTTAAGGTAGAGCTGGAATTATTTGATAGCAAGCGTTTGTATATTTCAATAACATCTAATACATGTATAAAATCGCGCACTGATTTACCATTATTCACTAAGGTAAAACTATTTTTTTCTGTTAGAGCTTTGCTTATAGAATAAATAACTGAAAAATCATCAAACCCTCCATACATGTTAAATATACGTGTGATATGTAATATTATTGATGTATGTGCTAAGTGCTCTTTTATGAATAGTTCCGATGAAAGTTTCAAGCTGGCATATAAACTCGTAGCATTTGTTGGATCGCTTTCTTTTGCAAATGAATTATCTCCATATACAGCAGAAGAGCTCGTAAAAATAATCTTATCAATTAGATTTTCATACTTTAAGCATATAGATACAAATTCAGATAAAATTTCAAACGAATATCTTGCATAATCCTTTGGTGAGTCCCTCTTAGCTAATAACGAACTTTTGTAGCAAACATTATAGACTATTGACGATTTACCGGCAGACTTAAGTAAGCTGCCAAGGTCTTTTATATGATTACTTGGAATAATAGTAGCCTCAGGTATCATTATTTTTAGATTTTTAGATAAATTTCCACGACCTCCGATGATCAAAATACTATTATTCATTTTAATTTCATTTTTTATTTGAAAATTTATATAACTTGATTTCACAATTAAAAGATCCACGCCTTTTTCTAAAGCATTTTAGACCCAATTTAACGAGCATGGCATGACCCGTTGGGTTATTATAAATGAGCGTAAATTCTTGTCGCTGGGCGATTATCCTTAAAATTGTTTCTCGTAAGGTCTGTATATCAAAAGGGTTGTAAAGATAAAAAAAATTGTACAATCCGAACTGAGAAAATTTATTAGAATTCTGACAGAATATTTGAGTTTTTTTTAAATTCAATTTAGCAATATTATCATTAGCGATATCTACTAATTCTTTAGATATCTCAATTCCATCAATACGTTCAAATGGGAATTGATGAAGAGTATAAATAGCTCCCCCCTTACCGCTTCCAATGTCAAGAATACGATCTGTTTCTTTTATGTCCAGCTCTAAAAGCACAGCCCTTAGCTCTCGGCCGCCAGACGAAGAACTTTGAAAAAATTTCTGTGGATCCAACCCCAACTCACTGGCAGTCGTTATTTTAGTCAATTCAATGCCTCTTATTTTCTCTAAAAATAACTTTATCTTGTGGTTTATTTTATATTTGAGCACTTTAATTTCTGCCTAGTATTCTGCTAAACAATAATAATATTTTCCCAGGGAAAGTATTGGCTATGATAAAATTATTGGTCATGGATGTATCTTTTGAAAAAGCAAATTTAAACTTGTTTATTCCCTCACATTTTTTATCATTTAGGTTAACTCCACCTAAATCGTATTCAAGAAATCCTTTTTCTTTAGCTAAAACTATATCTCTGTAATGTAACATTTTATTTGCCCTTATAATTAGCTTGGCCTCATCCTTATTTTCACTTAACAACGATGCACTGTATAATAATCTTAGTTTTTTTGTATCTGCTAGATAAAGGTGCCATACAATATACTTGTCCTCATGTTTTGCGAAAGTAATGATAATATTTTCTTTAAGTCTCTCAAGCTTTGAATAGTCGGCGTCCGGAATAGACTTTTTTCGAGAAAAGGGGCCGTAAAAGTTCCTAAAATCTGATATAAGATTATCACAAATGTTTGGTTCAAATTTAGTATCAATTTTATAATTTTTATTAGCGTATTTAATTTCATTTCGTAGAGACTTACGAAAATTCTCCTCAATTTTTAAAATATTCTCACTTAGGTCTATTATGGGCGATATAAATTTAACGTTAAGTAGGCCCTTTTCAATACATTGGTGGTAAATAGTAATATCTGCATTTGATTTGACGATTTTTTTTGCAAAATATATATTTTCAATGTTTAAAAAGAATTTTTTATATTTATCTTTAATCATTTTTCTTTTTTGCCCTAGAGCTATTATCTTTGAACAGAAGTTATCTGTATTTACTTATTAGTTCCCTTAATCTCCAGTAATACCAAAATGCATATCTATAAATGATTGAACAAAAACCTAAAGACTTTTTTTCTTGCAACGCATCATGGATTGAGATCATATTTTCTGAAAAATATCGACTGCAAAGAATCTGCTCAAGAGATGCAATCTCCTCAAAGGACATAGAATTTGGATGAAGGCACACTGTCCAAACACCAAAAGGTCTCCATTTTGGCCACCATAATTGTTGAGGTATGAACATTAGATCTTCTTGCGGGAATGGATGACAAGCAATGCCATCACTAATAACTCGAATAGGTGTAATATTTTTTAGCGCTTCAAGAGTATTTTTATCGAATGCATGGCTTGGTGCAATCCAAACTTTCGGCTTGATACCATGGCTAATAAATTTAGCGTACCCTTTTTCAATTAAGTCTGCTTGTTGCTGAAAATCAAGGCCAGCAAATTCAGACCTATTATGAAATGGTAATATAAGCAGTTCTTTTTTTATATCGTGATAAGTATGCTGATAACCATGTTGAGCTATGGTCCATCCCTTTTTTTCCCAATCTTTCACTTTTTCCCAAAAATTGGTATTTTTTTTATTAAAATGGAGGCTGATATCACTGTTACTTGGAATAACAGCAACTATTGGCTTGATTTTTAGACCTTCAAGAAGACTTTCTATTGCCGTCCATTTAGCTTCGTCTTGAGTCTCGCAGGCGTCATCGAGTCGAATTAAAAACTTCGCTTTGCTCATTATCATTTTTTCGTTATTTTTGATGTTAGATTTTTTTGTATCTAAAAGGGTTTGTATTTTGCCTTCTTGATAAGTTTTTTTAAAAACATATTTTCTGCAATAACATATAAATCCCAAACAGGGATATTAAGTTTCTCAGCAATATCAACCAATGAATTTGTTCCGTCGCACCAACTCAAAAAATTCATCATTAATCTGACTGACGGAGGTCTTCTTCTACCTTGCGTTATGGAAGGATATAAATCTCTTTTACTCATCATCGGCTCACATGTGATGGTGGTAATTGGATAATAGTGATTTTCTATCGCTGTGATCAGTTTTTGATTTATATCAAAACCTCCAAAAAGTCCGTCTGCAGTGACAACATCTCCTATTGTATCCAAAGATGTATGATATTCTGGGTACTCTGTATGCTTTGACCTCATTAGTGATATAAAAGGTAAGTCTACGTTTGGAGAGCAATATTGTCGCTCATCGCTTCCTCTGTCATACCAATCATATGTCTTGTATGTTGGACAAACTGTTTTTATTACATGGGCTGCAAGCTTGTCTGTGGTAGTGTTAGCATATTTTGAATACAGAATTGAATATGCACGGTCGTCTCCAACACAGGTAAAGTTTAATCCAGCAATTACCTTTTCTTTAAGTTCAGAGAGATTTTTACTAAGGTAGTAAATAGATCCTATGGTTTCCGGAACAAAGACTGCTCTAATAGTATACCTAGGCTTAACTCCTCTTTCTTGTAACCACTTTAATATATATGTTAAAACTGTCGGTCCAGAAACTTCATTGTTAGCCATTGAAGGATGGCAAATATAAGTTGACATAAATATTTCTTTTTCAGACTCGCCATCTATTAAAACCTCACCATAGGTCATAGATCCGTTAAACAATTTAGTTCTGACTACAACATGATATATTCCGTCCTTTAATTTTTCTCTATCAGTTCTTGAGATACAGAAACCCCACGACTTTTTATAATAACTTGTCACATATGGTATGGCTTCGGGCATCTCATCATTTGAAAAAAGATGGTTGTCGAGATCATCAAGCGAAAGGCTTCCTTCAAATGGAATGCTATATCCAACAAGATTTAAATTATTAAGATGATAATCACAAATTTTTTCTCCATTTGGAGTTACTATATATGCTTCATCTACCTTCCATTCCTGAGGAACTGTCCAGTCAAACGCTGTGGTTCCAGATTTAACTTCATAAATTTTTAAATCAGAAATATATTCTTTTAAAATTTTAAGCGTCTGGCGATTGCCATCGCCTGTTAATGACCTATTCAACGGGAATATTCTTTGAGCTAAATCTAACAGCTCCTTTCCTAGTAAATTTTTATTTAGATCCAACATATTAAGTCCCTAGTAAAATACAGCACAATAACAAGGCTAAAAAAAGATTTTTAATAGTATGTCACTGCAATTTTTTTTATCTAATTTATAAATTTTTCTTTTTATCTCTTCGGGAAACATACTGAGTAATATGACTCACAAGCAATATCGGTCGAAAATTCTTTGGCTCTACTGAGATTGCTCTGGTGTTTTTTATCCAATTCCTCAATGATACCCTTAGCAAGCTCTTGAGGATTATCTACTTCAACAAGTTTTCCCCATTTTCCGTCTTCTAAAATCTCACTTGGACCATAAAAGCAGTTCGTGCTGATAATTGGAGTTTCGCATGCCATGGCTTCAACAAGAACATTCCCAAAGCCTTCCCATCTTGAGGATAAAACGAATAAATCAGAATTACGCATATAAGCAAACGGGTTTTCAACTTGTCCAAACAAAGATACATCATTATTGAGATCTAAATTTGAGATTTGAGTCTCTAGTTGCTCGCGATGACTACCCTCACCTAATATGACTAATCGAGCATTTCTACTCTTTTTTACAATATGAAAAGCATTTATAAGGGTATCAAAACCTTTAGCTCGACATAGCCTACCAACTGCCAGAACCAGTGGAGTTTTTTTGCAAGAGAACCAAGGGTGGTTCATCTTAGAAAAAGATAGCTTCATCATATCTTCTGTATAAATTGGATTATAAATAACACAGATTTTATTAATATCAATGTTAATGTATTTACTTAATGAATTTGCAGACCCTTTAGATACGGTGATAATGTTTGACGCTTTTTTATAAAAAAATCTCATTAAGAACTTAATCATCAGCTCAAAAAACATTGAGAAATTTTTTGATTGATCTTGGACTGACATATCAATATTGCTATGTTCAGTAACAACTATTCTTGTTGAAGAAAAACTTATCCATGAGGTAAAAACTGCTACTATGTTTACAAATGTAGTTGCTGATAAGAGCACAGTGGGTTTTCTTAGCCTCAGATAGTTGAAAAGTTTAGGAGGAGAGCTAAGAAGCCTTTTTGACCCTAAAAAAAATATATTCACATCAGGGGAGACCTCTTTCAAAAGTACGCCCTCTTTCCTTAGCAATACCAAATCAACTACGATGTCTCTAGAGGCTAGCCAGTTAGCAATGCTTATTATGACTTTTTCGGCACCACCAGTATGTAGTAAGGGAATGAATAAACAGATATGTTTTTTCTTATCTATCACTTACAGAATCAACTAAATTATTATTTTTTAGGGTCATAGACCAATAGCTTATGAGAAAAACTAAAGCCATCCACCACTCTTTAAGTAAATATGAATTCATCATCATTGAATTTATGCCGATTGGTACTCCTAAGCAACAAGTCATTAACATAGCATCCGATTGAAGTAATTCCATCTGTGACTTTATGATAGGGCCTATGACAAGGACAAATGGAGACATGAATGCCAAAAACCCTACTAAACCACTGGCAATAAATATATCAATTATTAAATTTTGAGGACTCATTATACCGTATTCTAATACTATACATTGATAGTTTGTTGACCCTAAACCAAGAAACATATTATTTTTTAACATCATGCCAGCAAATTCCCAGCCCTCAAGTCTGCCACCTAAATTTCTTGTTGACGAAGTACGCTGAGTAAGCTCTATTTTATTTGTTAGTTTTAATTTACATTTTGAGACATAAGTCTGTTCTGAGTCTGTATCTTCAGGAAGATCTGGATTGACTAAAGCAAGGTTTTGTTTTTGGTCTGAATCTATATTTTTATCTAAATCTTTAGGAATAAATACTTTTTTGTCATAAGCACCTTTATTATCCATAAATCTTGAACTCAAAAGTGTATCAGCCATCAAAATTGTTATTAAAAATATAAGGGAACTAAGAGAAATCAAGAGAACCTTTAGTCTATTTCTTTTTTTGTATAATGAGATAATCATCCAAAATATATATACAAGAAGTAGACCCACTGTAGATGCCCTGGTGGCTAGATCTAATATAGAGCTGCTCATTAAAATGATAGCCAAATATACCGTAACTATCTGTTTATTTTTGTTATTTTTGATGTAACGATCGATCATGAAAAAGGAGGCGCCTATACCAATCAAAATACATAAAGAAGTCTCATTTGGCGTCCTATTCAAAACTATTTTTCCATAATCAATATAACCTAGTTCATCTGTATTAAGACTGAATCCCCTTTTAAAAAAATCGTCTGAGAGCAAGCATATAAAAGCAGCTATACAACAAGAGATTATGAAACATACCATTAACTTTTCGGCAAACTTAAAACCTGAGCGTTCTATCTCAATTAGAATGATATAGCCTATAAATAAATTTGCGATTATCGTCTTGTGGATCGCGTCTAGACTCGATTTATGCATAAGGAAATCGATTGAAAAAATAAAGCCAATAATAAATATAGGCCAGAGACTTATCTGATTTAATTTTCTCTCGCTGATTATTCGGAAAAAGAATACTAACACTAATAAGAGAGACAAAAAGAGGGATATGCTAATATTTGCATAATGGTGATGTATTTGTATTAGATCATGAATTCTATATTGAAAAGGTATCGAAAATATAAAAGTTAGTATAATAAATTGAAGTATTATTGTAATTCCAAAGTTATCTTTCTGTGTAATCATTTTATTAATAAAATTCTCCATACAAAAAATCAATTTCTACAAATATCGAACCAAATAAATTTGCATATCTCGAAAGAGAAGATCTATCTCCAATTATTTTTTTTTGATTGAAGAGCATCTCTCCTTCAATTATGACCTCACTATTGCAAACAATTGATTGAGAAAATCCTAAATCTATTAAATATGCCTCAAATTCTTTATAAGTTTTTGGGTTAGCTCCGTAACCTGGGTGAAGTTTTAGTGCAAATGGCTCCTGCAGGCCTTCAGCGAGCTTAACTATCGATTTTTTCCATTCATTTTTTGGAAGCCTATAAGGTGTCGGCATTAATAAAATATTCTCATAATCTTTCAGCATTGGTTGATATGACTTTTTGAAATGATCAAGAGATTTCAAAATATACTTTCTTTTCATAGGTGCAGTTTTAAATGATTTTTCTGAAATGCCGACCCAAAGCAAAGCATCATCACGCCAATAACAGGTATCTTTGTGGAGCCCAATTATATGTCTGGGAATAGGTTTATAGTCTGGTGATGACGAAAATAATGGAAAATCTTTATATGCTTGATCACCCTCTTCCGTATAAATATGACCTTCACAGTATTTGGAGGCCACAACCTCACGAGCTGTCTCATCAAGCCATGCTACATAATATATAAATGGTTTCTTATTGGACTCAATGGCTCTTCTAACTTTTACTTTATGGGATAAAAAATTCAAAAACCGATCGCCTATCTTCTCAAATAATCCTCTTTCACAGTCTAAAAATTTCATTCCCTTAAATATATTTAGTGTAGATACATCCCTAACAAAAAAAATTCTTATATCATCGAATTTAATTTGATTTTCTTTTATATACTCATATGCAACGACCGCATTCACTTGATTGGACACGGCAAAAACATGAAGTAAATTTTTATCTTTATATATTTTATTACTCATAGTTTTTCTTAACAATGATGCACAAAACACCAAAAAAAATTGGGATTTTTTTTCCCCAAAACTCCCAATATATTGTTTGCCAATAGAGTCATATAAAAAATAGATGCTAGTTTCATGAATTTGATAGTCTTTCTGAAATAAGTGCATTTGAATTTTTTATTAAAAGTGATTCAGCTATAACTGAACAATCTTTTGCGCCTATAGCCATAATCGGAAACCTCCCAGCCTCATGAGAGTATAAAAGTCCTTCTTTAGATGCAGTATCTCTAAAAAGACTTAGATCTAGTGCTGAATTGATTGATAAATCCCGTACATAATAAGTTGTTTCAATATATCTTATATTGTTATCAAGGATTAGATTACCATTAAATTTTTTCATGTATCGATAGCTTACATTGCATGCTTGTTCAACATAATGTATGTAAGTAATACCCTGTTTTATGTCATCGCCTAGGCTGATAATCTTACCATCCAGATCATTCATCAAACCAAAGCAAGTATTGGAGCCGAAAGAATCATTTATGTCAGAAGATTGAAATATTTTGGAGTGACTACCTATGGCAGCAACACTAAATAATGGATTCTTCGAGCGAATAGCGCCTGGATAAAGCCTAAAAGCCTCACTAAAACTTCCAGTTCTACTTGGTGTTAGCTTAGGGTTAAAATCCTCACCTTTAGTGAAACTATATGAAAACGTTGGGACAACAACTGTGCCCGCTTGGCCAATATATTCAAGGATTTTTGAGAGTAAATAGTTAATCTGATTTTTAGCAGATATATCTCTATATTGAGCGGCCACTCCGGCATTTCCATGAATCATCACGGTATCACCCGGAAAAATATTGACTTTTTCGAGCGATTTACCGATATCTAGTTCAAATGCTCCTTTCATTTAGTGCCTTAATAATCATTTGAATAGACTTGATTTCCGAAATTTCATTTAAAGAGAACCTAATATCATATTGATCCTCGATAGCTAAAAGTAAATTGAAGTTGCCTAATGAATCCCATTTTTTTATGCTCCCCATTTTAAGATTTGAAACATTTTTTGGTATATCGGTATCAGGAAAAGTTGTTTTGAGAATCTCAAACAGGTCAGACTCATTAAATTTTTTCAATTAAACATCCTCAAATAAGTCAAGATTACTGGGATTAAAATCTATTAATGATAAACTGAAAATACTACTATTTTGCGATAATATATTTGCAATATTCTCTGGAAGTTTATTTTTTTGTTTAATTTTTTTAAACCCATTTCCCTTGAAAATATTTTCAGCAGGACTATTCCGGTCTGTTGGTATAAACTCACCAATGATTTGTTTAACGTCATACAGTTCACATCGCTTTACAATCTCTGACAATATCCATATTTCTAACTGCCTACCAAGTACGCGACAGCTTATTAAGAATGTGTCAATAAATACGATTTGTCTATCAAATCGACTTAAGCAAACGAGACCTATATCGCCATGATCGCCATAAATATCGGATAGACTTACTAGAAAACAAAAATCTTCTTGCTTCTGCGACAGCTCCTTTAAATCTGAAGATGAATGTCGAATAGTTCGAACATTAAACTGGTTTGTTTTTTGGCATAACTGCAAAGCTCTTTTCATAGACGATGAATTAAGATTTTTTGCGCTTGGATTAAGTTTAATAGACTTAAGGTAAGCATGCATATCTATGGCATTCTTAGATTCTTTTTGAAAAATAGCCCTCGCCTGATATTGATCAGTCTTTTTATAGTCACTTGCACTGAAGGATGATTTAGAAAAACAGTTCAAACCTATGAGATATTGCGGCCATTCTAAAACATCTTCGGGAATATTCAGTGTAGTTACGCTCGGCTGTAAAATCCTCATTTTTTCTCTTTCCAAGGGATTATCATCCCAAAAAACAATACTGTCTAAACCCAAATCTAATTCTTTTGCAATCTCTTTGATGTTATCAGACTTTTCCTGCCAATTTACTCTAGCGCAAGTTATATGCTCTCTCTTCAGAGCCATTGAAGAATGGTTATCAAATACATGCCATACCTCTTCCTCATTGTTTTTGCTAGCAAGGGCTAGAAGGGTCCCTTCATTTTGCAGTCGTATTAAATGCTTTTGAAAGTCTAAGAATGCTAACCCAATACCATCTTGCCCTATTGTAAGGGACTCTAGTCCATCTTCTCCTATCACTCCACCCCAAAGAGTATTATCGCAATCTAATACTAGTAATTTTAATGGAGGTTCATAATGACGCTTCAAAATTTCTCCAGAACTCTCAGCAATTTGTTGCAGTCCTCTCGTGGAGAAATGACAATGAGAAAAATACCAATTTCTTAAATCGTAGGCCTTTTTTGTTCCGTCTTCAGAAAACTGGTGGTCTAGATCTACAAAATAAAAATCTGTAAATTCTGACGCTATAACTTCTAGCTCGCTGATTAAATCGATATAGAATCTTCTTTTATAGCTTATTTTTTTTGAGTTTCTTTGAGCCTGGTAGCTATCCTCGGAGCAGACAGCCATTACTGTCGGCTCTTTTGCTTTTATTAATCTAGCTTTCAGAAGAGAAGTGATAGAGAACATTAAATCTTTCGGCTCTTCTACGGGGATTGTGTCAATCTCAATAAAATCTGATAGATTAATTATAATGACGGAAATTACATCTGGATCTGATGCGATGAGTGCACCGCTCCAATTTCCATAATTTGCAAATTCCACATCATAAATTTTTTGATAACTTAACCATGCCTTATGATTAGGGATCAAAAAAGATGAACTAGATAGTACTAGTTTTTTTCTATGAGGTTTTATAATAGTTTTCCTGTTAAAAAAATCTTAAAATTAAACTTCATTGTTATCAATCGTAGGCATCAGTTTGAGCTGAAGGCTGTCTTCAGCAGACATTTCTATTGATGATATCTTTTCTCCGAACAAATGATGTTCTTTCAATACATCCCACCATGTCGCTAAAATTGAACCATTAAAACTATATAAACGTTCACGATCATAAGTTAAATCTTGAAATCGGCCTGGATTGAGTAACTCTAGCCCGGCTGTTCCATATATAAACATTGGTTCACGCTCTTCCTGAACTGATACTACAGTATCACTTTCAGTAACACGGAGGATATTTAAAGCCTCATCAATATGATTTATCGATCTATTTATAGCATGTAGACTCAGAAAAGCTACAGCATCTGGATGAACTCCAGCTTTGTCATAGTAACTTTCACCAGCTGAGATCATAAGGTTCCTTAAAGGAATATTTTTATTGGAAGGGTCGTTTTTATCTCTTAAAATTCTAGTATGGGGGGGAACATCGCCTTTCTTTTCTAGGCCCTCTGCGTAATCTAAAACTTCTTGGCTCTCAGATGATACAATAGTTGCATTTATCTTATCGGAAGATGATGCCTCCAAAATTGCTTTGGCCAATAAAGATTGGCCATTATGTAATTTATAGGGCACCCCTTCAAACCCAGGATAGGACTCACGCACTGGTATCACGGCTATAATAGTTGGCTTATAGTCTCCCTCTAAACTTGAGCTTATGCGATCAAAAATTTTTGAGCGTGCTTCAAGTAAACGCTTCGAGTCTCTGCTCAAAGAAAAATTATGCTGACGATAATAGAATAAAGGTATATCAAGATTTATTGCTCCTACTCTTTGGTAAAGTTTATACCAAAGCTCCCATCCATCTTGTGCATTTATATCCACCGAATAACCTCCAACTGCCTTTAATGATCGAGTTCTAAACATCGTACAGGCGCCATGTGGTGGCAGGTGACCCCCAATATCTTCATTCTTTATTTTCCATCTTCTTTCTATACCAAGAATCTTTCCGTCAGAATCAGTATAAAAGTAATTGCCATAGACTAGACCAACGCTTGGAGTTGCCTCTAGCTTTGCAACCATTAATAACAAAGCACACTCATCAAACCAATCATCTGCATCTAAGCGAACTAAATATTTTCCATTAGCTATGTTTAACACATTATTGGCAATTTTTTGCAGCCCTATACTTTTTTTATTCTGGATGAGTGTAATTTTTTCGGGAAACCGGCTTTGAAGTTCACGGGAAATAACTGCGGTGTCATCATCTGATGCTTCATCAATGATTATTAATTCCCAATTTGTATATAGTTGATTAAAGACACTCTCGACGGACTGGTTCAAGAAACGACCATAATTTCCACAAGGTATATATATAGTAACAAGGGGCTTCGAATTCATAATAAGCTCTAATTAATAGATAAATTTAATAATCAAGACCATGGTATAGTGGGCTCAAAGGCGAGATATCTCGTAAGGCTTTTGTTCCAATTAAAGATTGGTAATCTCGGGCATCAATACCGTGTGCTGGGCGTAAAAAAACTAAATCTTCGACGTTAATGATTTCACCTTTTTTTACTTCACGAATCAAGTAAACACCACGACGAAACGAAATTTCATGTCCGCTATTGATTTCACTGGGTTGCGGTAACTTAACACCATCGCCCTGAAAAGTTTTTAAATGTTTAATTTTTTCTTTAAGAGATATGACCTCTTGTACATCCAAAGAAACCTCATGATCTCTAAATAATTTTCCATCACGAGTGTCCGTAAAGTGAAACTCTAATGCATCCGCACCCATAATAGCTGCTACCAACAGGGCATCCGTACCTGTTGTATGATCTGAATAACCTACGGATAAGCCAGTTTCACGCTTAAAAAGGTCCATAACTTTTAGATTGGCATCTTGATCAGGTATAGGATACATAGATGTACATTGTAAGATGCACAACATATTAGGCTGGGTGTAATTTTGGTTGATTCGCTGCAGGAATCTTATAGTCTGCAGAACTTCCTCCGTAGAGGATAAACCAGTTGAGATCAAAATAGGTTTATCTCGCTTCGCAAATTCCTCTAAAATCGGCCAAGCAGTCATATCCCCTGAACCTATTTTATAATATTCCAGATAGGGATCTATCCAATTAAGCATTTCCAAATCCCATACTGATGCTAAATATTTAACATTAGCCTCAAGGCACATCTTTGCTAAAAAAATATGTTCTTCTTGTGATAATTCAAATTTTTTAAAATGCTCAACGCGTTCAGGGCTTTCCTTACTACTCACCAAAGTATTCCCCTGATATAACTGAAACTTTATACAATCAGCTCCACTTTTGATCGCAAGCTTAGTCATATGCTTAGCCACCTCAAAATCTCCTTCATGATTGCCGCCGATTTCGGCAATCATTAAAGGTCCAACCTCTCCTTGCCAAGGAGAGGTTCTAGTCTTAAGTGCAAGGCTGTCATATATATCTTTCATTGTGATATCCGTAGCAGACTTAGCTGTGGATGAAAATATTTCGCCAAGAGCGCATGCAGTCGCCTCTAAATCGAAGCCCGGCTGAAATCTCGGATATCGATGATTTTCATAGACGAATCGGCGTCCAATTTCCTTATTTTTGCTTAACCATAGAAATACTTGGTCAAATCTTTGAGGTTGCTTAATATTCTTTTTAATTGATAGATAAAAATCAGCTCTGATAATCTGAATACCCGTATCATATTTAACAGTAGTATTTGGCAAAGATTCTAAAAAGTCGAAGCAATTTGTTTCAGCCACTGTCATCATAGATTTCAGTTTTTCTATATCAATCAAAAAATCACTGCCATCAAGTCTAACTATAAAATCCCAACTATATATTTTTAAACTGCAAGTCAACTCATCGTCATCATTGACTCTTAGGCATTTAACTTCTGAACGGGTGCAATATTCAGCTATCACGTCGTCATATGGATTTTTAGAAATAGCAACTATAATCTTAGAATCTTTTACTACTTTAGAAATTTTAGCTAATGTGTAACTTAAGATTGGGCGACCATTTATCTGACGAAGTATACTGGTTGCTTTCTTGGATTTGCTATAACTTGCTATTAAGATACCAATTGTCAGATCATTTCTCCTTTAGCCTAATATATGTGCAAAAATGCTATAAGTACTGAAACTTATCAATTTTTTGGCTTGCTAATAAGCCAAGAACCCAATAATAGATGATGAAGTCCACAACGATTAAATGTATCAATAGCTTGTTCAGGAGTACCCACAATGGGTTCGCCATGAATGTTAAAGGAAGTGTTAAGGACGGCACCGACGCCTGTTTTTTCTTCAAAAGCTTTGATGATTGCATAGTATCCTGGGTTTTCATTTTGATAAACAATTTGTGGACGAGCCGACCGATCAAAAGGATGAAGGCCAGCAGGCATGTGCTCTTTAGCCAATAAAGTTGAATCAAAACCAATTGCCATAAACCTACCGTCGATATTTTTAGGGTTAACCATATAATCCATTTCTCTCTCTGCCAGAATACTTGGTGCAAACGGCATCCAAAAATCTCTCATTTTCACCAATTTATTAATATGGTGGATCACATCAGACCTTCTCGGATCAGCTATTATTGAACGATTTCCAAGGGAACGGGCACCAAATTCTGCTTTATCCGATGCGAAGCGTGCTATCACATTACCATTTGCAAGAAGAGTAGCTACATTCTTAGGCTTAACCTTGCTAATAATCCAATCCTTTGTATCAGCTTTTTTAATAGCTGCTTCAATAGATTTATCATCATACGAAGTTCCAAAATAAGCATTGGGGATTGACTCAATTTTGTTGATATCCATACCCTGCTTTATTGCTTCGGCATAAGCAGCACCGATCGATATTGACTCGTCACCTGGTCCAGGAGGTATAAATACCTGATCAACCTCATCCATTTCCCATATAGATTTATTGGCTTTAATATTTTGAGCGACTCCCCCCGACATTACTATATTTCCGATACCTGTATACTCCACACCGTTTCCAATCCATTCTGTTAGTAGCTCTTCAGTTCGTCTTTGTATAGCATATGCAATTGAATCAAACCGCTGACCTTCAAGTTTTTCCTTGAAGTAAAAGAAGTGATCTTTTATTTTATTTTTATATTTAAACCCTAAACCGTCCACCTGAAGAGTTTCGGCATAAACTTTATAAGCTTCATGGGCATAGTCACCGATATTGTATGCAGCAAGACCCATTAATTTGTACTCATGATCAGTGGGCCGCATACCTAATAATAAAGTGGTATAGCGGAACATTCTTCCAATATTGCAATTGGAGGATCTAGAGAGAAATTCTAGTGGTTTACCTGGCTCGCCAATTGATACGGTCCCATTAAGGCCATCACCACCACCATCCATCGTATAAACTAAGACTGGTGTATTTTTACGATAAGGGCTAGCAATGTATCCATAATAAGCGTGGCAATCATGGTGATTATGAACAGAGACTATATCCTTATTGATACCTAATATTTCTGTTAAATGTTTTACTCTTGCCTTCCACATACCTTTATGATCCTTTTCATCAGAAATTAATGTTTCATCATAAGGGAATTTATTCGGATCTATATGCTCAGAAAAAATCTCGGTATAACTAGGGTTTTTGCCTTCATATAACTTTGGATACCAATATTCCTTTTGTTCTTTCCAGTAATCTTTAATGCTAAAATTGGCATTTCGTAGTGTGTAATAATAGGCTGGCGGTAGTGTTTTTGTTGACATTGCAATATGATCAACGTCTCGAATATTAATTTCTGCAATCTCTAGAACCGCCTGAATCGCTTGACCTGGGAATCCGTACTCATGTTTTTTTCTTGTTAAGCGCTCTTCAGCAATCGCAGCGACAAGCTTTCCATTTATCAACAAAGCTGCACTTGCATTGTGTCCATCATGGATTCCCAAGACGATCATTACTCTCTCCTAGTAAAAAAAATCATTAATTTTTTGATTGATTAAAAACTAACTTTAATTTTAATTATGTAAAGCCGGTCGGATTTTCAGTTTCCCAATTTGAGGCCAAGGAAATAATCTTTGACATACAAAGCTCAACCGAGTTGCTATTTAGATTTAAAGCTATCCATCGGGCTCTTTCGAGATCTCTTTTATTATCAACAACAAGTCTTATATTCAAATCTTTTGTTATATATTTAGGTGGAACAATGGATTTAATATTGAATGAGTCAGCATTTTCATAGAAATATGAAGTTAAATGTTCTTCATGCGGCGGCATAAAGTATTTAATATTATCGCGTAATACGTCAATACTAATAACTTCGGCAGTTAATCCAGCTGGAATATTTTTCTTGTGGGGAGTTACAACTAGATCATAATCGTTTTGTTTAAACATCATCGCTAACTGGCTGACAAGATCTGAGTCAAAAAAAGGTCTATCCCCACATATCCTTACAAATCCATCTAATCCAAAACATTCACAAGCATCAATGGCCCGTAATGCAACATTTTTAAAATTGCCTCGAAAAATTTTAACTTTCTCGATATCGCTAAATTTTTCTATAACGTTGTCGACTTCCCTGTCTGTAGTCGCGATTATAATTTCATCTATATTAGATACTCTCTTTGTTAGATCAAGAACTCTGCCCAATAAAGTACGAGTATGGATATCCAATAATGCCTTACCTGGAAGACGACTGGAGTCGAATCTAGAAAATATTAATGCGCCTAATTTCATAATGATCTTTAAATTTTTTTAAAAAATTGTTTCGCTAAGTGCGCTGTTCCTTTTACTTCTGCTGCAGCAAACTCTGGTGACTTATTGTGTGCAGAAACATATCCAACACCCGACTCATTCCTGAAGCATGGAACACCATAAGTAGCTTTATATTCTATTAAATGCCTAGAAACATCGTCTGGACTCGCATTTGGCAAATTCATAATTTCTTCGTAAGTAATCCCGTCATACCAGCGAATAGTATTAGGCATACCTTGATACCAACTGTTGCCAAAATGGAGGGTCTTTTTTCCTAAAGCTGCCGCTTCAAGACCAATGGTTCCTGTTATTGTGCAAACAATTTTTGCGTTTCTTATCAGTGATAGATTTTCGATAGTTATATCTATTAATCTAACCCCTTTTATTCGTCTAATTGCGTCATAGAAAAGGGGACTTCTTCCCCGGGGACCCTTATGAATATAAAATTGAGAGGGGTGTTCTTTAACATATATTTCAACATTAGGAGGCAAAATTTTTCTCAGTTTCACTATCGCTAGTATCTGATCATGGAAAGGTCCGCCGTCAGGATTTGTCGATCTCTCTGGTTCATAATGCAATCCAACGTATACATAATCTTGACTTAAATCACATGTATCGATATTTTTGTGAAAAGCTTTGAGTACATTTTTTCCCTTATCCTTTCTGATCCACTCACTAATAAGGACGCCTATAAATTGCGGATTTACTGGGAGAAATTCTTTTTTCCATTTAAATTTTCTATTTCTGTATTCTTCTGCAGCTAATTCACGTAATTTTCTTCTTGAAAAGAATCTAGAGAGACGTTTTAGTTTAGAGGAGCTATTCCTTCTTTGAGTCCCAATACTCGTGGGTATAAAATTCTGATAATTATCTGAATTCGATACTTTTTTTATATAGTTTTCAATTTTAATATTTATTTCTTTCCATTCAGATATAGAGAAAGTTTTTTCCACTGGAATAAGCTTATTCTCTTTCACCTGTTGCAACATAACAACGGGCTGAATCGACCATGATAAGAACTGCACTACAGGTATATCCAAATACAAAAATATTTCATATATTAAGTACTGAGCATGTGAATGAGGCGCCTCAGCTACTATCAAGGCATCAGGCTTTAATTCCGAAACTTTTTTTAATGCCCAATGAGAAATTATCTTTAAATACATCTCTCGATCAAGTCTATTGAACATTCCAATATGATCAAGTCTATCCATCATTTTAATGCAAGCATCTTTACATCTTATATAATTTTCAGAAAGAAAAAAGTCTGAGAATTCTGAATTATATTGATTATTTTCAAGTCTCCATGGGTAATGAACTATGTCATTCATAACTGATACATAACAATCTCTAAAGTGTTTTTTTGCCTTTTCTCTGTGGCAATCGTCGCCCAACCAAAACACTGGCTCAGCTATATTTTCATCATATAAATTAATAGCCATATCAAGCCATGTCTGAGCTGATGTCATGAAGTAAAAATATTTTTTCAAATCCAATTATCTCCTACCAATTCAATTCTATATATTACCTTTTTAACAACTTTATCCCCATGAAGACTTTAAGATATTGCGAATATCACTATCATCGACACTAACTAAGTTATTATCAGAACGTCCGGGGGTTTGCATCTCTATTGAAAGATCTAAAAGTTGATCAATGTTCCCAACAAAATTTTTTATATGGCTGGAAACACATAACTCTTTATTTAAAGCATCAAATTTTTTAATAAGATCATATTGGGTAGATTTAGGATTATCATTCAACAAACAAGCTAACCTGATAAATCGTCCATCATCAGCTGATAGGTTGAGTCTAAGCACTGCTGGCATAGTAAAAGCACAAGCTAAGCCGTGTGGAATACCAAAGTGGGTTGTTAGCGGATATGAAATAGAATGACAAAGCGAGGTGCGTGTCTGACTAATCGCCATACCTGCCAATAAGCTGGCTTCTGCCATATCGTCACGAGAATTATTATCTTTTGGGTCCTTTATTAAACTGTGTAATGCAGTTAACCCCAATTTAAGTGCTCGACCCGCTGTAGCCTCGGTCAATGTGGTCATATTTTTATTCCATATTGACTCTGCGGCCTGATTTATCGCATCAAGACCAGTACTAACGGTGATCAAATCTGGTAACCCATCAGTGAGCTCGGAATCAACAAAAGCGCTATAGGGGTAAACTGCAGGACCCGCTAAAGAATACTTTCGATGATCTTTATGATCCCAGACAGTAGCAAAAGGAGTGGTTTCACTTCCTGTACCAGATGTAGTGGGTATAGCGTAAAGGGGAATTGTTCTCTTATTTGTAGCATCTGGATCTAATAGTAGTTTTTTTATGTCATATATTTTACTTGCCATAGATATGGCAATCACTTTGGCGCTATCTATTACACTTCCGCCACCAAAAGCTAAAACGACCTCAGGTGTAAAATTATTAAATTTTAAAATAGACTTCTCAAGCGTTACTATTTCTGGATTAGACTGAATATCATCTATCCATAACCACTGTTTATTATTTACAAAAATCTTTCCCAACACTGGATCATTTTTTAGTTGCTTTTTACCGCGAGGTGAAGTGACAACAATTCCTTGACGGCCTATAAGCTCTCTTTTTAGGTCTACTCTAACACCTCTTCCAAAATTTATAATTACAGGATTGAAAGCGCTCCATTTTTTTAGCAGATCCTTATCCATAAAGACCTAATTTTCTCATAAAAGCATCACGATTTTCTATCGGGCTTGTAGCTGGTCGGCCGAGATCTTTTCGTGACCCCCGAGCAATTCGTACCTCGAGAAACAATGGGCCAGGTTGATCCTGCCATATAGAAAGTATTTTTTTTATTTCCTCGCAACTATTTACACTCACAGCTTGTCGATATCCACATGACTGTGCAATCCCAACTAAATTGATACCAAACCCGACTGTAAACTGTCCACCCACTGAATCATGCGCACCATTATTCAAAACTACATGTACTATATTTTTCGGGCCCTGTTGCCCTAAAATAGCAAGTGAACCCATATGCATTAGAACACTGCCATCACCATCTAGACAAATGACACGTTCATTTTTTCTTGCTAATCCAACACCATGGGCAATCGATAAGGCATGACCCATAGATCCGACGGTCAAAAAATCATTGCTATGATCACCAGTTCTGAGGGCACGATACTCGTATAATTCTCGCGATATCATTCCTGTTGCCGAAACTATAATATCTTTAGGGACAAGGTTATCAATTATTGCCTGTATCCCTTTTTCTCGAGTAAGAGGATATTCTTGGCGCTCTTCACTTTTAATATTAGCTTTCGAAAAGGTATCCTTGCGAACCAGTAAGGCAACTGGTGCTTGGCTTATTCTCATCTGGTCAAATGCTTTGGAGACCTCCAGTTGATAATCATTGCTTTTATTGAGTTCGTACCAAGGAACGTTCATTGCATCAAGTAAATTCGGTGTAATTCTTCCTTGCTTAACGTGCTGTGGTTCATCTTTTTGATCAGGCTCGCCACGCCAGCCAATGAGCAATAACATTGGTAAACTGTAAACCTCTTTATCTGCTAATGAGAGTAAGGGATTAATTGTATTACCCAATCCGGAATTCTGTAGATAGACTACACCTGGTGCTCCGCTTCCAAGATAATGCCCGGCTG
>NYXF01000059.1 GCA_002685455.1 Porticoccus sp. | reverse complement strand
GTCGTTGGTATCTGTAAGAAATTTATACCTCTCTGGTAACAAGCGGCTGCAAACCCGGTCATATCGCCAACAACTCCACCTCCAAGTGCTATAAGTGTTGCGCTACGATTAAATTTATTTAACAAAAGTGAATCAAAGATTGTATTTAATACTTCTAAATTTTTGTATATTTCCCCATCAGGCAATATCAATTTTTCAACATTATAATTTGATTTTAACACTTTAAAGAGAGGTTCTAAGTAGAGAGGTGCAACAACTTCATTGGTTACTATTAATACTTGATCTCCATAGATATATGGATTTATTAATTCTGATGAGTCAAGCAATCCCTCACCAATAAAAATAGGGTAAGCTCTATCTCCTAGATCTACAAAAAGTGTTTTAGTTTCTTCCACAGTTATTGTTCTCTAGTAATTATGTAAAATAGAATGTACCACATCAGACTATAAATTTACGAACTTCGTAAGCAATTTCGTCTGCAACTAGTCGAGGCCTCTGTTTATCTGTAATATAAACAAAATTAGCCACATCTTTATACAAAGATTCACGATCTGTGACCATTTTCTCAATCGCCTTACGTGGGTTGCTCACTTTTAGCAGAGGTCTATTTTGATCATGTGAAGTTCTTTCAACTAACTTATCAATTGGTGCCCTAAGATATATAGTGAAGCCGTGCTTCTTAAGAATTTCACGGTTTTTTTTAAGAATAACTGCGCCGCCACCTGTTGCCAAAACTGTATTAGTTAATGAGGAAAGTTCCTCTAAAACTCGAGATTCTCTTTGTCGAAACCCCTCTTCACCCTCGACATCAAATATCCATGGTATATTAGCCCCGGATCTTTTTTCAATTTCAAAATCGAGATCGAAAAATTTAAAATCTAGAATTTCAGCCAAAATACGACCAATGGTGGTTTTTCCTGAACCCATAGGACCTACTATAAAGATTTTGTCGGTTGTCAATTTAGCTACTCTTATCAAATAATTTAAAAATGGATACTAAATTACTATATTCTTAAACAGTTTACGTAAAATATATAAAATGGTTAGATTAAATAATAATTATTTTATTTTATCAGTACTAAAAAATAAAAAATATGAAAAAATATAAAGAAACTACTATCTCTTCGAATAAAAAGTGCTTCAATTGGAGTGACATCGATACTGTATTATTAGATATGGATGGTACGTTGCTAGATCTTCATTTTGATAATTACTTTTGGTTGGATCACCTACCAAAACGTTATTCAAAGATCCATGGTATTTCTCTAGAAGAGGCTCATATTTATATTGAAAAACTTACTAATGAGACAAAGGGAACGTTAAATTGGTATTCAACAAAGTACTGGTCAGAAAAGCTGCTCGTAAATATTGTTGAGCTCAAAAAAGAAGTAAGGTTTTTAGTTAAGGTACGTCCTTTTGTATTTGATTTCCTTGAGCAGCTTAGAGTTACAGGGAAAAAACGTATTCTCGTAACTAATGCACACCCCGAAATTTTAATGCTTAAAGTTAACGATACTGAAATAGATAAAGAGTTAGACGCAATTTTTACATCCCATGAATTCAATGAGCCAAAAGAGAGTCAGCTATTTTGGTCTAAGTTAGCTCATCAGATAGCATTTGATCCTAAGAGGACACTTTTTATTGACGATTCGATTAGAATTCTTGAGGCAGCAAAAAAATTCGGTATTAAGAGTATCCTAGGCATTAATAAGCCTGATAGTACAAAGAACGTTAATTTAATAAGTGGCTTTGATTCCATAAGTTACTTTGATGAAATTCTACCGATCATACAAAAAGAAGAATGTAAGAAAAAAATCCGTATAGATAAATGGTTATGGGCTGCCCGTTTTTTTAAGACTAGGAACTTATCTAAAGCTGCTATAACTGCTGGGAAAGTACAAATTGATGGGAATAAAGTTAAAGTCAGTAAAGATCTTGCACTAGGGACGATATTATCGATCAAGCAAGGAATGGATGAAAAAATAGTAATTGTTAAAAATCTTTGTGGAAAAAGAGGTTCGGCCACTAGAGCACAAGAAATGTATACCGAAACTGAGGAAAGTATTTGTACAAGAGCACGAAATGATGCATCAAAAAAAGTATTCTACAATAACTTCCTCAAAAGCAAGCGTCCAACCAAAAAGGAGCGCAGACAAATACATAAGTTTAGTAAAAAAAATATCTATGATTTGTGAGATAACTTTTGTACCTATCTCCCATAGTTGTTAATTTGGGATAATTAAATAGATTTTTAATTTTTTATGAAAACTCCACTAGTTTCTTTTTTTCTGGCATAATCCAAATATTTTAATTTATCGATTATTTTATAGATTGATTGTTAACTGGACTGAAGCAGATTATTAACTGAATTCAAAATCTTCAATGGGATTAACCTAATGACACTAAACCAAAATTCGAACGTAACTATTTTTAAAGATTTATGCTCATCTAAATTAATTGAGCTAGCCCTTAAAAATGGTGAAGGGCATCTTACTAACACTGGAGCATTTTTATCAGTCACTGGAAACAGGACGGGCAGATCGCCCTCTGACCGTTTTATTGTTGAGGAATCAAGTAGTAAAAGCTCAATTGCTTGGGGTCCGGTTAATCGCCCGTTTAATCAAGACAAATTTAATGACTTATGGGCCAGAGTAGAAAAATATATAACGCAAAAAGATCGTTACCTCTCACATTTGCATGTAGGTCAGGATCCAAACCATTACCTACCTGTTGAGGTAACAACAGAAACAGCATGGCATAATCTATTTGCCAGAAATATGTTCATTAGACCAAAAGATTACAATCCCTCAAGTAAGGATGCTTGGAAGATACTACATGCGGCAAATTTCACCTGTGACCCAGTTCGCGATGGCACTAATAGTGAGGCGGTGGGGATTATACACTTTGGTCAAAGAAAAGTTTTAATTGCAGGTCTTAGATATGCCGGTGAAATGAAAAAAGCTATGTTTTCAGTACAAAATTACTTGCTGCCTGGCAAAGATGTTATGTCTATGCATTGCGCCTCCAACGTAGGAAGAGATGGTGACGTATGTTTATTTTTTGGCCTTTCTGGCACTGGAAAAACGACTCTTTCTGCAGATCCAGAGCGATACTTAATAGGTGATGATGAGCACGGGTGGACTAAAGGTGCTGTGTTTAATATGGAAGGTGGATGTTATGCTAAAACTATAAATTTAAGTAAAGAAAATGAGCCAGTTATATGGGATGCTATTCGATTTGGTGCAATTGTAGAAAACATAGCCGTTAACAAAAATCGTGTGGCAGACTATAATGATACTTCTCTCTCAGAAAACGGTCGATGCAGTTACCCTCTGGAACATGTAGATTTACGTAGTAAAGAGAATCGGGCCGGCGAACCTAAAAATGTTATTTTTCTTACATGTGACGTTTCCGGAGTTTTACCACCAGTATCTATCTTATCAAAAGAAGCGGCAGCATATCACTTCCTTAGTGGCTATACTGCCAGGGTAGGGTCTACTGAGATGGGAGGTGAAAAAGGGATACACCTGACATTTTCAACTTGTTTTGGTGCACCGTTTATGCCAAGACCAGCCAAAGTCTACGCAGAACTACTAATGAAACATATAGATCAGTTTGGCAGCAAAGTATATCTTGTCAATACTGGCTGGACGGGTGGATCAGGTGCGTCTGATGGAAGCGGTTCTCGATTTCCAATTCCCGTGACACGAAGCATTGTTGCTGCCATACAAAACGGTGATCTTGAAAGTGTTGAAACTATTAAACTGCCAGTACTGAATCTGAATATACCGACCAGTATTCCTGGTGTTAATACTAGTTTCCTTAATCCTAGGGATACATGGGATGATAAAGAAGCTTATGATATCCAGACTAAAAAATTAGCAAAGTTATTTATCGATAATATACAAAAATACAATGTATCACGAAAAATAATTAAGGCTGGACCCCAGATATAATTAGATTTAAAAGACTTTTTTTGAAGACCATAAAATGTTTTTTGTATTCTTATTTGGTATTTCTGGATTTGAGACTTAGAGATAAACCCTCGCGATAGTAATCTAAGCTCTCTTTGTGTTCATTAAGGCAACCCATCAATATACCCAACGCATTATAAGTTTCAATGTCAGGTCTAATAGCTATAGATCTCTCTAGATAATCTTGAGCCTTGATCAAGAACCCATGCTTCAAATTAAGACGGCCCAGGACCAATAACAAGTCTGGGTGTGCTGGGTAATTAATGAGCAAACCTTCCGCAAAGTTTAATTGTTTTTCCTTGTCAATCCCTTCAATTTTGCCATAAAGTCTTACCATTTGATCATCCCAACTGGATTTCAAAAAATTACGTACTAATTTTTCAGTATACGCTTCCTCTCCAAACCCATACAGATTAGTAGAATATTGTAGTAACACATCTTTTTCTTTCCTTATACTTCTGGGTATTTTTTTCCAAAAATTTTTTAAATCTTCAATATGAGCGTTATTATTTTTAGAGATATTTTCTATTAAGGAGCGATATATGTATATCTCAAGTTCATTGATTTTATTTTTTTGAAAAATTTTACAGCGCTTTAGGTCTGGTAACAAATCCCTTAAACTATTAAAATCGTTAAGTTTTCTGTATATTACGTAGAGTTGTTTTAGAAAAGTGTGGTTAGATCGATGACTCCTATGTAACGACTTAAGAACGTGTAATGCTTTAATGTAGTCTTGGTCTTTTATGTAAATTTTTGCCCTCATGAGAGGAACAGCTATATCTCTTTTGTTATTATTTTTTTGGGCCTTTGTTAACAATATATCAACGTTATTTATATCTCCTGCTTTGTATGCAGAAAATGCTGCGGTTAGATAATTTATAGCGGGCATAGGTGAACTTTTTGCTGATTTTTCTAAGTTCTGTTGAGCTTTTATCCAATCATCTTGAACAAAATTCAGCAAACCCTGAGAAAATAATAATTGATTTTTCTTAGTTTGGTATTTGGATAAGTTTTTAAATAACTTTCGGCTTGGATGAATAATAGCTCTGATTATATTTTTCAGTAAAAATGAAGCTATAAAAATAAAACTAAAAATAAACACTAGCACCCATAGATTCATGTCTACAGTATAGTTCCCATAAGCTATGAGTATATACCCATTATTTTGTATCATCTGCCATGTTAAAAATCCTGCCAATAGAGTAACTAAAATGGTTTTGAGGAGCGCAGCTCTCATTACTTTTTATCTCCACTAATATTTTTTTTATACATCCTAATATAAGCTTTGAGGCTATTAAGTTGGTTGGAGATATCTGGTATTTTTTGAATTATATTTTGCTTTTCGAGTTCATCTATTTGCTCAACATAAGTTTTTATTAATTTCTCATTACCGGAGTAGTGTCTCATTAGTACTATTTTAGCCTGTTTAAGGCTTTTTTTATAAATCTCATCATTTTCTAGTAACAGGCTTATCTGAGCTTGCCCAAACGTAGCTTTTAAATATTGCTTAAGGTATTTTTTTTCTATTTCTGTTGAATACAAATTGGGTGGATTTTTTGATTTTTTGACTCGGACAAAATCTTTAAACTTCGAAAAAGCTTTATAAATACCGGCAACAATCTTCTCTTTCCATGGGATCTGCTGCAGACTAGGAACCGAACTTTTCGTCTCGATAATAGGGTCAAAACCCTTTATCGATTGAATCAATGGCAGCTGATCAAGATGGTTTATCAATAAATTTAACTTTTTATAGTGCTCTGCCCTATTAACTACAGGGACTGAGTGTAAAACTGAAATAATGTTCACTAGAGTTTCACGAGATTCTTTTGTGTTAAAAGATTTTAATTCCCCTAGAGTGTTATCTAGTGAAACGAGTATCTCTATGATTTCGCTTGGAGAATTTCTGGTGGCCATGTAGCTCTCGGCAAGCCATAATGAATATTCAGCTTCCGCTAATAATATTAAGGTTTCTTGGGGGTAAGATAACTTCCCTATACGATTGCTATTGCTAGTAACGTTTTCTTTTAGGTTTTTTATATAAATATCTAATTTAGAATATTTCTCTTGGTAAATTTTGCTATCTTTTTTTATCTTATTATTTAAGGCATCAATCTCTATCTGGTATTTTTTTAGAGTTTTTTGATCCTCAAGTTGCTGTTGTTCGATATTCTGTATCAAACGACTACCATATATAATTGCAGATGCTGAAAATAGTATAATTAGAAGTAAAACTAACTTAACAACGAATTTAGTTATTAAAAAAATTGTGCTGACAGAATTGATAGTTTTTTTCTTACTGGATCTTTTTTTTGTTTTTATCTGTTCGGATGATGAAGATAATTGAGGATTTGATACAGATACACCATCCTCATTCGAAGTTTTAATTTTGTCTTGTTTGCTATCTTTGCTCTTCAATTAGAGGACCTCATAATACAAATCACAGTTTTTAGTTTTAAGTTGCATTTGAAGTTACAACCGAAAAAGCATACTTTTTAGAGATTATAAAAAGTTACTGTAACATTCACGTAAAGTAGAAACCATTTTTTCAGTTGATGCAGAAGGAGAGCAGATTATTTTCTTAAATCCAAAACTTTCTGCTAAGCACTGAATTCTTTTGCTCGGAACTAATATTGGCAACATCTTAAGAGTAGGAAGATTACGCGACAATACTTGGGATAATAAATTTTCGAGTAGCTCTGCGCTATGAATAATTACAATATCGAGTGCATCTGAACCTATCAAATAATTGATTTCACTCGAAAAGTCTTTCAAGCATTTTCGACTATATAACTCACAGTTATGTACTAAAAATCCACGTACTTTCAGCTGATCAGATAATAATTTGCGGCCTCCTACTCCAGAGAATATAACTACTTTTTGATGATTCCCAGCTGAGAATGAAGGTAGGTCAAGCAATCCCTCGCTGCTAAAATCTTGTTTTGGATACTCAGCATTAATCCTAATATTTTTTAAAGTATCAGCTGTAGTTTTTCCAATTGCATAATATTTCGGGCCTAAAGGTAAGCCATCAGAGTAATCTTTTTTATTATTTTTTAGCCAGTCAAGCAAGAAATATACAGAGGACTTGCTAACAAAAATGGCTATATTGTAAGAAGAATAATTTACAATATATTCATTAATATGGTTTATATCAGGGGATTGGTTTTTAGGTACTGTCTGCATGACAGGCAAGTGGATCACATCAGAACCCTCTGATCTAAGTTTCGAGATAAAAATATCTTCTTTTAGATCATTATGCTGTATTGCTCTGACAAGTAGTGCCTTTAGTCCGCTCAAGCTTCCCACCTACCAATTATCTCCATAAACTTTTTTTAGAATGTCACCGGCCCCTTGTTTTAATAATTTTTTTGCTAAATCAATACCTAGCAACTCTGAATCATTAGCCATACCCTTTATATCGTTTCGAATAACTTGACTGCCATCGGATGAACCTATTAACCCTCTCAACCAAATTCTATCCGAATTTTTACCAGTCAAAATAGCATATGCTGCTATTGGAGTTTGGCATCCGCCTCTTAGATGTCGATTCATCGCTCTCTCAGCAGTCGTACATTGCTCTGATGCTGAATGGTTTAAATGTACTAATAATTTATTAATTTTATCATCGCCAACTCTTGATTCGATAGCTATGGCCCCTTGACCTCCGGCTGGAAGAAATTTTTCTGGAGGTATGCGTTCGCGAACCCGTCCTGATAAACCTAACCTCACTAAACCTGATGTAGCCAAAATAATGGCATCATATTCTTTGTTATCAAGCTTTTTAAGGCGAGTATTTACATTACCTCTCAAGTCTAAGATTTTCAAACTAGGAAAAGCCTCTAATAACTGTGTTTTTCTTCGTAAACTTGATGTTCCAATACAACTACCTCTTGGTAAATCGTTTAGCGACATATATTTATTCGAAACAAAAGCATCTGTCGGATCTTCACGCTCGCAAATTGCCCTTAGACCTAAGCCATTAGGGAGCTCCATAGGAACGTCCTTCATAGAGTGAACGGCTATATCTGCTATATTGTTGAGGAGTGCATGCTCTAGTTCTTTGGTAAAAAGCCCTTTACCTCCTACTTTTGTCAATTTTGTATCAAGTATCTTGTCACCACTTGTTTTGAGACCAATTAAGTCAACTCTTATATTAGGATAAGCGTGCTCTAATCTTTTTTTTACATAATTAGATTGCCAAAGTGCTAGGGGGCTTTGTCGAGTAGCAATACGAATAAATTGGGTTTCAGATATCGGTTTTATCATAAGTCATGGTAACCAAAATTGTAAAAAAAATTAATCTAAATTGATTGAAATAAAGGCTTGTTTCTCAAAGTATTATAAAAAGTCGATTACAAAATAAATTCAATATAAACTATCTTATTTACTTCAAGGCCTTATATATAAATATAATTATATAGTAACTTGCGATTTGCTATAATTAAATAAATAGAGCTTAAAATTACTAAATTATATTATTACAAAAAGGATTACCTAGCCCATGAAAAATAAGAAAGAAAAAAACCAGTCTTGGGGTGGCCGTTTCGAGGAACAGACGGATGATTTCGTAAAAAAATTTACTGCCTCTATTGATTTTGATAAAAAGCTAGCTTTGCATGATATTCGAGGCTCTCTAGCTCATGCAGAGATGCTAGCAAGTATAGGTGTATTATCGACCAAAGAGCTTATGGCTATCAATAACGGCTTCGATAATATACAAGCAACCATTAAGGCAGGAGAGTTTGAGTGGTCTCACGATCTTGAAGATGTCCATATGAACTTAGAGGCCGCTTTAATCAAACAAATTGGGGATATTGGTAAAAAAATCCACACAGGAAGATCGAGGAATGATCAAGTTGCAACAGGCATGCGACTCTGGCTTAGAGACGAAATAGATCTAATTGGTCTCGATATACGAAATCTACAAACTGCTCTAGTTAATTTAGCCGAAAATGAATATGCAACTATTATGCCTGGCTTTACGCACCTCCAAACCGCTCAACCTGTAACCTTTGGTCATCATCTGATGGCATGGTATGAAATGCTGGATAGGGATTATGATCGTTTGCTTGACTGCCAAAAAAGACTCAATCAGTGCCCACTTGGTGCAGCTGCTTTAGCAGGAACTTCTTATCCTATTGATAGAGAAATGGTAGCAAAAAACCTAGGTTTTGATAAACCAATGGGTAATTCTCTTGATGCTGTAAGTGATCGTGATTTTGCGATTGAATTCTGTGCTTTCGGGAGTATCCTTTTGACACACTTGTCTCGTGCATCTGAGGAGCTAATTATTTGGAATTCAGCCCAATTTGATTACATAAGCCTCCCAGACCGTTTTTGTACTGGTTCATCTATTATGCCTCAGAAGAAAAATCCTGATGTGCCTGAATTGGTTAGAGGTAAAACTGGTAGAGTCAACGGTCACCTTATTGCCTTATTAACTTTAATGAAATCCCAGCCACTTGCATATAATAAAGATAACCAAGAGGACAAAGAACCACTGTTTGATTCTGTTAAAACTATCAGAAATTGCTTAAGGGCATTTAGTGGAATGGTTCCTGAAATTCACTCAAATAAGAAAAATATGGCTGAATCTGCAAGAGAAGGTTTTTCTACAGCAACCGATTTAGCTGATTACTTAGTAAGAAAAAGGATTCCTTTCAGAGATTCCCATGAAATTGTTGGGAAAGCAGTTGCATACGGCATTAAAAATAAAAAAGATCTTTCAGAAATGACTCTGGAAGAACTCAAGAAGTTCTCTAATATTATTGAGGGTGACGTCTTTGAGATGCTTACTACAGAGGGTTCAGTGCAAGCTAGAAACCATTTTGGTGGAACAGCTCCAGAGCAAGTAAAATTTGCAGTGCAGATGGCAAAGAAGAAATTATCTTCTAAAAGAGGCTGACATTAGATCCTATATATCAAATGTTAGGTCGCCTCCCTGCTGCTCAAAACACAACCTTTTAAGAAGAACACCCAATTGCTCTTTGCTAGTTTTGCAAATCCATTTGTGTTCAATATACTCAAGGTAGTAGCCTCCCGATTTTGCCGCTATCCAAATCTGACTTTGAGAAGGTTGCCTAGAAATAATTATTTTGGATGCATTTTTTTCAACTGTAAGAGTTAGTATTCCAGCTGAAGTTTCGCAATCTATATCTTCATTTGCACCATCGATAGTATCTTCTATGGATATCATTATTTTATCGCAAAATTCATTAAATTCTTTTTCTTTCATGTTTATTAGCCATTTTTAACATATTTATCAATTGTAAAGGCCATATGAGATTGAGTGAAGTGGTCATCAGCCGGTATACTCAATAATAACTTAACAAAAAATATGGGTTTACTAATGCTACGTTATTTTATTTCGGTATTGTTTATTTTGTTATCAATCATAAATTTATCAGGTTGCGGTAATAAGGGGTTATTATATCTACCTGCAGAACCGATCCAAGTAGTAATATCTAATTCAGAGGAGATTGAATTAAATGATGCTCCCAAATCATCCGAATCTACAAAAAAAACTGATGAGTGAATTATGAGAAATTTTTATTATGAAGATGGTGAAATGTTTGCTGAAAAAATAGCAATGAGATCCATTGCTGAACGTTATGGAACGCCTAGTTACATATATAGTCGTGCAGAATTAACAAATAATTTTTTATCATACCAAGGAGCGCTGGGTGGCAAACCTCATATGGTTTGTTATTCTGTTAAAGCTAACTCTAATATTGCAGTCTTAAATGTTTTAGCAAAGCTTGGTGCAGGATTCGATATAGTATCAGGTGGAGAACTCGAAAGAGTGGTGACTGCCGGCGGTGCTCCTGAGAAAATAATTTTTTCTGGAGTTGGTAAAAAACCTGAGGAAATGCAAAGAGCCTTAGAACTAGGTGTCTATTGTTTTAATGTAGAATCTGAAGCCGAACTTGAAGTTTTAAGTGATGTTGCAAAATCTTGCGGAAAAATCGCGCCTATTTCTTTGAGAGTTAATCCAGATGTGGATGCTAATACCCACCCATACATTTCTACTGGACTTCGAGAAAATAAATTTGGTATTGATATCAAAAAGGCATTACAAGTCTATCTAAAGATAAGGAATATGGACTCTCTAAAAATAATTGGAGTTGACTGTCACATAGGTTCACAATTAACCGAAACAGCACCATTTATCGATGCACTTAAGAGAATTTTAGTACTAGTGGATAAGCTACTTGATCATAATATACAAATAGAACATCTAGATATTGGCGGCGGTCTAGGTGTTTGCTATAAAAATGAGAGCCCCCCTAAAATTAAAGATTATGTAAAAGAAATAGTCACTAACCTTGGTGAGAGAAACCTAACGCTATTACTTGAGCCAGGTAGATCGATAGTTGCAAATGCAGGCGTATTGCTCTCAAAAATTGAATATCTTAAGCCTGGAAAAGAAAAAAACTTTGCAATCATTGATGCTGCCATGAACGATATGATCAGACCGGCACTGTATCAGGCATGGTTAGCAGTAGACCCAGTTGTCCTTAAAAAGGATATTGAACATAAATGGGATATAGTTGGTCCAATTTGCGAGACTGGAGATTTCATAGCAAAAGATAGATTACTGTGTTTAGATCAAGGTGACTTATTGTGCATCGGATCTGCCGGAGCTTATGGGTTTTCTATGAGCTCAAATTATAATAGTCGAGGTAAAGCAGCAGAAGTCATGGTGGATGGTGATAATATGTATGAAATCAGAAAAAGGGAATCTATCCAAGACTTAATTCGCGGAGAATGTATATTACCAAAATGATAGTAAAAAACATCGATATGAAGCTGGATTAATTATGCTAATGAAATTTACAAAAATGCATGGTCTTGGAAATGATTTCATAGTTATAGATGGTATATCACAATCTATAGATATTACTCCACAAATTGCTAAAAAATTAGCGAATAGACATTATGGTATTGGGTGTGATCAAATTCTGTTAGTGGAAAGCCCAAGTCGTCCTGATGTAGACTTCCGCTATCGCATCTTTAATAGTGATGGCCAAGAGGTAGAACAGTGCGGGAACGGTGCTCGATGTTTTGCTAGGTTCGTGCATAATCGTAAGCTAACTGGAAAAAGTAATATTCTTGTAGAAACAAAAAGTGGAATAATTGAAACTAAGCTTTTAAGTAGCGGTTTAGTGCAAGTTAATATGGGTTTACCAGAGCTAGATCCCAAAAAGATTCCATTTAAATCTATGAAACAAGAAATTCTTTATGCGTTGGTCACTGAAGAATTGGAAATGCGTATCAGTGCTATATCTATGGGGAACCCACACGCAATTTTGATCGTAGACGATACATCATCTGCTCAAGTAGAATCAATAGGAAAAGTAATTGGAAATCATCAGAATTTTCCAAAACAAGCAAATGTCGGTTTTATGCAAATAGTTAGCCCTAATGAGATCAATCTGCGCGTCTATGAGAGGGGTTGTGGTGAGACTCTCGCCTGTGGTTCAGGTGCTTGCGCAGCAGTAGTAGCCGGTCAATTACAGAATTTTTTAGAATCAACAGTTTCTGTGAATCTCAAAGGCGGAACTTTGACTGTAGAGTGGATGGGTAACGGTCATCCGGTAATAATGTCCGGCAAAGCTACCTCTGTGTTTCACGGACAAATCTATATATGAATTATAAAGAAGGTATGGGCCAAACCTTAACCTCAGACAATATCAAAGAATACCTTGAGAATAACCCAAATTTTTTTGAAAAAAATCCAGATACCCTTTCAAATCTTATGATACCCCACCCTACTGGAGGTGCGATTTCTTTGGTCGAACGTCAAGTTCTTATGCTAAGGGAGGAAAATCAAAAGCTTTTAAACTGCATCAAAAGACTTCAAATCACAGCAGAAAATAATGTTGGCCTATTTGAAAAAACGTCACGCTTGCTAGCTTCACTTGTTATTGCTGGTGACCTTAAATCTCTTATAAATACTCTGTCTGATAGACTCAATAATGATTTTAAGATTGAATTTCATCGGTTGATTATGTTTGATAAATATAAATTTGAACCAAATATCCATACAAAAGTTTCATCTATTGATAAAGCAAAACAAAATATCAGCTCTATAATGATGGCCGATGGACCGTGCTCTGGTATATCAATCAAAGCTGAGCTTGACTTTTTGTTCGATAGTGATGGACAAAAAGTAAAATCTGCTGCTGCTTCGAAGCTCTTTAATAACTCAATATTTGGAATACTTGCGATCGGAAATTCTGATGAAAGTTATTATAATAGTGAAATGGATACAATTTTTTTTAGTCATATTACTAAGTTATTAAATGCTTTAATCCCTCTCATGATGACTAGACTTTAAATTTATGAAAATAGATATTCCTATAGAAAAAAGAATAAAAGAATTTGAGGATCATTTACGGACAGAACGGCAACTATCCAACCATACTATAAAAAGTTACCGTCGTGATCTAATGAAATTTAGTGCTTGGTGTAGAAAATTTCATCTATTATTGGAGACTATTGAAAATCACGATATCAGGGCTTGTTTGTCATCTTTGCACAGAGAAGGTTTAGGAGGAAAAAGTTTACAAAGGTGGTTATCCTCACTTCGTACCTTTTTTGATTACGGTATAAAGAATCAATGGCTTACAAAAAACCCTGCTAATGGCCTAATAGCCCCTAAATCAGCAAAAAAGTTACCTAAAACTCTCGATGTAGACCAAGTAAGTCAATTTCTCTCATTCAGGGCTATCAGCTGGATTGATTGCCGAGATCAGGCCATAATCGAATTACTATATTCATCAGGTTTGAGGCTTGCTGAGCTTGCAGAGTTGAATTTAACTGATTTAGATTTAAAAGAATCTTCTGTTAGAGTGATAGGCAAAGGTAATAAAACTAGATTGCTGCCAGTTGGTAAAAAAGCCGCCGAGGCATTACAGATATGGCTTAGATGTAGACGGAGTCGATCATCAACAATAAACTCAGCTATGTTTATCAGTAAAAATGGTGGGAGACTTTCACCAAGAAGTATTCAGGATCGCTTAAAAAAAATTGCAGTTCGTCAAGGAATGCAAAGTAATGTCCACCCGCATATGCTTAGACATTCCTTCGCTAGCCATATGCTAGAATCAAGTGGAGATCTGCGAGCCGTACAAGAATTATTAGGCCATCAAAATATCGCAACCACACAGATTTATACACATTTAGATTTCCAGCATCTTACAAAGGTTTACGATAAAACACACCCTCGAGCTATAAAGAAGAAATAACATAAACTAATATAATTTTGTTTATACCGCATCGCTACCAGTTTCTCCTGTACGTATACGAATGATCTGTTCTAATGAGGTTATGAAAATCTTTCCATCTCCAATTTTTCCCGTATTAGCTGTTTTAGATAGAGACTCAATAATAGAATCAACTTGGTTATCATCTACAGCTATTTCTAATTTTACCTTAGGCAAAAAATCTACAACGTATTCTGCACCGCGGTAAAGCTCTGTGTGACCTTTTTGTCGACCAAAACCTTTCACTTCAGTAACAGTGATTCCTTGTACGCCAATATCTGCGAGTGCCTCACGCACATCATCTAGTTTGAAAGGTTTAATAACTGCAGTGATAAGTTTCATAAAAATATCCCAATAATCTTTATTTAATTCTCTTATTTATCACGAACCGAATAATCGGCCTGTGACTTATCTAATTAATGAATTTAAATTTCACGTTATAAGTATAAGATTATTAACAATATAACTCAAAAAATTTGTCTACAAAACTTGAATACTTAGAATAAAAAAAAAGGGGGATATAATCCCCCTTTAAGCGTGGTGAAAATAATTTGTTTATATTTTTTTAGTAAATTCAGGGTATGCAGCCAAGCCGCACTCACTTGCATCTACACCATCTATTTCTGCTTGCTCGTCCACCCTAATACCTATGATACTCTTGATGATAAACCAAGCAATTATGCTGGTAATGAAAGTCCAAGCAAAAATCACTACGATACCAGTGAGTTGACCCATAAGTGTGGCATCTCCGTTTCCAGATAGACATACAGCCAAAAGACCCCAAATACCGACGACACCATGAACGGATATAGCACCTACTGGATCATCGATTTTAATCTTGTCCATGAAGATTATTGAGAAAACAACAAGGACTCCACCGATAGCACCAATAAGAGATGCATAACCTGCAGTCCAGGCAAGTGGCTCTGCTGTTATTGCAACAAGGCCAGCTAGTGCTCCATTTATCGCCATTGTTAAATCTGCCTTACCAAACAGCAACTGCGAAGTAACTAGAGCTGCTAAAAGACCAGCAGCAGCAGCAGCATTAGTATTTACAAATATATCAGCAACAGCATTTGCTTCGCCGACATCCGATACCTTAAGCTCAGAGCCACCATTGAAACCAAACCAACCCATCCATAAAATGAACATGCCAATTGCAGCNANNGGNAAATTNGATCCNGGNATNGCATTNACNTTNCCATCATCNGTATATTTACCTTTTCTTGCNCCAAGCAANATNACACCTGCTANNGCNGCAGTCGCACCNCANAGATGGACNACNCCNGANCCAGCAAAATCTTGGAAGCCTGCAGCATCAAGAAATCCACCACCCCATTTCCACATTCCTTGCATAGGATAAATAAATCCTGTAAGAATTACAGCAAACAGTAAAAATGACCATAATTTCATACGTTCAGCTACAGCACCAGACACAATCGACATTGCGGTTGCCACAAAAACTACTTGGAAGAAGAAATCGGATGCTCCTGAATAGTAGGTATCGCCATTACTAGCTATTACCTCTTCAGCTGTAGAATTAGAAATAATATTTCCAAACCACACATCTGGTAGATAGCCTCCACCACTTCCGCCATACATTATTGCGTAGCCCATCACTAAATACATGACACATGCAATAGAATATAAAGCCACATTTTTTGTTAAAATTTCGGTAGTACTTTTAGTACGAACCAGGCCAGACTCGAGCATAGTAAAACCCGCAGCCATCCACATCACCAAAACACCGCAAATAAGAAAATAAAAGGTATCTAGTGCATATTTTACTTCAATTAATTCCGGACTCATTGTATTTCTCCTATATCAAAGTGCTTCCGCACCAGTTTCACCAGTACGAATACGTATAGTTTCTTCAATGGAAGTAACAAATATTTTTCCATCACCAATTTTTCCTGTATGTGCAGAAGATGTTATTGCTTCTATTGCTCCTTCTAACATATCTTCAGCAACAGCAACCTCAATTTTTACTTTCGGTAAAAAATCAACAACGTATTCAGCACCTCGATAAAGCTCTGTATGACCTTTCTGACGTCCAAAACCTTTTACTTCTGTAACGGTAATACCTTGAACACCTAGGGTTGACAATGCTTCTCGAAGATCATCCAATTTGAAAGGTTTTATGACTGCTGTAATCATTTTCATTATTTTTCTCCTTGTTAGAGTAAGGATATTTTTTAGCTAGCTAAAAAATATCCTTATTTAATTACATGCTTTTGCTAATTGAAAATATTGCAGAGCTGTCACACCAATCAGTTCCCCAACATTCATCTTCGTCCAAATCTGTATCAACAAAGCTTAGGGCAAAATCAAGTCCAGCCACAGATTTACTAAAAGTAACTGAAAAATCTGTATAACTATCCTCACCATCCGATAGAAATGCTTCATTTGCGTCTTTAACATTTGAGTCTTTGCTTGAATTTTCAAAATCATTAAATCCTACGTGGAAATCAAGTGCAATATCAGCAGGTAAGCTGAAAAGACCAAAACTGTAATCTATATAGTAGTAGCTAAATTCGCCTGTTTCTTGCCAATAATCGTCAGAATAGGCATACCCAAATGTAAAATCTTTATATCCGAGGCTTCCGTATATTTCTGCATAGTCAAGATCTCTATCTTTATTGTAAGTGCCTCCGTCAGTGAAATTTGTTTCTGCAGATGTGGGATAATCATAATAAAGAATGCCGATATCATAAGAAATTTCTTCTGTAAGGTTACCTCCAAGCCCAGCATAATAATCTAATTCCATAGATGGGTTTGCACTTCCCGCTAGTTCAAAATCAACATTAGAACCCCAAATTCCGACATAAAAACCATTATCAAAAGCAAGATCGAATCCACCTTGGACAGCTGGTGATGTTGCATTCTGTGATATACCGCGAAATTTATAATCTGTTGCTAACGTAATATTTCCAGATGTCTCATATGCCTGAGTTGTGATAGGTATAGCTGAAGCTAAAACTATAACTGAAAATATTTTTTTAAATGCATTCATTTGTTTTCTCCAATATTAAGTTAAATTTAAAATATACTTCTCACTAATAACTTATGCATTTATCATGCCAAGTTTTTTAAATTATTGATTTTACTGGGCAAAAAACTTTTTGTATTAATTCTATGCACTAAAATAGTGCCATTGTAGAAGCGTATAACGCATTAATGCACCATGCTTTAACTCATAGATTTACTTTAATTTGCAAATATTTTATTTAATTGGTTAAATTAATTTTTTGCTTTTGTGCAACTATACTTAAGAACAATAGTTTGAAATGATGTTAAATATTTTGCTGGAGAGAAAAAATGAAAAAAAATGAGCTACTTGATAAATTTGTCAGCCAATTTAACAAAATAGTTGTTCCAGGTGCAGAATCATTAAACAAAGAAATTCATCAAAAGATTCGATCAGCTACACAAAATACTCTTGATAAATTAGATTTAGTTTCTCGAGATGAATTTGATGCGCAAGTAGCAGTTCTGAATCGCACTAAAGAACAATTGGAAAACATAAAGAAGCAACTTTCAGAAATAGAGGAAAGCTTAAGTACAAAATATCGATGAAACTTAATATTGAGCAAGATTAAATACTGAAAGGTAATTTTTTTTCCAATCTTATTCTTTCTGGTGACAAATCACATTTGTAAGCAATAACTTCCACTCCCTCGTCTAAAGCAACCCTTATTGTCTGAGTATACAGAGGGTCTATATCGCCTGCTATGCCCGTACTAACCGCTCCAGAGTGCTGGACACAGAATATAAGAACTGAACGAAAGCCCTTTTTTACCATCTTAATTAACTCACGTAAGTGTTTCACACCCCTTTCAGTTTTTGCGTCAGGAAATACTATGTGTCCGTTTTTTAGATTAAATGTCATATTTTTTATTTCAACATAGCAATTTTGATTAGCTTTAGTTAATAATATATCTATACGACTTCTTTCTTCCCCGTAACTAACCTCTTTATAAATATTTTTGTACCCCTGCAATTCTTTGATTGTACCGTTTTCAATTCCCTCTCTTACCAAATAGTTTGCTCGTTGAGTATTAACACCACAAATATAGTTGTCAGGTGTCTCAGTCAATTCCAAAGTTCCAGGAAGCTTGCGTTTTGGGTTGTCATTTCGGGAGAACCAACATTGATTGCCTAAAGCCCAACAATTAGCCATTGTGCCAGTATTCGGACAGTGAATAGTTAAGGGTTGTCCATTTGTTAGCTCAATATCCACAAAGAACCGTTTATAGCGCTTCAACATGTAAGCCTTCTCAAAATGAGGTGTAAAATTCATATATAGCCTTAATTTTTTTTTAATTTTATAGATTACATTTCAAAGTTGCGTGCACTCTAACCTAAAAAAATAAAACTAACGAAAACATTAAAATATAACAATGTAATTTGAAAGAAATTTAATAAAAATTCAATTTTTACTTGAAAAAAATATCTTATAGCACTATAAACGCAACCCTAAAAATTTATCGAGTTTAAATTCATGCCAAATCAAGCAGAAAAATTATTAGTTAATCCACTTCATGGTCTCGCTCCTTATAAGACAAAAGAAGGTGAAGAATATATGAGCGAGGGACAAGAGAACCACTTTAAAAACATTCTTAACGTTTGGAAGAAAGAATTAATGGAAGAGGTTGATAAGACAGTTACCCATATGAAAGATGAAGCTGCAAATTTTCCTGATCCAGCAGATAGAGCAACACAAGAAGAAGAATTTAGTTTAGAGTTAAGGACTAGGGACAGAGAGAGAAAATTAATAAAAAAAATCGACTCTACAATTGAGCGTATTGAGTGCAAAGACTATGGATATTGTGATCAATGTGGGATCGAAATAGGCATACGTAGATTGGAAGCTCGACCTACTGCAGATTTGTGTGTTGACTGTAAAACTCTTGATGAAATCAAGGAAAAACAATTAACAGGTGGTTAATCGCTTGATAGTTCTGATTACAACTTTATACTGCGATCATGAAAGTAAAACCCTCGGCAAGTTGCACTTCTAGATATATTGGAAGATTT
>NYXF01000015.1 GCA_002685455.1 Porticoccus sp. | reverse complement strand
CAAGCTTCCTTTTTATGGGCTTTAATAGATTTATTAGCCCTGATTATATACTAAAAATAGATAATGATGCTGTTACTGTTGACGAATTCAATCAGTTATTTTCTAATTACAAGTCTAGTTTAGGNCTACAACAGCTAAGTCCTCAAGAAGAAATAGTTGCTAAAATCAANTATATAAATCAATTGATTAATGACAAATCTCTTAAAAAATATTTANGCGAAAAAATTCAATTAAATGAAGAATCTGTAATGGTAATACTTAAGAAATCACTAGCNGAAAATGAAGATATTAATGCTATCTCATCTACTCAACTTCAAGAAGTATTAGATAACTTGAAAGACGAGATTAGTAAGGAGATATTTATCAATAATTTAGAAGCTAATTTATTTAGAGATATNGATATTGATNAGAAACTTTTAAAAGAAAAATCATTTAAAGTATTTAAAATTAAAAATAGAAAATTAGATATTAATAGTGCAGCGATATCCAAATATCAAAATGCTATAATCAATTATAAAATCAATATACAGAAAATAGATTTGGCTAAATACTTAGAAGAAACTATTGTTAATGAAGAAATAATTAAAAATTACTATGATGAAAATATAATTGATTTTACTCAAGCAGAAAATTACAGCTATGAGCAAATTATAATTAAAGATAAAGATTTAACATCAAATCAATTTATCGATTATAAAAATGAAATAAATTTATNTTCATCATTTACTANTNTTGAAGAAAAAAANATAATACCAAAAATANTAGAGGTNTTAAAAAATCTAAAGGAAAATCAAGCTTCAGATATCTTTAATATAGGGGATTTNAANTACATNTTAAAGCTCATAGAAAAAAATGAAGAAAAAACCTATTCAATTTCAGAAAAGAGAAATGAAATTAAAGAGCAAATTATTCAAAATGAAATAAATAATATTAATANTATANATTTAAATGAAGTTAATAGTCGCTACATTGATAAAGAACTATACTTTACAGATAACTTTTTATTTAAAGAAAATCTAATGAAAGATAATTATCCAATATTTGAAAATCAAGAAAAAGGAAATTTTAAAGATGCAAACTATTACTATGATTACACNATTACAAAAATATCAGTAGATAGTATCCCAGTCGCTGAAAGNGACATTTTTGTTAATAAATTTNTTAATTTTAATTTTAAAAAAGACACAAATATCGATCAATTTACANCTGATGAACTCTTAGAGTTAAAAACTATTAAGGCTAATTATTTTTCAAGATCAATNGATTTAGAAGGTCAGGTATTNACAGNGGATCAAATNAGAAAAGTTATTTTNATGAAAAAGAATCNACCAACAAAAATANCNNTTGATAATGATNTCTATATTTTAGAATACACTGATGATGGCTCAATTGATCNAGAATCAATAAANAATACCGTTGTAAATATATTTTATAATGAACTTTTAAATGCAGTTAAATCTTTATATGAAATTGAAATTAATAACGAAAAAATCCTTCAATAATTCATGAATAATCTTTATGGAAAAAAAATATTCCTNGATAATCAAAACTCCATATCTCTTGTAGAAAAACTCAAAAAAAATTATAAAGACGTTTCTATGTTAGAGTCAGTTATCGGAGGAGATAATAAAGGACGTTTTACAATTATTTTTTTTAATTCTTTAGAAGAAATTAAAATATATAAAAGTCATGCAATAGAAAATGGAGTAGAAAAAAAATTTCATTCTCATAAAGATTACATAGAAAAGATATATAATAATTATCAAGTTAATATTTTTTATAAAGAAGCCATACCTCTTCCNATTATTATAGGTAATTTATCTTTTGATCTCTGTAAATTCACACTNCCAAAGTTNANCTATNATGAAAATAAAAATACGATTGGAATNCCCNTAGCCCATTTTGTTAAACCAAAAAATTTAATTATTATTGATAATATTTTAAATCANGTTCACTTAATTGATATTTCAAATAATAGAAATAAATCTATCAAGGATATTGAAAAACTAAAAAATATTATAAATAATGAAAAAACATATCTTAAAAATATAAAAGTTAAAAATTTTAATAAGAAATTCAAACCATTGATGTCTAAAAATTCCTTTCTTAAAAAAGTTAATTTAATAAAAAAAGAAATTACGAAAGGTGAAATATTCCAAGCNGTTTTATCACAAAGATTTGAAAATGATTATAAAATTGATCCTTTTAATTTCTATCGAGCCTTAAGATCGATCAATCCATCNCCTTATCTTGTTTATTTAAATTTTAGTGAATACCAAATTATTTGTTCTAGTCCTGAAACNATGATTAAGGTTAATGACGACCTTGTCACACTAAGACCTATTGCAGGTACAAGAAAAAGAGGAAAAACGAATGAAGAGGATGAATTCAATAAAAACGAACTATTAAATGATAAGAAAGAATTAGCAGAACATTTAATGCTAGTAGATTTAGGGAGAAATGATGTTGGGACAATATCTCAGATAGACAGCGTAAAGGTTACTGAAAAAAATATTGTAGAATATTATTCTCATGTAATGCATATCGTAAGTAATGTGACAGGCAAAATTAGGAAGAAACTAAGTCCTATTGATGTATTATTTGCAGGACTACCGGCCGGTACTGTTTCAGGAGCACCTAAAATTAGAGCATTACAAATATTGGAAGAATTAGAAAACAATAATAGGGAATTTTATGCGGGTTCTGTTTGCTACTTAGATGCTAATGGTAATATGGATAGTTGTATAAACTTGAGAACAGCTTTAATTAAAGACAAAAAGATTTATGCCCAAAGTGGAGCCGGTATCGTCTACGATAGTAAAGATAAAAGTGAATATGATGAGTGCATAAATAAGGCTCAAGCACTTTTTAATGCATATTCCATAGCACACGAAATTCAATGATAACTCTAATTGATAATTACGATAGTTTTACTTACAACATTTACCACTCTGTATGTAAAAATAATAAAAAAGTTCAAATACTAAAAAATGATGAATTATTATCTAATTATCATAAAATCATAAACTCTGAAGCTGTAATCATATCACCAGGGCCAAGCAATCCATTTAATGCTGGAGAGTGTCTAGATTTAATTNACAAAATATACAGCTTTATGCCCATTTTTGGAATTTGCCTAGGTCATCAAATCATTGGCGCTTTTTTTAAAGGTAAGATTAAAACATTAAAACACCCTTATCATGGAAAAATATCAAATATTAAAATTCAAAAAAAAANTAAAATTTTTTCTAATATTAAANATGAATTTCANGCAACNAGATACCATTCATTATACGTAGATAAAATGAATAAACCTGAAGAATTAGAAATTACGTGCATATCAGAAGATGACAAAGTTATAATGGGACTTAAACATAAATTATATAATATTNATGGAGTGCAATTTCACCCAGAAAGCATAGAAACATTAATTGGAGATAGGATAATAAGTAACTTTATTAAAACAATTTAAATGATTGAAAACCTATATTATAATAAAAATTTTGATTTAAATGAGGCAATTAACTTTGTTTTTTCATCAGACAATCCAGTTCATCAAGGTTTAATCATATCTAAATTAAATGAAAATATGTATGACNCAGAACTAATAGATGAATTTAGAAAATATATCAAAAAAAAATCAAAGAAAATAAAACCTTTTTATAACTCTTTAGANACNTGTGGTACTGGAGGAGATGGAAAAAAAACTTTAAATATATCAACGACNGTTGCTTTATTGCTNGCAAGTATTGGNNTCAAAATAAGCAAACATGGAAATAGAGCAGCTAGTTCATTATCAGGGTCATCTGATATATTAAATGAATTAGGTATAAAAATGGAGTTTAGAGAAAATAAAATTATTGGAAATCTTAAGAAAAATAATTTCACATATCTAAACGCGCCTAATTTTTATCCTATTTTGAAAAATGTTGCCGAAACAAGAAAATTATTAGGATTNAAAACTTTTTTTAACATGATAGGCCCTACTCTTAATCCCCTTCAAACTAAATATCAAATTGTTGGAACTTTTGATAAGAAATCCTGTAAGGCTATAGCAGAAATCTTATTAAAAAATAAATTAAGAAATTTCAAAGTCTTTACTTCAGATGATGGTTTAGATGAAATAAGTATTTTTTCAAATACTACTATGTGGGAAAAAACAACAAGCAATCAGATTAAAAGGAAAAAAATAGATCATCATAAATTTAGAAGATATTTATCCCAAAAAAACTTATCATTTGAGGACATTAAAGGAAAAGAACCGAAATATAATGCCAAGAAATTAATTAATTTATTTGAAGGTAAGAAAAATAGTTATAGAGATATGGTAATTATAAATGCCGTTTACGGAGTCTTAACAATAGATCAAAATAAAAAATTTGATGAAGCTTACGAAATACTTGTGTCATCAATTGATAGTAAACAATCCTTAGATCATCTTAATAAGATTTGCTCATGAATNTNTTAGAAAAAATTGTTNATGAACAGAATAGTAAATTAAGCTACCTNAACCACAAATATAAAATTCGTAAGAAGATCAAGTGTAAATCACGTTTTATTAAAGAAATTGAAAAAAATANTTCACAAAATAAAACTAGCTTAATAGCGGAATTTAAAAGATTTAGCCCATCAGTTAAAGAATTTAAAAAAATACAAAGTATAAGAGAAGTAATTAAAAGTTATGACAAAGCTAACGTGACATGCATATCGATTCTAACTGATAAAAATTTTGGTGGGAGTATAAATGATATAGTTATAGCAAAAAAATATACAAATAAGCCTATTATAAGAAAAGACTTTATCGTAGACCCAATTCAAATTTATGAAAGTGCATTGTATGAAGTTGATGCAATTTTATTAATAGCAAGAATATTAACTGAAAAAAAATTATTAGAATTAGAAAATTGTGCTAATTCATACGGACTTGATGTATTAATTGAAATTGAATCAGAAAAAGATCTTTTAAAGATTAAAAGAACTAAAACAAATCTAATTGGAATAAATAATAGAAACCTAGCTCTTCAAAAAATTGATATTAAAAAAACATTAGAATTATCATCAAAGATTAAAAATAGAATTATAGTAAGTGAGAGTGGGTTAACACTCAGAAATATCAGTGTAATAAAGAAAAATAAAATTAATACATTCCTAATTGGTGGTAGTATCCTCAATAATAAAGATATAAAAAAATATATATCTGAAATATCAAAATAATGAGTTTAACACATTTTAATAAAAAAAATAAAAATACCGAGATGGTTGATATTTCGAATAAAAATAAATCACAACGAATTGCCATTGCTAAAGGAGAAATGACTATTAACAAATCATTATACGACTATTTGATAAAAAATAAAAAAATTACAAATAATCTATTTAACACATCAAAAATTAGTGGTGTGTTAGCAGCTAAAAATACTTCCAACGTAATTCCATTAACTCATAATATACCCATTGATTACNTAGATATAAAAATTGAATTAAAAAATAATACTAAAATTNATATAATAGCTGANGCNAAATCACACTATTCAACTGGAATTGAAATTGAAGTTATCCATGCTGTAGCNGTTACAGCAACAACANTNTACGATATGNTGAAATCATATAAAAAAANAACTAATTATTAAAAATATTCAATTNNTTAAGAAAACAGGTGGATCAAAAAAATTATAAAAAAGATATTTTTGAAGCTATTGATTTTATTAGCGCAATTCTTCCAAAAAAAAAATATCTTTATAAGAAGACAAGCCTAACAAATTCTGGTGATTTTGTGGGAGATAATTTTGTATGTAAGATTGATGTGCCAAAATTTAATCAATCTGCAATGGACGGTATAGGAATATCAAAAATATCTAAGAACTATAAAATTGTCGGTAAAACATCTCTTACTAGATTAAATAAAAAAATTATTAGAAATAATGAATGTCTAATAGTTAAAACAGGATCTTTTATTAATAGTAGTATAAAAAAAATTGTTCCTATTGAAGATCTAGTNAAAGAAAATGATATTTTTTATCAAAAAGATAATAGTAAAGATNATTTTATAAGAGCNAAAGGTCATGTTATTAAAAAAAACTCTATAGTTTTTAAAAAAGGGTATGAATTACATAATAAAGATATTCAATTTGTAGAAAGTTTTCATAATTATAAAATAAAAATTATAAAACCTCTTTCATTTACTTTAATAGGTACAGGTAATGAATTTTTTGAAAAAAAAGAAATCAAACCGACAAATATAGTTCATTTGCAAAATTTTTTGAAAAAAAATAATCAGACTTTAGATAAAATAAAAATTATAAAAGATAACCAAAAAAAATTAGAAAAATTAATTAAACAATCAAAATCTAATATAATTATAGTAACTGGCGGTACCGGTAAGAGTGATGATGATTTTTATTTTAAAAATAAAAATTTAATTATTAACGGTCTGAATCTTAAGCCAGGTAAGCCCTTTAAAGTTATGAAAATTAAAAATAAAATAGTCTTTTTTTTTCCGGGAAACCCATGTTCCAGTTTTGTTTTAACTAATATATTGCTAAAAGGTTTATTTAGTAAATATTATTCTAATGACACAATACAATTTGAAAGCATGACAATTAAAAAATTTAAAACATTAATGATTACTAAATTTCCTTTTGATAAATTGAAAAGAAAATCCTTTTTATTTGCAAATTTACAAAATAATAAGGTTAAAATATTTGAGGATCAAGAAAGTTCTAATATATTAAATATTATTAAAAGTAATATCTTAGTGTATTACGATCATTCAGAATATATAAAATACATAAACATCAATGACTAAAAAAGCATTACTACTACTTGATTATATCAAGTCTTATATTGTAGAAAATAAATACTCTCCTTCTTACGATGAAATGAAAAATTTTATGAATCTGAAATCAAAATCTAGCATTTTTCAATATATAGAATATTTAATTTCGCATAATTATTTATACAAAGACTCACTTAAAGCTAGATCAATTAAATTAAAATCTGAAGAAACAACTATTAATTTTTATAATGAAATTTCTGCAGGCAAACCAATTGAAACAGAGTCTGATGCCATCTCAAAAGTTGATGCTAATGATCTGTTGCAACTTGATAAAAATGCAATAGATGTTTTTGCCTGTAAGATAAATGGGAACTCAATGCATTCTTATGGCATCTATCACGGCGATACAGTATTACTGGAAAAACCAACCTTTATTAATGAAAAAAATATATACGCAATACAAATTGATAATAGTGATATTACGTTAAAAAAATTAAAAATAAATCATGAAACAATTGATATTTTAGGAGATGAATTAAATTTTAAAAAAACTACCTATAATAAAGATAGAATAAATATACTTGGTAAAATGATTAAATTGATTAGAAATTATAAATGATTATTACGCGATTTGCGCCCTCACCTACAGGAAACTTCCATATTGGCAGTCTTAGGACTGCTATT
>NYXF01000002.1 GCA_002685455.1 Porticoccus sp. | reverse complement strand
AAATTATTTGTCTTAGCTAATATTTCTATATCATTTCCAAGCATACATAAAATTGATGTTCCAAAGAAAATAAGAAGAAAAATACTAAATTTAGCAATTACAATCTCTTGGTCATTAATCATTGCATGTAAAAACAATATAACAGTTGTTATTATACCTAATATTGTTCCGGTGAATGATATAGCTAAGTGCTTAGAGTTGAAAAATTTTTTATAAATCTCTGAGTACATTCATTATTAAATTAAATTATATAAAAATTAAATAAAACCAATAAAGAGGATTTAAATATAAAACTAATTCATATTCTCCAAAAAATATTTTAGGTTCAAAAAATAAGCCAGAAAAAAAAATGGCTATTCTCAAATAATAACTAATTAAAAATTTTAAAAAATTTTCCAAGAAAGCAATTTTGTAAAGTAAAAAAGACAAAAAATATGAAAAAATTACAATTATTAGTAAATTTAAGTATTTTATATCAGCATCAAAAAATAATTCATTGAAAATAGAAATTACTAAAACATATAAAGAATTTATTAAAAAAAAATAATTGAAAATTACATCATTTTTATAAAATCTATTTAATTGATATGATGAAATTGTAAGTCTAATTATTGTTGATAATAAAATAAATTTCAAATCAAATAACGTTATATTATGCAAATAATTAGCAATTATACCTAAAACAAGCCCAAAAATAATAGAGTCAAATAAATACCAAAAAAAAGGTTCTCTATAGAAGTTAATTAAATTGTATTCAAATTTTTTACTACTCATCTTTTCTATTTTTAAAAAAACGTTTTGTATCGTTAATTGTTTCATCAAGGTTAAAATTAATATTTAAAGTATCTTTTTTCACAAATGGGTTCAATTCTATATATTTTATTCTACGTCGATTAAGAATTTGATAATTAAATATATTTAGCAATTTATTTATATACAATATCAGCTTTCTATTTATAGGTATTATTAAATAAAAACTTTTATGTTTAATACTGTATATGTATTTAGATAATTTTATAGATTGATCATTTATAATAATCTTTTTTTTTCCTAATTTTTCCTTAAAGACGGCTTTTTCTACGAAGTTTGCTATATTTCTTACATCTACAAGTGGGATATAGACATCAGGGAAAAGTATTATTTTTTTTTTTTCAATATCAAGTAGGAATTTATTATTTGGATTAATTTTTGGGTCATTTGGACCAATTACATGGGTTGGACATAAAATTAAATAATCTTTTTTAAAGTATTTACAAAATTTTAAGAAAAATTTTTCAAGTATAATTTTTGATTTACCATATTCATTTTCATATTTATAAAAATCATATTTATTATTTTCATCTATTATGCTTTTACTTGTTTCGAAAAGAGTTAAATATGATGAAAAAAAAATTATATTTTTTGATTTTAAAAATAAAGATCTACAATTTCTTATAATTTTTTTACTTTCAAAAATGGTTTTTTGATTATTTGAATCTATATTTGGATGTATACCCGCACAAAATATCATGGTATCAAATTCTAAATTATTTACCTCATCTTCAAATTTATTTTTAAAACTTGAAAATCTGGTTATTTTTAAGTGTTCATTTAATTTGAGCTTTTCATAAATATTTTTTCCTATAAATCCATTTGACCCAATTAGACAGATTTTTTTCATATATATAGCTTTATTAGATAGAAATTATAGATTTATTCAATATAATTTACCAATGGAAAATCTGAAGAAAAAATTTTTTGAAAATGGATATGTATCAAAAATTAAAATATTTGAGAAAAGTCAAGCAGATGAAATCTTAAACTCTTACAATGACTTTCTCCAAAAAGAAAATAAAACTGTGGACTTAGTAGAGCACAAATCTAAAACACATCTTTTTTTTCCATGGGCAAATAAATTGATTAGGAACAAGAATATAATTAATTTAGCAAAATCGATTTTGGGACCGAACATATATTGTTGGAATTCTTTAATATTTTACAAAAAACCAAAATCAGAGGCTTTTGTATCTTTACATCAAGATCAAAACTATTGGGAAATAATTCATGATAAGGCATTATCAATCCAGCTTGCTATAACTGAATCTACTGAAGAAAATGGATGTTTGAAAATTATACCAAAGTCACACAAAAAAAATTATATTCACAATGATCTTAATGATTTAAATAATATACTAGCAAGAGGTCAAACAATTTCTCATAATGATATAAATAAAGATGATTTAATTAATATAGAATTAGAACAAGGAGAGTGTTGTATGTTCCATGGGAATATTGTTCATGGATCTTTAAAAAATAATTCTAATAAACCAAGATTTTTATTTACAATGAGATTTCTGACAACAGACAATAAAATTCAAAATAAATATTATTACAACAATGCCACTTTAGTTAGCGGAATAGACACTTTTAATTATTTTAAAAAAGAAGAAAGTACAAATAATGTATCAATTGAACAATTAAGAATTGAACATAAAAAAACAATAATTGACCAATTTGAAAAATACTTAAATATTAAAATCAAGATAAAAGTAATTACAAAATTTTTAATGTTTTTTTTTGAAAAAGATTTATTAAGAGGTATTGCTTATAAATTTTTAAAAAAAGTTTAAGGAATTTCAACAAATAATTTATGGGTTATGAAAATTTAAATAACAAAAATAATAAACTTCTTTTTATACAAATAAATGAAATAGATAGGCAATTTCTTATCAAAGGCTCAAAAAAATATAATTGTAGAAATATTTGTAATTTTTTTAAAAACAAACATATTATTAAGACTAAATCACCAGACAAGATCCAAGATAAAAATCTAGATCCATGGGTTCAGTCAGTTTCAATAAACACTGGAATAGAGTCAAAAAAACATAAAATTTATAATATTGGTCAGCATGTATCAAAAGATACAGTTCAGATATGGGATATTTTGGCAAATAAAAATGTTAAATGTTCAGTATGGGGAACTATGAATTCTATTATGAAAAAAAATAAAAATTTAAAACTCTATTTTCCAGATCCCTGGAACTTTAATGCAAAAGCTTATCCAAAAAAATTTAATAATTTTCTTGCACTACCAAAATATTTTGCACAAAATTATTTGGACTTTAAAAATTTCAAATTTTTAAATCTAATAATTAAGTTTTTTTTTAGTTTAATTTTTAGTAATTTTTTTTTATACTTTTTTAAAAATATTAGTTTTTTTTATAAAATTATTAAAATAGGTAGAATAAAAAACTTTAACTTGTTTTTTATATTCGACTTAATTTCACTGGTGTTGTTTAGATATGAAATAAAAAAAAATTCCAGTGAATTTGCCTTAATATTTTTAAATTCATTTGCACATTTTCAGCACAATAATTGGGATGAGAAAGAAAGTGAAAAAGTTTACTTTCTTACTGCAGATAAAGTATTTGAAGTTATCAAAGAATTAACAAAAGATTTTGATCACATTTTGGTTACAAATGGATTTACACAAAAAAAAATTAAAAAAATTTATACTTTAAGGCCATTTAACCCAGAAAACTTTTTAAGAAATAAATTGAAATTAAAATTTAAAAAATTAGATCAAGATATGACAAATGGAGGATTTGTTCATTTTAACTCAAATATACAAGCTAATTTATCAATAAAAATAATGAAAAGTTTAAATATATTTGGAATGGATTTTTTTCAAATAAAAAAAATATCAAATAAAAAAATTTTTTATAAAATTAATATTTTTTCAAAAAAAATTATTAATGCAAATATTTTCTCAAGATTAACAAAAAAAAATTTAAGTAAATATTTCATCACAAATAAATATAAATTAAAAAAAGAAAGTAATTTTAATGCACAATTGTGGAAAGATATATATTTTATAAAAACAACTGGTAGGCACATCTCAGAGGGATTTTTGTTGATGAATTATGTCGATAAGAAAATAGTTTTTAAAAAATTTATTCAAAACCATAAAATTTTTAATGTAATTAAGAACAATTTTTTTGTTACAAATTAGAATATGAAATTTCGTAAAAGATTATTTTTGTGATTAAAATTTCTAATTAACATTTTCTTGTATTATACTAATTTTTTTTTTTAGTATGACGACCTGATTTTTTGACGTTATTATTTTTTTTCTTTTTTTATTTACTTTTGCAAGAATTTTTGCCTCTAAATCAAGAAATTGCTTAGGTTGGTTTTTTATTTTATTATTTGGAGCATAGATTATATAATCATATTTTTGCAAATCAGAAATAATCTCTATTTCAGAATTTTTTTGATGTAATAATGAATTAATATTTCGTGCATTGTCTCCAAAATATACATTTGATTGTAATCCGTAAGCATCAGATAATCCTCCCCACATTCCAGTTCTATTTTCATATGATGAAAGTTGTAAGATTTTTTTATTAAGGTTTTCAGTATTTTCGGTTTTATTATTGTCTTTTAAAATATAGTTATACACTTCAGTATATTTGTTTGGATATACATCTCTTTTCAAAAATAAACTTGTTGAATAAATTGAACTTAAATTAATAAAAAATAAAAAAATATAAATTAATCCACTGACAAATTTGCTTGATCTTTCAAGCATGTAATCAAAACTATTTAAAACAAAAAATAAGTACAAAACTGCTACAGGTCCAAGAACTCTTGGCATTTTTATTTGATTAAAAAATATTACCATCAGTACAAAATATAAAGTGCATGAGAGAAATATTGCTTTATTTAAATTAAGTTCGAATAAACTTTTAATTTTCAAATTATATATTTTTATTAATGCAATTATATAAATAACTTGTGTAATAATTGGATTAAATAGTGTTATTAAAGTATGATCAACTACAACAAATAAATTACTAATTACACTAAATCTACTTCCTCCCCAGTTATCAGCAATTGCACCTGTTAAACCTATTATATTCTCTATTACCTGAAAAAACCCAAAGTATAAAGCAGCAAAAAATGTTAAAATTAAAAATGTAGAAAATATTTGTATTGATTTTATCTTGTTAATAAAAAAAAACAAAAAACAAAAAATAAAAAAAAAAATAAATTTATCCTCATGCACATGGGTGCCCAAAAACATCATGAATCCTGCCATAATAACAAAAAATAAATTATTTTTTTTATGAGCTTTAAGTAAAAAATATACAAAGCTTAATATAAATACTAGTTCAAGAGCAAAAACATAATTTGAATAATGAACTGCTTTTGTAATATAAAATGAAAATATCAGCATAAAAGAAAAGACTACTCTTAGAACAAAATTTTTAGAAAAGAAGCCTGTTATCAAGTAAAAAATTATACCGGAAAAAAAATTGCTTAGTGCTAGTAATACTGTAAGTGAATATGGTTTCCAACCAATAAATGAATTTAAAATATTTATAAAAAAATATAGAGTAGGTCTATAAAAATATACATATGGATTTTCTGTAAATAATAACGATGAAAATTCAATATACTGAAATGTATCATGCCCACCCTGACCTTCAATCATTCCATTAATTATTAATGAATAGCCTACAAAAATTAATGAAATAAAAACTATTGGAAATGCTAATTTTTGAAAAATTCTCATTTTTTTTTGTATTTAATAAATACTACAAACAAATCAAAAAGGATTTTCAAAGATACATATATAATACTAGACATTTTTGAAGTTTGGTCCTTGTAATTACAGAATACATCTTTCTCTTTTAGTAAAAAATTTTCTTTGCATGATAAATAATTTAAACACACATCAAATGAATAATTTTGAGGTAAAATCTTTAAAAGTTTATAAGTAGTTTTTACTTTGTATATTTTAAAACCAGACATAACATCTAAAATTTTATTATTCCATGATCTTGAAATTAATGAAAAAAATTGATTTCCTATTTTTCTTCTAAAAGGAATAAATTTAATCTTATGAAATTTAGATCCGATAATAATATCATATTTTTTTTTTTGAATTTGTAATTTTATAAAGCTTTTCAATATCTAGGAATTTTCTTTGATTATCTCCTGGAAATATACATACATACTTATATTTTTTTTTTGCTAGCTGAAATACTGATTTTACAGCTGCGCCATATCCTTTGTTAAATTTATGAGTGATGACAGTAAATTTTTTAGGAATTAAATTTTCAGATCCATCTGTTGACCCATCATTTACGAAACAAATATCATAGTTTTTATTTTTAGGTATATTTAAAATTAATTTATTTAAGTTATTCAATTCATTATAAAAGATGATGCCAACTAATAAATTTTTTTTCATTATATTATTTTTAGTTTATTTGCTTGATCTATGATTGTATTAATTGTTCTACTGAAGTCTAAATCAAACAATTTAAAATACCAATTTAATGTAGAATATCTCGGTATATTTTCATTTTTAATTAAGTTTATTGCCTTTTTTCTAGTAAGCTTACCCTGTCTTATCAAATTAGACCTAATAACATCATTTTCGGTAAATCCGGCAAAAATTAAATAAATAAAATTATAAAATGCAGCAGTTCCATCTCCAATTCTCCATGTAGTAGTTGTGTCATTGGCAGTTTCCCAACCATATTTATTTATTAAGACGTTGTTAATTACATCCTCATCCCAATCAAAATAATCATAAATTTGTATTTTATTTACACCTGCATGATAATAATTTAAAAAACCATTAAACGAGTCTAGAAGCGAATTATTAAGATATTTTGTATTTTTCAGGAATTGTATTCCATAAAATAACAACAATTTTAATTGTGGCATTACCTTCATAGACTCTCCAAAACCTGAATTTCCTTTCCACATTTGAATACCTGAAAACTCCTCTTTAAACTGAGTAACCTCATGAAGATTAGCAGCAAATATTTCAATTTTAGTATCAATTTCATTTTTTAATATTTTAGCATTTGATATAAATTGTTTGTCTCCCGCCATAAACAATGGAACAATACCTAAATGTGGTTTTCGTAACCATGCATTAATATTTTTTTTTACATATTCTCTTTTTTTCCTCAAATTTGCTGCAATTATAATATTCTCAATACCTAACTTTCCTGTCATTATTGAAACATTCCTTCTTGCTAAGTCAGTATTTAATCCCCAATCGTATGTATATGTTCTTGGTTTAAAACCTAATTCATGTGAAAGTATATGTAGCGCATAAGACGAATCTCTTCCACCCGATAATGCTAACAAAATTTTATTATCACCAAATCTTTTTCTAATATTTAATAGTTTTTTTAAAAATATTTTTTTATTTTTTAATTTAAGTTTTTTTTCATTATTACAAAAGTTACAAACTCCTTTTTCATCAAATAAAATAAATGGATGAGTATTTGGTAAAACACATTTTTTACATCTATTTATATTATAATTATTTAAATTAATTCTATTTCTTATTTTGTGTTCTAATTTTTTACTTATCTTAGGTTTAATTACGTTAAATACTTTTACTTTATGGTTTTGTTGTAGAATATTTTTTTCAACAAATATTTTACTATTTAAAATGACATCATTAGTTTTAATTTCAAATAATTTATTTTTTTTAACTTGATTGTAATTTTCAACATGCAGTTGTTTGAAAAAACTTTCTTCAGACATGATTAATGTCTTAAGATTTTTTTTTAAATTATTAGAAACATATAATGAACCATTATTTGTCATGAATGAAATTTTTGGATTTGTATCTACAGACATTTTTATAAATGAGTAAGCTCCCTCTAAATATTTTATATTTGAATACTTCTCGTCAATTATAGATAACGCTATTCCATCATTTTTAAATTTTTTGGAAATTTTAAACTTTTTTTTTATCTTTTCACTATTTGTAATAATTCCATTAAAAACATATAAAATTTTTTTTTTTGGACTTTTTATTGGCTGGTTATTTTCATTAATTGTATCACCATTTGTTGCAAGTCTTGTTTGAGATATAATAAATCTTAATTTAAAATTTTTTTTAATCTTGTTAGTAATTAGATCTACTAATGGGGTGTAATTAATTAATTTCTCACAAGATTGTTCAGACCTAAAGGTATATATTTGATTAATATTATTTTTTACAAATAGTAGTGATATACCGCTGGAATCTTTGCCTCTCCTACCAGAAACACGAAATGTATTTTTAATCCAATATAAAATTTCATCTTTTTTACATCATCTGAAAACTGCAATCCAATAACTCCACACATATTTTAAGCTTCCATTTTATCAAAACTTTTATTTTTCTTAGAACTCAAATTAATTGTTTTATTTAGTTTAGATGATCTATACATGGCATGTATTAATTCTATGCATTGAATTGAACTTTTTAAACTAAATGTATTATTTAATTTGTTTGTGATTATTTTACTGACTTCACTATAAAATCTTTGATGGCCAAAACCATATACATCTTTGGGAAACTCAGAATATATATTTTTTTTATCAATTTTTTTATTTTTAAAATATGCATGTTCTAAAATATTTACTGAATTTCCATTGATTACAACTGTTCCTTTTTGACCAAATACAGAAATTGATCCCTCCAAATTTTTTGGTAAGGACCCGGTAGTCACTTCTATATTTGCGATTGTATTGTTTGAAAACTTAACGTTTCCAATGACAGTGTCATAAGCTTCAATTTTATCAACTATTTTTGTTGATAATGCAGAAACACTTTTTATTTTACTATTTATTAACCATAAAAGAAGATCTAAATAATGAGAGGACTGATTTGCTAATACGCCTCCATCACTTTTCCATTTACCTCTCCATTTTGCCTGATTAAAATATTCTAAATTTCTACTCCATCTTACTCTTGTGGTAATTAATTTTATTTTTCCAAGTAATTTTTTTGCTAATATATCTTTTAAAAAAATAACAGGTTTATTTAATCTATTTTGTTTTACAATAAAAACGTTGCATTTTTTTTTTTCTGTATTTTTAATCATTCCATACGCAAGTCTAAGCGAGGTTGACATAGGTTTTTCTAAGATAATATTTTTTACGTAATTTGATGCTAAATTTACATGTTTTGGGTGAAGACCACTAGGTGTACAGATAACACAAATATCTAGTTTTTCTTTTTTTAAAAATAAAGTTAAATTTGTATATTTATTTATTTTATCTAAATTTTTTACAAAGTTTAAATTACTTAACTTTTGAGAATTAATATCACAAATTGATTTTAGAACTAAATTTTTATTTCTTGAAATAGCATAATAATGTTTTTTAAATATTCTTCCACATCCAACAATTCCTACACTTAATTTTGGTTTAATGATTTTCATATAAAAATAAATTATTAATTAATAAAATACCTGCTTATTTTCTTTTAACAAATATTTAATTTCATTAAACTTGTTAAAATTTTTAGTCCAATAAATTAAAGAAAGATTATATGCACTTGTTATATCTAAATTTATTTCTTTAGATATATCCGTAAGATCTTTATCTTTATTTGCTAAAGAAAAAACTTTATTTGAATTAATTGTATAACCAAGTTTTTTAGTCTGATCAAAGTTATTGTTTTCTCTATTATCACTATTTAGAAATTTTCTTAAAAAAAATTTATTTCCTAGAGGCGAAAAAAAATATTTAAGATTTAGCTCTTTCCTAATATTGTAATAATATAGATTTAGATATGGTAATCTTGTTTCTATAGAGTAATGCATTGATGACAAATCTTCCCATCTTAATAATTTAGGTAATCTTTTTTTCAATCTATTTTCGAAGTAACTTAACAATAAATTGAGATCTTTAATTTTATTTTTTTTAAAAGATCCATTGAATATTTGAGAATAGTTATTTATTAAAATTTTTAAATTAAATTTTGGCAAGTATTGATCTCTTAATTTATCCAATTTTATCTTCCAGCTCAAATCGTCATAATTATTTAATAATTTTTCGTTAATTATAAAATCTTTATAATTGTAATTATTAATTAAATCCTGAAAAAACAAATTTACACCCACATCATAACCGAAAAACATTTCGTCAGCACCTTGGCCACTAAATACGACTTTAATTTCTTTATTCTGGGAAACTTTTTCGTACAAACCCATTTGGGCTGCTACACCAATATTATCTTCTATTTCATAGCTTTTGCTGCAAAATTTTTCAAAAAAACTTAACAATTTTTCTGCTGGTAATTCTACTGCTTTATTATCAATTTTTTTATTTTTTTTTAATATAATATCCTCATCAATATTCACCTCCCCCGATTTAAAAGTAAAATTATTTTGGCTATTTAATAATTTTAACAAAACATTAGAGTCAACACCTGAAGACAAAAGCAAACCTGACTTATTATCATTCATTTTATAATCACTGATTTGAGTTTTAAAAATCTCTATTGGATTTTTAATTTTATTTTCATATTGATTTAAAACTCTAGAATCTAAAAACTTTTCATTTAATTTTTTAATTTTCCTATTTTTAAAAGAAAATTCAATTATTTGTTGAGGTAATAATTTTTTAATATTATTAAATGGAGTTTGTCCTAAAGCTTCATCCATCATATTTTTTGAATTTGCAAAGTATTCATAATTAATAGAAATTTTACTCGGATTTATTGATTTAATAATTGGCTTTAACTCTGAACAAACAATTAAATTTTTCTCCGATTGATAAAAATAAAGAGGCTTTATTCCAAAATAATCTCTAATGATAGTAATTTGTTTATTATTAATATCTAAAATTAATAATGCAAACATGCCATCTAAATAATTTAAAAACTCTAATCCAAATTTATCAATTCCCTCACCTAAAATTTTTGTGTCTAAAAATTTATTATGTGTAATTAACTTAAATTTGTTAATTAGAAATTCAGTATTATAAATTTCACCATTATATAAAAGAATTTTATTATTTGATAATTTAATAGGCTGCATTTGATTTTCATTTGAGCCTCTTATTGAAAGTCTATTAAAGAAACCATGATAATTCGAGTCCCCTTTGCAAAAATTAATTTTATCATCAAAAATTTCGAAATCCTGATTTGCATCAGGTCCTCTGTGATTTAAAGATTGACTATTTTGTCGAATATAAAAATTATCTTCATTACATATTGATAAAAAAAAACCACACATTAGACAAACCTTTTGAATAATTTTTTATTTTTAAAAAAATCTACTAAAATTTCAAAATAGCTTGCTTTGAGATATTTTCTTGTTACTAGTATCATCTATCAGGAATATATTTTAAATTTTTTTTTATTATACAGTTTTTTTAATACTTTTCTTTCGAGTGATAAGTTGTGATCGTTACTTGGCTTATGATTTTTATAATAATGGGTTCTGTTGTGCATATCTTCCTCTAGATCTAATCCAAAAACAGTAAAATTTAAATTTTCTTTGATTAATAAATTTATAACTAAAAATCCTAAAGAAAATTTTCTTTTTAGTAAAATATAATCAACTAAAAAAAGATATAAAAATTTAGGTAAAAAATTTGTTAATAGACAAAAATCAAATATTTTAATTAAATGATTAACGAATAAAAATTGATAATTTGCATCTTTTCTCATACAACTTTGAATGAGTTCCTTTTTTTTTTCAACATATTTATCTAAAAAAACTGCATTATTCTTATCTCTGTTAAATTTAAAAAACTCATCTAGCTCAAAGTTTTGTCGTCTTACCTTGAAGTTATTTATTCTCATAAAACAAGGATAGTTTAATATTCTAAGTGAAGTTTTGTTACCTACATTTTTTTCAAATCCATCTGTAGGTCCAGTATTAAGTCTGATAGATACATCGTATTCATTTATTTTTGAACCAAAATTTTTTGATAAAATTTTTTTTCCAGGGATAATTAAAGCTATGCTTTTATTTTGGTTTTTATACCTTTTAAATTGATTAAATTTGGATAAATTAATATCGTTCATGTTATTACATTTTCAAGTATTAGTAGTATAGCTTCAATTTATTTTAATCTAGAAAATTTTTTTTAAAATCCTTAAATCTTCTTCACTATCTAAATCAAAAGCCTCAATTTTAGGAACCATCATTGGTACTGCACTTTGATAGATCGATTTTTTATTTTTACCTAAATTTTTTACATGTAAACAATTTATAACTCCATTTGGATGGTAAAATTTTTTTTGACTCTGACTTTGAGTATTACCTGAAATCATTGGTGATTTTTTAAATACTGGCTTCCAGTTATTTCCATTTGATGAAAAACTAAAAGTTATATGAAAGTCATACTCACATGCGGAAAAATAATTTTTATTATATGCCAAAGAATATTTAATTGTTTTTTTTATAGTTTTGATTGATCGTAAAGGACATGTAGGAAGCATTTGAACTAAAAGATCATTTTTTTTTAATTTAAATTTTTCAATTAAATCATACTTTAAATAATCAAAAATTTTAGAAGTCTTAATTGAATGAGTTTTTTGTCTTTTATCAAAAATTAAATTACTATAATTTAATTTATCTTTTTTTAAATATTTTATCAAAATACTATAATATTTTTCAGAATCTGAACTAAATATAATCTTATCAAATTGTTTAG
>NYXF01000058.1 GCA_002685455.1 Porticoccus sp. | reverse complement strand
TTAAGCTTACTGTTTGTAAGCCACCATCAATTTCTCGAGTGACTTTAATTTTATCTGAATCTATTTCAATTTTTGACGCAAACGTTCCCTGAGGCATATCAGTTAGTGCTGCTAACATCTGTCCTGTCTGGTTATTGTCACCATCAATTGCTTGTTTACCAGAGATAACTGATCCTGGAGATTCTTGTTCACAAATTTTAGATAAAATTTTTGCGATTGATATTGGTTCAATTTTCTCTTCAGTTAAAACATGTATTCCTCTATGCGCGCCCATTGCTAATGCCGTTCTTATGGTTTCTTGGCATGACTGATTTCCTATTGAAACAGCAATTATTTCTTCAGCTTTTCCAGCTTCTTTCAACCTAATCGCTTCTTCAACTGCAATTTCACAGAAAGGGTTCATTGACATTTTTACATTTTCAGTTTCGACACCAGATTGATCAGATTTAACTCTAATATTTACGTAAGGGTCGATAACACGTTTAACAGGGACTAAAATTTTCATAATTGATTTATAATACCTTTTTTATTTGAGTAAACATATTTATACATTCTTGCCAGGCTTCCACAGAATATCTTTTTTTCCATTATCATTTTCTACACGTGATAGCACAAAAAACAAATCTGATAAACGATTGATATATTTAAGGGCCTGCTCATTGATAATCTCTTTTTTTGATAAAGTTACAATTAAAGTTTCAGCTCTTCTTGCTACAGTTCGTGCGTTGTGAAAAAATGACGCAGCTTTACTTCCTCCAGGCAATACAAAAGAACCTAGGGGTTTTAATTTTTTATTATATTTGTCAATTATCATTTCTATTCTGTCAACTTGATTGCTAGTAATTCGAAGTGGCTTATATTTTGGTTTTGCCTCAATAGGCGTTGCAAGATCAGCTCCCAAATCAAAAAGATCATTTTGAATTTCTGAAGTTATTCTTTTTATGCTTGACCTCGTATAAAGGTTAACAATACCTAGTATTGAATTCAGCTCATCTACTGTTCCGTATGCTTTGATGCGAATGTTGTCTTTGAAGATTCTTTTACCATTAACTAAACCAGTCTTACCCTTATCACCTGCCTTAGTATAAATTTTATTGAGTTTTACCATTAACTATTAGTAGAGAAGTACAATGCGCTCATGATAATGACAATAGCGACAAACTGAAGTGTAATTCTTAACCGCATTAATTTATTTGCGTATTTTTTATTAAAGTCTCCACCCTTAAACATAGCATATATTCCTGTACCCAATACGGCTAGCACTGCTAGTAAAGAAATGGGAATTAATAGATAATATAAAAAACCTGGCATTTTAAGATGGATTTGTTGACACTAATCTGCGAGTGACAATGTCTGCCTGTATCTCTGCTGTGCCTTCGAATATATTCAATATTCTTGAGTCACATAGTATTCTACTGATTGGGTATTCAAGTGCAAAACCATTACCGCCATGTATTTGCAAGCCATTATCAGCACAAGCCCAAGCAACTCTTGCAGCAAGCATTTTAGCCATACCTGCTTCAAGATCACATCTGTGACCTTTATCTTTTTCTCTAGCCGCGTAATAAGTTAATTGTCTTGCCGCCATTATTTCAGTAGCCATTGATACAATTTTAGAGGCATTTCTTGGCTTATCATAAAGTGATTGGCCAGTAACATTCAATCTATCAATAGCATATTGCATCGATGTTTCAAAAGCTGATTGAGCAACACCTAAAGCCCTTGCAGCAGTTTGTATCCTTGCTGACTCAAAAGTTTCCATCATCTGTTTAAATCCATTACCTTCTTCTTCGCCTAATAGATTTTCCTTCTTTACTTTAAATCCATCGAATGCCATTTCATATTCTTTCATCCCTCTATATCCCAAGACTTCAATTTCACCACCGCTAATGCCATCATCAGGAAACATATTATCATCGTCACCTCTTTGCTTTTCAGCCAAAAACATTGATAAACCTTTATAGCCCTTTTCGTCAGGATTGGTTCGGGCAAGGAGCATCATCACGTCACTACGTGCACCATGTGTCACCCAAGTTTTATTTCCAGTAATTGTGTAATGCTCACCATTTGCTACTGCTCTTGTTTTGAAGGAGCCCATATCAGAACCTGAATGAGGTTCTGTGAGTACTGCGCATGGTAAAGTTTCACCTGATGCAATTTTAGGAAGGAATTTTAATTTTTGATCTTCAGTTCCACCTGTTATTAGAAGTTCAGCTGCAATATCACCGCGTGTTCCCAATGATCCAATGCCAATATATCCCCGAGCGAGCTCTTCTGTCACAACACAGTCTACAAAACGAGACATTCCTAAGCCGCCATATTCTTCAGGGATTGTGAGACCAAAAACTCCCATCTCTGACATCTTCTCAATAATTTGCATTGGTATTAACTCATCTTTCAAATGCCATTCATGAGCATGTGGCGTCACATCGTCCTCAACAAACTTTCTAAACTGGTCTCTGATAATAGATGTCGTCTCGTCAAGATTACTGTTTCCAAAGTTTTTGCTGCTGAAACCATCCTTTAATAACTGTGCAAGTTTCATTCTATCATCAGCACTGTTGCCATTTAGAATTAGATCATTAAATTCTTCAGTTCCATTCTCTTGAAATAAACCATTTTTAAGCCCTAGGTCTTGTGGTCGCACATACTCGAGTTGTGACATTGGAATACCTGATTTTATCTGTGCACAATATTCTGAGAATATGATTTGAAGCATAAGCTGCTCCGTCTCATTGAAAGCAGAATCCTTATCTAAACTTTCTGCCCAATTTACCATCTCTTTAAGAGTAGCCCTATAAGCTGCAATCCATGAAAGCCCATGTGCTGCATGCTGCTCTTTATCAAGATTATCTCTTGATAATTTTCCATCAATTATAAGTTCGCNTCTNACATGNTGCAAAGCNGCNTCNTAATANTTATCNACNGTAATAAGNGCTTTNTGNCATTTTNAAATTAATTGGTTCATANTNTNATANTTAGTTNAGAGANTTTTGNCCTTCNTTTGCNGCACCNACNAGAACAGACATNTTGCCACCTTTATGNTCNTTNTTNAGCATTTTNTCATGNGCATCNGGAATATTTTTCCATGCAAANANNTCAGACATACAAGGATCTAAAGTNCCATCAATAACAAGNTCNTTTGCTGCGTTAGCTTGNTTTGANTTTCCAAAGTGTGAGCCCTGNAGCCTTTTACTTTGCATCCATAGATATCTTGCATCTAAAGTTAAATTGTAGCCAGTTGTACCAGCNCAAATAACAACCATTCCNCCNGGTTTTACTACAAAGCAAGAGACAGGAACTGTTGTTTCTCCTGGGTGCTCAAAGACCATGTCCACATTGTTACCTTTTCCTGTGAACTCCCATAGAGCCTTTCCAAACTTTCTTACTTCTTTCATATAATTTCCATATGTTTCAGCATCATCAATATCTGGGTGTTCACCCCAACAATTAAAGTCTTTTCTGTTTAGCACTCCCACAGCCCCAAGACTTTTTACATAATCAATTTTTGAGTTGTCCGAGATAATACCAATAGGTTTTGCACCAACAATTTTTGCAAGTTGTACCGCCATACTTCCAAGACCACCTGACGCTCCCCATATTAAAACAAACTCTCCAGGTTTTAATTCNTTAGGCGCATGACCAAAAAGCATTCTATACGCTGTGGCAAGCGTTAACATGTAACAACCACTTTCTTCCCAAGACAGGTTTGGTGGTTTACGCAAGACCTGATGAGCTTGAACAGATGTAAATTGTGCAAAAGTCCCGTCGGCCGTTTCGTAACCAAACACTTTGTTTGTTTTTGAAACCATTGGTTCACCACCGTTAACTTCAGCATCTTCATGATCCCATTGCATTCCATGAATAATTACTTCATCTCCTACTTTCCACTTTTTGACTCCAGAGCCAACTTTCCAAACTATTCCTGAACAATCTGAACCTGCAATGTGATAATCTTTTTTAGTNATGTCCAAAGTAGATACAGGCTTACCTAAACCTGCCCAAACTCCATTATAATTAACACCAGCGGCCATAACAAAAATTAATACATCGTTNGATCCAACTTCAGGTATATCAAATTCTTCTTCCTGAAATGACTTCATGGGATTGCCATGACGGTCTCTTCTAATAACCCATGCGTGCATTTTTTTTGGGATGTATCCAAGAGGCGGGACCTCACCGATTGCATAAATATCTTTTTCTTCAGTCGTCATAAACTAGCTCCTGTAGTGTAAATTATATAAATCTAATGTTTCTTTTTTCTAGGTTTATAGCCATTTAAAATAGATTAGTATATACATTTTAGTGAAAACGATTTAATTATTCACAAAAAAAACGTTAAAAAACAATGGATAAACCTTGGCTTATACGAACTTATGCAGGACATTCGTCTGCCAAAAAGTCAAATGAACTATATCTTAAGAACCTTTCAAAGGGTCAAACCGGTATATCTGTAGCTTTTGATCTACCAACACAAACTGGCTATGATAGCGATCACATACTGTCAAAAGGCGAAGTAGGCAAGGTAGGAGTTCCAATTTCACACATTGGGGATATGAGGTCTTTGTTCAATCAAATCCCTTTAGATAAAATGAACACTTCAATGACTATCAATGCAACTGCTGCATGGTTACTTAGTTTGTATATAGCGGTAGCTGATGAGCAAGGCATTGAAAGAAGCAAGCTTAGAGGCACAACTCAAAATGATGTTCTAAAAGAATATTTATCGAGAGGCACTTATATTCTACCTCCAGAACCTAGTTTAAGAATTATTTCTGATGTCATTACTTTTACATTTAAAGAAATGCCTAACTGGAATCCAATTAATGTTTGTCCCTATCATCTAGTTGAAGTAGGAGCAACACCTGAGCAGGAGCTTGCTTTTGGACTTTCAATTGCTGTTGCATATCTTGATAAAGTGCAGTCTTCCAAAACATTAACCGATGAAGAATTTGAGAATGTTGTCGGTAGGATAAGTTTTTTTGTTAACTCCGGAATTAAGTTTATCACTGAAATGTGTAAGATGAGGGCTTTTGTTTCTTTATGGGATCGAATTACTAAGGAACGATATAAAGTTAAAGACGCAAAAAATAGAAGATTTAGATACGGCATGCAAGTTAACAGTCTTGGGTTAACTGAGCAGCAACCAGAAAATAATGTTTATAGAATTTTGATAGAAATGCTTGGCGTTGTTCTGTCAAAAGATGCAAGAGCTAGGGCTGTTCAATTACCTGCATGGAATGAAGCAATGGGTTTGCCAAGGCCGTGGGATCAACAGTGGTCTTTGAGGCTTCAGCAAATTGTAGCCTTTGAAACAGACTTACTACATTTTGAGGATATATTTAATGGCTCAAAAGTTGTAGATGAAAAAGTTAAAGCACTTGAGGAAGCGGCATATGAAGAATTTAATCATATATTGTCGATAGGAGGTGCTGTTAAGGCAGTTGAAAGTGGTTATTTGAAACAAGAACTTGTTAATTCACAAAAAGAAAGATTGAGAAAAATAAATAGCAAAGAACAAATTGTTGTTGGTGTGAATGATTTTATAGAAACNGAAGNNTCACCTTTGACTTCTTCTGATGGAGGAATAGAGACAATAGACCCCAAAATTGAAAGTGAACAAGTGAATGCTATTCAACAATGGAGAAAAAATAGAGACCAGGGNGCCGCAGATAAAGCATTAAAAGATNTGATTGATGCGGCAAATAATGGAAGCAATATGATGGAACCATCTATAGCTGCTGCCAAAGCTGGAGTTACAACAGGTGAATGGTCTGCGGTNTTAAGAGATGTTTTTGGAGAATTTAAAGCACCAACAGGTATAAGCAATATACAGCCAACCAACAATGATGATTACAGTGCAATNAGAAAAAGAGTTGAGGATATATCAGATAAAATCGGTAGACGTATTAAGTTCCTTGTTGGNAAGCCAGGNCTTGATGGTCACTCGAGTGGTGCTGAACAAATAGCTGTGAGNGCNAGTGATTGTGGNATGGATGTTTTATATGANGGAATAAGGCTNACACCTGAACAAATAGTTAAATCATCAGTTGAAGAAGATGTTCATATTATCGGTCTCTCTATTCTTTCCGGNTCACATGTCCAACTTGTNGNAGAAATTATGAATGAAATGAAAAAAAATAAAATAGATGACATACCAGTAATTGTTGGAGGGATCATNCCGACCGAAGATGAAAANCTATTAATCAANAATGGAGTNGAAGCNGTATACACACCAAAAAACTATCAGCTCAAAGATATTATGAGCGATATTGTCGGAATTGTTGAGAAAAGAGTTTCCTAATGTCAATTCTTAATGGCCCCGTTATTGAAGCAGCTAACTCACAGAACCCAAAAAAAATTGTGATTTTTTGTCATGGATATGGTGCAGATGGAAATGATTTAATTAGCTTAGCTAATTATTTTCANCCAACGCTCCNNGATGCAGTTTTCTTATCTCCTAATGCACCAGAGAAATGCGGCATGAATCCTATGGGTTATCAGTGGTTTGATTTTCAATCGGGNGATCCTGCTACAATTTGGAAAGGTGTTTTAACCGCTGCCGATANACTTAGTAAGTTTATTGATGAGCAACTTGAGCATTACAATNTAACTGATCAAGATTTAGCCCTTGTTGGCTTTAGTCAGGGAACTATGATGAGCCTTCACGTTGGTCTAAGGAGACCAAAGCCAATAAGGGCAATTGTAGGATTTTCAGGTAGATTAATTGCACCAGAATTGTTGGATAAAGAGTTAAAGTCTAAGCCTCCCATTTATCTCATTCATGGTGACGCTGACCCAATGGTGCCTTACCAAGATACAATTGAAGCTGAAAAAAAATTAAATGGGCTTGGTTTAGATGTTAAAGCCCACATTTCACCAAATACTCCACATTCAATTGCCCAAGACGGACTTTCAATTGCCATAGACTTCATAACTGAAAAATTTTCAAATTAATTTCACACAAAATTTTTTTGAATTTNAGATGCATATGCATATATTATATTTGTATGACTGTTCGTGTGCCATTAGAAAAATGTCCTGCTCTAGTATTGAATTCTGACTTTCGTCCATTAAGTCATTATCCTCTCTCCCTGTGGTGTTGGCAAGANAGTGTAAAAGCAGTAATTTTAGGAAGAGTAAATATTGTTTCTAATTACACCCGTGAAATTAGCAGTCCAAGCTTCCAGATGTATTTGCCAAGNGTCATAAGTTTAAAGACTTATATTAAGCCAACTCGAAATCCTATTTTTTCNAGATTNAATGTNTTTTTAAGAGACAANTTTAGTTGCCANTACTGTGGTTCNAAAAAAGATTTAACATTCGANCATTTATTGCCTAGAGCNCANGGNGGAGAAACAACATGGGAAAATATTGTAACTGCATGTTCAATGTGTAANGTAAAAAAAGGTGGTAAACTTCTCAAACACTCGGGCATGAAGCCCAAGAACTATCCCAAGGTTCCTACAATGGCTGATTTAGACAAATGTGGAAGATCATTTCCACCAAATTTTCTTCACGAGAGTTGGATGGATTTTCTATACTGGGATATACAACTAGAAAAATAACTAGTATCTTTCTGCCATAAAGATTGCAAGCTTAGTAGTCTCGTTAATTGTTTTTCTCAAAATGCTATAACCAAATGTTTGTTGAGACCCCTGGTTAATGGCCGTATTTTTATGTTCTACTTCATCTTCTTGGAATTTAATTATTTTTTCTCTTACATCATCGTGAATACCTTCTAGTTCATCTATTTGTTTTTGATAATGGGCCTCAATAACTTCTTCTACTGCCTCAGTACAAACATATGCAGCTTTTCGTCCCAATAGGGCAGTTCCAATACCCATTGCATAAGCACCAATACCAAATATATTTTACATTTTAGTTGATTTTATGGACTCTTTTTTTGCAAGCTCATTAAAATAGTCAAGATGTTCCTGTTCTTCTATAGCCATATGAGAAACTTGATCATAATCTTTTTTATTTTTTAAAATCTTAAATACTAATTTTTGGCCTTCATAAATTTGTTGAGCACCCACCTCGCCGGCTTGGTCAACTCTAACAATTTTCTCTAAAATTTTTCTTTTTGCGTTCATCACTTTTTTACTAAAAAATATATATTTATAAATAATAGAAAAGTCATCAAAATCAAGTTAGATTCTGCAATCGATATAAAGTTAAATAAATAAGTTGCCTCATCGCATCTTACTAATGCAGCCTGATTCAGTTCCTCAAGCAATGCTGNCTTATCTGAGGTATTAATTAGCGCACCTGAGCATTCAGTACTTAGTTTAATAATGCCTCTTTCAACACCAACATGCCTNAGAGTGTAAATGAAGCCAAANAANATTGTTGAGATTGAGACATAATCAANTATTTTTCTTAATTTTNCTTTTTCTATTCTTACTAAATACATTGCNANAANNCTTAATAAAATAAGAGCNTAGTAAGGGTATCTTTCGACTANGCACATATCACACGGAATTAATTTGAAAATATATTCGAGAATAAAGACTATAATCAATACAATTAATGAGATGNATAGGTTTATATTTATAGAGTTCATAATTTAATCAAGCGCTTATATAAAATAAAATTAATAATATTATTATTATAAAAAAAATTGAATAAAGAGTTAATCTTTTCTCAAATTCNCGCATTACTTGCTCACCGTACGTCTTAATTANGAANCCAATTAAAAAAAANCTTATTGATCTTGATAAAACACAAGCAAGAATAAATATTAAAAAATTAATATTTAGAAAACCGCTNGATAAAGTTACAACTTTAAAAGGTAAAGGAGTAAAGCCCCCAATAAACACATATAAAAANCCATATTGTTCAATNTCGCTCACAAAATTATAGAAAGCGTCATTCATGTTTAGGGTTTCAAGTATAAGTATCCCAATGCTTTCAAATAGAAACAGTCCTATGAAATAAGCAATAACAGCACCCGCTAAAGAGCCAGTAAGGCAAATGAATGCAATCATATAAACCCTGGCTTTATTGACTGCCATCATTGGAATCATAATAATTTCTTGAGGNAATGGAAATATAATTGCTTCTGCTANGCAAATTANAAATAGAAAAGGATACGCNNACGGACTGTTAGAGAACTGTAAAGTTTTAGAGACGAAATATAGCTTAAATTTTTGNTAAATAGAGTTTAACATAATTTATGGTAATATACATATATTAGCATACATAATAATTTTAGGCTCTTATTGATTATAATAATGGTTTAAAGAATAATTTGTAAAATGGGGATATGGCGGAATTGGTAGACGCGCCAGACTCAAAATCTGGTGCCTTCGGGCGTTCCGGTTCGACTCCGGATATCCCTACCAAACAAAAACTATGAAAAGAATTAGAATTAAAACAGAAAAACTTGATTACATAAATCCTCATGATGCACTATTAAGATTTCAAGATCAGAATAATCTTATTTTTTTAGACAGTGCGAATAATACTATTTCAAAAAATAATAGATATTCATATATTGCGTTTGATCCGATAGACTCCATTAAAATAAATAAGAAAAATATAAATTTTTCATCAAGAGAATTTATAAAAGCAAGAAATATATTATCAAAAGTCAATTTTAAAAAAATAAGAAGCTTACCGCATTTTCAATGTGGTTATGCTGGATATGTATCGTATGAATCCGGTTTAATTAATGAAAAAATAAGAAATAATAAAAAAAATGAAAAGATTGTTCCTAATATCTATTTAGGATTATTTGATATTGTTTTTGCCTTTGATAATAAATTTAAGAAAGCATTTTTATTTTCGTGTGATCTTAATAATGAGGTTAAAAATAAAGTAAATCATGAAGTACGCTTACAAAAAGCTAAAAATTTATATTCAATTCCAAGATTAAATAACGCTAAAGTAAAACTAAAAGGATTTAATTGGAAGAAAGATTTTACAAAGAAAAAATATATTTCAAAAATAAAAAAAGTTCTTAAATACATTAAAGATGGAGATATCTTCCAAGCTAATATAACACAAAGATTTTTGTCAAAAATACCTAATGATTTTAAATCCGTTCAATATTATTTAAAGTACAGAGAAAATACAGAAACACCTTTTTCCTGCTTTATTAAAAATTCAAATTTTACAATATTATCTTATTCGCCAGAAAGATTTCTAAGACTTGAGGGTAACAAAATCAAGGTGTCGCCAATCAAGGGCACAATTAAGAGGGGACAAAGTGAATTAGAAGACAGAAAATTAGTTGCCACTTTAAAAGCAAGTGAAAAAGATAATGCAGAAAATCTTATGATTGTTGATGTATTAAGAAATGATATTTCTCAAGCTTGTAAACCAGGTTCAGTAAAAGTCACGAGACTTGCAGAAGTAGAAACCTATAATAATGTTCATCATTTAGTCTCAGATATTGAAGGAAATATAAAAAAGGGAAGTGATATATTTGATATTTTGAATTTTTGTATGCCTGGAGGATCAGTTACAGGAGCTCCAAAAATTAGAGCAATGCAGATAATTTCTGAACTAGAAGATAGTAATAGAGGTGTCTATTGCGGTGCTATTGGATATGCATCATTCTCTGGTTATTCTGATTTTAATATTCCTATAAGAACAGTAACAGTGAATAAAAAAAGAGCTTATCTTAATTCCGGAGGAGGAATTGTCTCTGATTCAGACCCACTAAACGAATTTCTAGAGCTAAACAAAAAAGTAGAAAACCTTGTTAATATAAATAGGACAACAAGAAATAATGCGTCATATAAAGTACAACGTGAAGAATGATAACTTACTTTAATAATAAATTTTCAAATAATAAAAATATTCTAATAGATGTTAGGGACAGAGGCTTCCTATTAGGAGATGCTATATTTGAAACAATTCTTTTTAATAATCAAAAAATCATTTTATTTAAC
>NYXF01000057.1 GCA_002685455.1 Porticoccus sp. | reverse complement strand
GCTCATGCCAGTATCGGTTAAATACGTTAGCTTGACCCATCATTGGGCCTATTCCACCCATTTGAAACATAAGCCACTGTATTGTTTGCGAACGACTATATGGATCTTTTGACAGCAACTTACCAGTTTTTTCAGCTAAGTATATTAAAATCGCACCGGATTCAAAAACTACAAAATCACTATGATCATGGTCTACTATTGTAGGTATTTTTCCATTAGGATTAAGCNTGATGTACTCGTATTTCTTTTGATCGTTCTTCCCTAAGTCAAGCTCATTTATTGAGTACTCAAGACCAAGCTCTTCCAGAGCAATGCTAATTTTGTGTCCATTTGGGGTTGCTGCAGTGTATAAACTAATCATTTTTTTACCGAATTTATAAATTAGAATTACAAATATAAATATAGTACATTAAATGAATAATGAACTGTAAAATAGATTAAATATTTTTTTAGGAGAAAATATGCCGGAAGTTTCATTAAAAAGCTTAATAATTGATCAAAGTAAAGCAATAAAGGGTAGGAGTACAAAGCAGATAGTCACAAAATCCCATTTTGTTCATGGACGCAATATTTCCGGGCCCTTTAAAAAAACTTTTCATGATATTTCTTTAGGATTAGGTTGCTTCTGGGGTGCAGAAAGAAAATTTTGGAGCGAAGATGGNATATTTACTACTGCTGTTGGATACTCTGGTGGTTATACAGAAAATCCAAGCTACCAGGAAGTTTGCTCAGGCCTTACAGGACATTCTGAGGTAGTCAGAATTATATATGACCCTAGGATAGTCTCATTAGAAAAAATACTTTCTATATTTTGGGATTCTCATGATCCAACACAAGGTATGAGACAAGGTAATGATCTAGGAACTCAATACCGTTCTTCAGTTTACTGCACTAATCAAAGTCAACTTGATATTGTTTTAAATAGTAAAGAGACGTATCAAAATCTTTTGTCAAAATCTGGGTACGGTAAAATAACGACTGAAGTTTCAACTAACATGGAGTTCTTTTATGCAGAGGACTACCATCAACAGTATCTCGCAAAAAATCCAAATGGCTATTGCGGGCTAGGGGGAACTGGTATTAAATATCCTTTTTGATTGGTAGTGGGAAATTGTTTAATTATCCATAAAAAAATCAAATTTACCAAAATACTATACTAAAATATATATATGTATGTTGATGTTAAATAATTTATTGTGACCTCTTCAAAATTTAATGAAGNGTTTTATTTTATAAATATATGATTTTTATATAAATTTTAATTATTCATCCTAAAATTTTATAAAATATTGATAAAGGGATCATATATCTATAGATTTGTTAGGAAAAGGTCATTAAAATCAAATTCGGAAAAGGCTATGCATGAATTTGAATACTGGCTCATAATTATCTAAATTCAAAAACCATAGCAATTTAGCACTCTTTTTCTGAATGCTAAATATAAGTTTTAAAAAATAATTTTTAAGGGGAATGAGAGAATGAACATTGTTAAATTACTTGGTATATCTGTACTAGTATTAGGACTAGCTGCATGTGCCGAAAAGTCAGAAGAGGCTGCAGCTCCTGCCTCAGAAGCTACTGAATCATCTACTGGAAATAGTAATATTGATAAATTCAATACAGAAAAATTTGGTAGTTCATCTGATCCATCTACAGCACCAGCTCCAGCTTTCGCAATTTCAAAAAACTTGAAGCCAGGTGAGTATGTCAACGAGAAAGGTGAAGTTGTAAAAAATAGAGATCTTGCAACTGCAAAAGAAAATCCCAAACTTCGTGAAATTCCTGAGGGTATAGAGGAAGGCAGTGTTGAGCATACTATGTGGTTACTCAGTCAAGAAGAATAGTAAATTATTATTTATATAAAAATTTATACTAAATCCCAACTTTTACTTGTTGNGATTTTTTTATGTAAAATTCAAAATAGTTTCTAAAATTAATTTCTTTAGATTCCTACTAGATTTTTTCAACATCATCAATAATTTATAGCCAAAAAAAAACGGTAAATTCTGTGGATCATAATGAATTTTCAGCACTCCCTTTGCGAAGTGATTTAATTAAGAGCGTCTCATCATTAGGTTATTGCAAAATGACGCCCATACAAACTAAAGCATTGCCATATATTTTAAAAGGTCTTGATGTTATTGGAGAGGGTACGACAGGCTCTGGAAAGACTGTTGCTTTTTCTTTAGGCCTATTAAATAAGCTTGATTTAAAGGAATTTAAAATCCAAGCCCTTGNTTTATGTCCTACCCGAGAGTTAGCAAATCAGATCGCTGAAGAAATTCGCAAACTCGCTCGCACTACATACAATACTAAAGTTCTAATACTATGCGGGGGCTCACCATTTGGTCCACAAAAGGGGTCCTTAGGTCACGGGGCACATATAGTTGTAGGGACGCCCGGTAGAATTTTGGATCACTTAAACAAGAATAACCTATCGCTTAAACATATAAATACATTTGTTTTAGACGAAGCTGATCGGATGTTGGATATGGGTTTTCAGGCTTCTCTTAATGCTATTATTGAAGAACTCCCTAAGGATCGGCAAACTCTTCTTTTTAGTGCTACCTTTGAAAAATCAGTTTTATCTATTTCTAAAGAAGTTATGAGAGACCCAAAGGTCATAAAAGTTACACCTAGAGATGATGAGAGCAAAATTAATCAAATTTATTATCATGTGAAAGATGAAAAAAACAGAATTCATGCATTGAAGTTAATACTTTTTAAATATCGCCCAAAATCAACAATTATTTTTTGTGAAACAAAAAAAGAATCTGTAGTTATAGCGGATTTTCTTATAGATCTAGGGTTGAGCGCTTTGCCTATTCATGGTGATCTTGATCAAAAAGATAGAGATCAAACATTAGTTTGTTTTTCTAACAATAGTCTGTCGATTTTAGTGGCAACTGATGTTGCTTCAAGAGGAATAGACATTTCCTTACTTTCTGCGGTTATTAATTACAAGCTTGCTCGAGATATTAATTCTCATGTTCATCGTATAGGTAGAACTGGACGCATGGGGGCTTCTGGTGAAGTCTATAATCTTTACACAGAAAAAGAGCAGTATAAGATTAAACTTCTCGAAAGATCCTTCAATCAAATTATTCTTTCCAAAGATTTACCATCGATTGATGTTTTATCAAATAAATTATTTAAGCCTTTGATGAAAACCCTGCAGATAGATGGTGGGAAAAAACAAAAGGTACGTGCTGGAGATATCCTAGGCGCTTTAACAGGTAATGGTGGTATTGAAGCCGATAGAGTAGGAGATATAAAGATTAAAGATAATTGGTCATATGTCGCTGTTGATACGAACTTTCATCAAAAAGCATTAAAGAAACTATCAATGGGCAGAATTAAAGGTAAAAATTTCCGTATTAGATTAATCGATAAAAATTAAAAACAATCTAAATACCCTTCATTATTAGACCTTGTCTTTCGATCTCTTTTTTAGGGTCAGCTAAGGGTATTGCATCGATTAATTTCTTTGTATATTCCTGAGATGGAGATGTAAATATTTTACTTGTATCATTAATCTCAATTATTTTTCCATGCCGCATAACTGCGATACGATCGGCGAGATACTTCACAACGGAGAGATCATGGGATATAAACATCATAGTCATATTATGCTTTTCAATTAAGTTTAATATAAGCTCCAATATTTGTGCCTGCACGGTAACATCTAGCGCTGAAACTGGCTCATCTGCGATGATAAATTCAGGCTTCGTGGCTATCGCTCGACCTATAGCTATTCGCTGTCTTTGACCTCCAGAAAATTCGTGTGGGTATTTTTTTGCGCAAGAATTTGGTAAGCCAACATCATCTATTAAGTTATAAACATATTTTGCTATATTCTTAGTTGTTGCTATAGAGTGATACAGCAAGGGCTCAGAAAGGGTATCAAATACTGTCATCCTAGGGTTAAGTGACGAGTAGGGGTCTTGAAATACCATTTGCATCCGTTTACGTATATTGGCTCTNTCTGTAAGGGAGAGTTTCGAATAATTTTTATTACTGAATTGAATTTCACCACTACTTTGCGAGACTAGTTGAAGAATTATTCTGCCCAAGGTTGACTTACCAGAACCAGATTCTCCTACAACTCCGAGTATTTCGCCGCGTCTTATCTTAAATGAAACATCATCAAGTGCTTTAAGGTAATTTTTATCGATATCTTTTCTGTTATTTATAGCAAATGACGGCCAACTCATTTTGTTTTTATTGACCGGAAAATATTTCACAAGATTGCTTACCTTCAAGAGAATATCTTTAGATATCACTGTTGTTTTTCTTTTTTGACCACGAAGGATCGATGATAATAATTTCTTTGTATAAAGAGTTTTTGGTTTATAGAATATATCGTATGAAGTTCCTTGCTCTATAATTTTTCCTTCTTTCATAACAATAATTTTGTTTGCTAACCCGGCAACTACAGCCAGATCATGGCTAATAAATATGATTGAAAGCTTATATTTATGTTGAATTTTTTTAATTAGTTTGATTATTTGAGCCTGTGTAGTCACATCTAAAGCTGTCGTTGGTTCGTCGCATATAAGTAGTTTAGGTTTTGCTATTAGCGCCATGGCTATCATAACTCGCTGCTGCATACCTCCTGAAAACTCGTGAGGATAGCAATAAAATTTATTTTCTGAGTTGCTGAATCCAACTTCATTGAGCATATTTATTGCTAATGTCTTTGCTTCTTTACGTGATTTATTCTCATGATAAATTATTGGTTCAAGAAGCTGCTCACCAATTGTCAAGAAGGGATTCAGACTAGTCATAGGGTCTTGAAATATTATAGCTACTTCATTGCCACGGATTTTTCTAAGCTCTGAATTTCTCAAACTTAATAGATCTTTTCCATCAAAATAAGCTTTGCCAGCTTCTATCTTACCAGGTGGACATGGAATTAAATTAAGGAGACTGTATGAGGCAACTGATTTTCCTGATCCAGATTCACCAACTATAGCTAAAGTTTCACCATAATTTAAAGTAAAATCTATTTTATCAACCGCTTTAATTTTTCCATTACGACTATGGAAATAAATAGTTAAGTCTTCTACTCTAAGTAAATTCATATAAAAAGTCTATAATTATCAATTATTTGTATATAAAATATAATATTTAACTTTAGTTAAAATCTTCTAAGTTAATCTTTTGATGCTCTTGGATCCAGTGCATCTCGAAGCCCATCACCAAGAAAATTAAGCGAAAATAAGGTTAAAGATAAGAATAAACCTGGAAAAAGAATAAGCCAAGGATACTCTTCCATAGTCTCAACACCATAAGATATTAATAAACCCCATGAGCTCTGTGGCGGCTGAATTCCCAGTCCTAAAAAACTTAAAAAAGCCTCAAGAAGCATTACACTTGGAATAGTTAGGGTTGTGTATACAATAACTGGACTGAGAGTATTAGGTATTATATGACGATAAATAATAATCCAATGAGGTAATCCTAATGATACGGCAGCCTCTATAAACTCTTGCTGCTTGAGGGCCAGAACCTGCCCGCGAACTATACGCGCCATTGTTAACCATTCTACTGCGCCAATGGCTAGAAATAAAAGTAATATATTTCTGCCAAAAATTACCATCAATAGTATGATAAATATCATAAAGGGAAGTGCATATAAGATATCTACAGTCCTCATCATAAACGCATCGACTTTACCGCC